>JAHECC010000109.1 GCA_024641965.1 Rubrivivax sp.
ACATGGGCACGGTGGTGTTTCCTTCGGCCACGCTCAAGGTCTTTCTCACCGCCGACGCCGCGCAGCGCGCGATCCGCCGGCATAAGCAATTGATTTCAAAGGGAATTCACACTACAATTGAAAGTCTTCGTGCAGACCTCGAGGCGCGTGATGCCAGGGACCGATCCCGAAGCATCTCGCCCCTGAGAGCCGCCGAGGATGCGTTGTCGCTCGACAACTCGGCGCTGTCCGTTGACGAATCCGTCGACAAGGTGCTGGGTTGGTGGCAGCAGCGCAGGCCCTTCAACTGAGGTCCGCGCGTTCGACGCGCGGACTCCGGTCGAGGCACCAAGCGTGCATCATCCCGACCCACCGCGGCCGCCCGGCCCGACGGGCTGATGCTTCTTCAACCCACGCAACCTCCCGTTGCCAACCCCGTTGCGCCGCCCTCCTCCCCGGCCCAACCCCAGGAACCAGCATGATGCAAACCCAGACCGCCGATGTCGGCGGTGAATCCTTCGCCGCCTTGTTCGAGGAATCGCTGAAGAGCAGCGACATGCGCGTCGGCGAAGTCATCTCTGCCGAAGTCGTGCGCATCGAACACAGCCATGTGGTCGTCAACGCCGGCTTGAAGAGCGAGTCCTACGTCCCGATCGAGGAATTCAAGAACGACCAGGGCGAGATTGAAGTCCAGGTCGGCGATTTCGTCTCGGTGGCCATCGACGCGGTCGAGAACGGCTACGGCGACACCATCCTGTCGCGCGACAAGGCCAAGCGCCTGGCCTCGTGGATGTCGCTGGAGAACTCGCTGGAGTCCGGCGACTTCGTCGAAGGCACGGTCAACGGCAAGGTCAAGGGCGGTCTGACGGTGCTCGTCAACGGCATCCGTGCGTTCCTGCCCGGCAGCCTGCTCGACACGCGACCGGTGAAGGACATGACGCCCTTCGAGGGCAAGACCATGGAGTTCAAGGTCATCAAGCTCGACCGCAAGCGCAACAACGTGGTGCTGTCGCGCCGTGCGGTGGTCGAAGCCTCGATGGGCGAAGAACGCGCCAAGCTGCTCGAGACGCTGCACGAAGGTGCGATCGTCGACGGCGTGGTGAAGAACATCACCGAATACGGCGCCTTCGTCGACCTCGGCGGTATCGACGGCCTGCTGCACATCACCGACATGGCCTGGCGCCGCGTGCGCCACCCCAGCGAGGTGGTGCAGGTCGGCCAGGAACTGCAGGCCAAGGTGCTGAAGTTCGATGCGGAAAAGAACCGCGTCTCGCTCGGCATCAAGCAGCTCGGCGACGACCCGTGGCTGGGCGTGTCGCGCCGCTATCCGAACGGCACACGCCTGTTCGGCAAGATCACCAACATCGCCGACTACGGCGCCTTCGTTGAGATCGAGCCCGGCATCGAAGGCCTGGTGCACGTGTCCGAGATGGACTGGACCAACAAGAACGTCGCACCGAACAAGATGGTTACCCTCGGCGACGAGGTCGAGGTCATGGTGCTGGAGATCGACGAGGACAAGCGCCGCATCAGCCTGGGCATGAAGCAGTGCAAGGCCAATCCGTGGGAAGAATTCGCCGGCACCGTGAATCGCGGCGACCGCGTCACCGGACCGGTCAAGTCGATCACCGACTTCGGCGTGTTCGTCGGCCTGGCTGCGGGCATCGACGGCCTGGTGCACCTGTCCGACCTGTCCTGGCACGAGCCGGGCGAGACGGCCGTGCGCAACTACAAGAAGGGCCAGGAAGTCGAAGCCATCGTGCTCGCCGTGGATGTCGAGCGCGAGCGCATCTCGCTGGGCATCAAGCAACTCGACACCGATCCCTTCAGCAGCTTCACCACGATCAACGATCGCGGCGCACTGGTCACCGGCAAGATCAAGAGCGTCGACCCGCGTGGTGCCGAAGTGCAGCTCAACGACGACGTCACCGGCTACCTGCGCGCCAGCGAAATCAGCCGCGACCGGGTCGAGGACGCGCGCAACGTGCTGAAGGAAGGCGACGAGGTCTCCGCCATGATCATCAACGTCGATCGCAAGACGCGTTCGATCCAGTTGTCGATCAAGGCCAAGGACAACGTCGACCAGCAAGAAGCGATGCAGCGCCTGAACCAGAGCAACGAGCGCGAGACGGCTGGCACCACCAGCCTGGGCGCCTTGTTGCGCGCCAAGCTGGACACGCAGAAGGACGAGTGAGTCTCACGCTGCGCCGGGGCCCGCGCAAACCGGGCCGGCGCAGCCTAGGCGCCGACGGCTTGTCCGGCCTGGCGTGAGTCCGCAGCCGCTTCGCAACGACTGATTCCATTCGATGACCCGCTCCGATCTTGTCGCCCGCCTGGCCGACCGCTTCGCCCAGCTCACGCAGCGCGACACCGAGTTCGCAGTCAAGACGATCCTCGACGCGATGTCCGACGCGCTGGCGCGGGGGCACCGCATCGAGATCCGCGGTTTCGGCAGCTTTGCCATCAACCGCCGGCCGCCCCGCGTGGGCCGCAATCCGCGCAGTGGCGAACAGGTCGTCATCCCGGAAAAACTGGTGCCGCATTTCAAGCCCGGCAAGGCGTTGCGCGAATCGGTCGACGCCCACCTGCCGCTGGGCCCCGACGACTCCACGACCGAACCGTAGCCTCTGGCTGCTGGCGGCGCGGCGCGCGCCCTAGAATCGTCCGCGCATGCGAGTTCTCGTCTGGCTCTTTCGGGCCCTCATCTTCTTCACGCTGTTCGCCTTTGCGCTGAACAACCAGCAGGAGGCCAGGGTGCGCTGGTTCTTCGGCGTCGAATGGCACGCGCCGATGGTGATCGTCGTGCTGGCGGTTTTTGCCGCAGGCTGTGCGTTGGGCGTGCTGGCCATGGTGCCGTCCTGGTGGCGCCACCGCCGCGAGGTGCACCGTCTGTCGCCGGCCGCGCAGGGCCTTGCCGAGCCAAGCTTGCGTCGCGACGCCAAGCCTTCGGAGGCGACGCCCGAACATCCGCCGCGCGAAGGCCTGTAGACCCCGATGGACTTCGAGCTGCAATGGTTGCTGATCGCGCTGCCGGTGGCCTTCGCCCTCGGCTGGATGGCATCGCGCTTCGATCTGCGCCAGGCGAAGCGCGACGACCGCGCATCGCCGAAAGCCTACTTCAAGGGCCTGAACCTGCTGCTCAACGCGCAGCACGACAAGGCCATCGATGCTTTCATCGAGGCCGTGCAGCACGACCCGGACACCACCGATCTGCACTTCGGCCTGGGCAGCCTGTTCAGGCGGCGCGGTGATTTCGAACGTGCGGTGCGCGTGCACCAGCATCTGCTGGAACGCGGCGACCTGAAGGCCGCCGAACGCAGCCGAGCCCAGCATGCCTTGGCCGAGGACTTCATGAAGGCCGGCCTGTTCGACCGCGCCGAAGCCGCCTACAAGGCGCTCGAAGGCTCGGTCTTCGACGACGAGGCCCGTCTGGCACTGCTGTCGCTGCACGAACGGGCACGCGACTGGCACGCGGCGACCGAGGTCGCGCGCGAGCTCGAAGGCCGTGCGGCCGGCTCCTTCGCCACGCGCATCGCGCACCACGCCTGCGAACTGGCATTGGAGGCCGATTCTCGGCAGCAGCCCGAACAGGCCGAGTTGGAACTGCAGCGCGCGCGCGAAGCCGCACCTACTGCGGCGCGCCCGATGCTGCTCACCGGACAGCGGCTGGCGCGCGGCGGGCAGCATCGCGAAGCGCTGCAGGCGTGGACGCGCATGCTGATGCAGCAGCCCACGGCCTGGCCGCTGGTCGCAGCCGATTTCGCGCGCAGCGCGGTCGCCTGCGGTGACTGCCCATCGGAGCGCGACATGCTGGTACGCGCCTATGACGCTGAACCTGACATGGACCTGTTGCAGGCGCGGCTCACGCTGGAATCCGACCCTGCGCAACGGCACCGTGTGATGCTGGGCCACCTGCAGCGCCAGCCCACGCTGAGCGCCACGGCGCAGGTGCTGCAGATCCCGGTCGCCGACTGGGATGCACAGACACCGGTGCGCCTGCATGACACGGTGGCCGCGGCCGCCCGGCCGCTGCAGCGCTACCGCTGTGCGGCCTGCGGCTTCGAAGCTCATCAGTACTTCTGGCAATGCCCTGGATGCCAGGGCTGGGACACATTCCCGCCGCGACGCCTGGAGGCCTTGTGAGTCCCCGTCCGGCCGTTCCGAAGGGGGTTGAGTGCCGCGGCTCCATGTCGGCCTGCGCCGACATGGACGGCGCGAAGGCCCGCCGCGTCTCGCGGTGGACTCCCGCCGCAGTGCGCAGCGGGGAGGCTGCCTTGTGAGTCCGCACGACGAGCGCATCGTGCTTTGCATGAAGTGGGGTACGAAGTACGGACCGGAATACGTGAACCGGCTGTTTGCCATGGTGCAGCGGCATCTGAGCGGCCCGTTCCGCTTCGTCTGCCTGACCGACGACGAGCGCGGTGTGCGCGCCGAGGTGCAGTGCCTGCCGCTGCCCACGCTCGACCTGGCGCCGGGCGCCGACCGAGGCTGGCCCAAGCTCACCACCTTCAAGGCCGATCTGCACGGACTGGCCGGTACCGCGCTGTTCGTCGACCTGGACATCGTCATCGTC
Organism: Rubrivivax sp.; assembly: GCA_024641965.1. GTDB lineage: Bacteria > Pseudomonadota > Gammaproteobacteria > Burkholderiales > Burkholderiaceae_C > Rubrivivax. The sequence goes on from JAHECC010000109.1 coordinate 4,553, forward strand.
GGCGACATTGCAGCGTTCTTCGAGCAGCCGGGTGAGTTCCTGATCATCAAGGACTGGAAGCGCCCTTGGCGCGTGACGGGCAACTCTTCGGTCTATCGCTTCCGCATCGGTGCGCATGCCGATATCCTGCAGCGTTTCGTCGAGGATCAGGCGGGCGTGCGCAAGCGCTATCGCAACGAGCAGGAGTACCTGTCGCACGCGCTGCACGAGCAGGGCAAGCTGGCCTACTGGCCGAAGGGCTGGTGCTGCAGCTTCAAGTACCACTGCATTCCGTCCTGGCCGAGCAACTATTGGCGCGAACCGGTCATCCCCACGGGCACGCGCATCGTCGTCTTCCACGGCGAAGTCAATCCGCCCGACGCCCTGGCCGGCCGACGCAATCGGCGCTTTCGTGTGATGCAGCCAGCGCGCTGGGTGGGCGCACACTGGACCGAATGAAGTCCGCTGAGCATCCTCGAAGGCCATGAAGCGCGTTTGCCCCCTGCTCGAACGTGAGAGCGCGACCGACCTGCTCGACCTTGCGCCGCCACCGTGGGTGGTGCGGCAGTGCCGCGAAACCGGCCTGGTGTTCCTGGAAAACCCGCCCGGCTATGAGAGCCTGCAGTCCGAACTGGCCTGGGAAGTGACCTGGCAGCGCGAGGCGCAGGCCCGCGCCAGCGCCGAGCCCACGCTGTACGCGATGAGCCAGGCCGCCAAGCGCTTCCGCCACCGCGTGCTCAAGCGCAACAAGGTGGCCGACCTGGCCACTGCGATCGTGCGCGCATCAGGCTCGGCGCAGATACGCCTGCTCGACCTGGGTTGCGGCGAAGGCCGGCTGCTCGGCACCGTGATGGACCGGCTCGACGACGAACTGCGAGGCCGCTGCATCCCGCACGGCGTGGAGATCAGCAACGTGCTGGCGCGTGAATCCGACGCCGCGCTGGCTGCCTACGGCGGGCGCTGCGTGCATGCCAGCGCACTGGACGGCATGGCCGCCTTCGGCAGCGGCTTCTTCGACCTGATCGTCATGTCCTCCTTTCTCGAACACGAGATCCAGCCGCTGCCCCTGCTGCGCGAGGCGGCGCGCGCCTTGCGCGCGGGCGGCCAGGTGCTGATCAAGGTGCCCAACTACGCCAGCTGGAACCGTCACCTGCGCGGCAAACGCTGGTGCGGCTACCGCTGGCCCGACCACGTCAACTACTTCACGCCGCAGACCCTCGCAGCGATGGCGCAACGCGCCGGCCTGGTGGTGCAGCGCATGAACGCGTTCGACCGCTTCGCCTTCAGCGACAGCCTGTACGCGGTGTTGCGCAAGGCCTGAGAACCACCGCCTCCCCCAAAGGTGGGCCCCCGTCGAACCGTCCTTTGGCGGATTCCAAGGCGGGCCTAGGCTCGACAGAATTTCCATCAGCCCGACACGGTGTCGGGCGGGTTCCCAACCTCAATCGAATGGAGATTCATCATGTTGCGCATCCTCATCGCCACCCTGCTCGCCGCCTTCGCCTTCGCTGCCCACGCCGCCGTCGAAGTCAACAAAGCCAACCAGGCTGAACTCGAAAGCATCAAGGGCATCGGCCCGGCGCTGTCGGGCAAGATCCTCGGTGCTCGCAAGTCGGGCGAGTTCAAGAACTGGACCGACCTGGTCGATCGCGTCGGCGGCGTCGGCCCGGGCAACGCTGCGAAGTTCTCGCAGGCGGGCCTGACCGTCAACAGCGTTGCCTACAGCACGGCGGCCACGCCAGTGACTGCGCCGGCAACGAAGACCGACAACCGCAAGGCCGACAACAAGGTCGAGACCGCGCCGGTCAAGGCGACAACGCCACGCTGAAGCCGAAGGTAGCGGCCGGCGCGCGCTTCATACGCGCCCGAGCACCGGCCCGCGCCACGGCGCGGGCCGTCTTGCATCGGCGAAACGGCGACGATGCGCCGTGCAATCCGTAGATGTCCTGCGCATAGGTGCGCGGTTGCTCGGTCAGGTAGATGCACAGCAGCGCACTGATCTTGCAGTTGGGCGAGAGCACGAAGCGCTCTTGCCCAACCGCCCGCTGCGCCCGTGCCACACGATCGACACGGATGGCGGCGTCCTTGAAGCCGCTCCCCATATTCAGGTCGCCGGCGATCGGCAGGTTCGGCGTGCCCGCAATGACCATCGCAGCCGAGCCGTCCAGCCCCAGAGAGACTGCGGCACATCCTGCAAACGCCGCATTGGGGCCGGCTCAAGGCCGGCCAAGGCCACGCCGCCTGCATGGCGGCGGGGCATCACACCTGCATGTTCATGATCTCGCTGTAGGCCTGCACCAGCCGGTTGCGCACCTGCAGCGTGGCCTGGAAGCCGATCTGCGATTTCTGCATCGCCACCATCGTCTGCTCCAGGCTGACACTGGGATTGTCGAGTTGCAGTTCGCGCTGCAGAGCCTGCGTCTCGCGTTGCGACGCGCTCACCGATTGCAGCGCCTGCGCCATCGCCGATTGGAAGCTGGCGCCTTCGGCCGCGGTCGAAGGGCGCGCCAGCGGCAGGCCGTCGGGGCGCAGCCCGGCGCGCGCCACCGCCTGGGCAAAGTCGAAGGGCTTGAGTTTCAGGTCCATGCGTGTCGTCCCCGCGGGCGCAGTCGTGGCCTCGGCGCTGGGCGCAAGTCTAGACAAAGACCGGCTTTGCGATGGGATGTAACTGGTGCCGCTTTGGGCGCCTTCTTGCCCTATAGCGCGCCGGGGTGCTGCCGAACAATCGCCGCCAGAGCCAGCCCCCCGCAGCCGCCGGGCAAGCCGGTCATCCATCACCCGGAACTCGATTCATGGACAACGCCGTCGCGCCGCTCGCCCCCCAGACCCTGGTGCCACTCCACCCCTTGACTCCCGGCCTCGGCGCGCGCCTGGCGGCCATGCCGGCGCGGTCGATGCTCGGCCTGGGCGTCGGCTTGGCGCTGCTCGTGGCAGTGACTGTGGCGCTGACGCTGCAACATGCCGGCAGCGACTACAAGGTGCTCTTCGCTGGCCTGTCGGACAAGGACGGCGGCGCGGTGCTGGCGCAGCTGTCGCAGATGAACGTGCCCTACAAACATGCCGACGGCGGCAGTGCCATCCTGGTGCCTGCCGCACAGGTGCACGACGTGCGCCTGAAGCTGGCCTCGGCCGGATTACCCAAGGGCGCGGTCGGCGGATTCGAGCTGATGGACAACGCACGCTTCGGCCAAACGCAGTTCCAGGAACGGCTGACCTTCCAGCGCGGGCTCGAAGGCGAACTGGTGCGCTCTATCGGTTCACTGGCCGCAGTACAGGCGGCGCGCGTGCACCTGGCGCTGCCGAATCAGAACGGCTTCTTTCGAGAGCAGCAGAAACCCAGCGCCTCGGTGCTGTTGACGCTGCACCCCGGGCGCACGCTGGAACGCGCGCAGATCGCCGGCATCGTGCACCTGGTGTCCAGCAGCGTCGCCGAGCTCAACCCCAAGGCGGTGAGCGTGCTCGACGGCAGCGGCGCACTGCTGTCCGGCGCCGAAGACAGCAGCGGCAAGGGCCTGGACGCGCAGCAACTGCAGTACGTGCAGCAAGTCGAGGCCGGTTACCTGAAGCGCGTGGTCGAGATCCTCGAACCGATGCTCGGCCGTGACAACCTGCGCGCCAACGTCACTGCCGACATCGATTTCACGCAGACCGAATCCACCTCGGAAGAATTCAAGCCCAACCAGGGCGACGCCCCGGCCACGGTGAAGCTGCTGCAGCGCAACGAATCCAGCCAGCCCGGGTCGACCGTGCCCAGCGGGGTGCCCGGCGCGGCCAGCAACCAGCCGCCGGTACCGGCCACCGCGCAGATCGGCGTCGGCGGACAGGTCTTGCAGGCCGCGCAAGGCGGCGTCGGTGGCGGCACGGCACGCCGCGATGCGGTCACGCAGTACGAGGTGGACAAGACGGTGCGCGTGACGCGCAATGCCACCGGCACGCTGAAGCGCCTGAATGCGGCCGTGGTCGTGAACCACCGCATCGCCACCGACGCCAAGGGCAAGACCACGAGCACGCCACTGTCGGGCGAAGAGATGGAAAAGATCACCGCGCTGGTGCAGGAAAGCCTGGGCTTCAGCAAGGAGCGCGGCGACTCGGTGCGCGTCATCAACGCGCCCTTCCGTGTCGAGCCGCCGCCCAAGGTCGAAGCCATCCCGCTGCACCAGCAACCCTGGCTGCTCGACATGCTGCGCGCCGCGGCCGCGCCGCTGGCGCTGGCGCTGGTCGCCCTGGTGGTGGTGTTCAAGCTGATACGTCCGGCACTGACGGCGGCCACGCAGGCCGCCCCGCAGCCGGTGGGCGGCCGGCTCGATGTGGTCGCCGACAACGAGCTCGCGGCCGAGCCGCCCGGGGTCGCGACGCCGCCGGCGCTGAGTGCGCCGCAGGTGAACCAGAAGCTGGAGAGCGCGCGCGCCTTTGCCCAGCAGAACCCGGCCGCGGTGGCGCAGATCGTCAAGGGCTGGGTCGGCGGCGAGGCGGCCTGACGCGATGGACGACCAAGGCATCGAGAACGCCGCGATCTTGCTGATGTCGCTGGGCGAGGAGCACGCCAGCGAGGTCTTCAAGCACCTGGCGCCGAAGGAAGTGCAGCGCATGGGCGAGACCATCGCCCGGCTGAAGACGGTCAGCCGCGACCGGCTCGACCAGGTGCTGGACAAGTTCCGCCAGATCGCCGGCGACCAGAGCATGCTGGTCGAGGACAACGACGAATACGTGCGCGCCGTGCTGCGCCGCGCGCTCGGCGAGGACAAGGCCAACCTGCTGCTCGACCGCATCCTGCAGGGCGACGACGTCAGCGGCATCGAGAGCCTGAAGTGGATGGAACCCTCGGCCGTGGCCGAGCTGATGCGCCACGAGCACCCGCAGATCGTCGCCGCGATCTTGGTGCACCTGGAGTTCGACCATGCGGCCGCGGTGCTCAAGCTGTTCGGCGAGCGCCAGCGCAACGAGGTGCTGGTGCGCGTGGCCACGCTCGACGGCATCCAGCCCTCGGCGATGCGCGACCTGAACGAGGTGTTGAACCATGTGCTCGCCGGCAGCGACCGCGTGAAGAAGACGCATCTCGGCGGCGTCAAGCCGGCGGCCGAGATCATCAACATGCTGGGCGCGTCGCTGGAGACCTCGGTGCTGGATTACATCCGCGGCGCCGACAACGACCTGGCGCAGAAGATCCTGGACAACATGTTCACCTTCGACGACCTGGAGCGCCTGGACGACAAGGGCATCCAGTCGCTGCTGAGGGAGATCCAGAGCGAATCGCTGGTCATCGCACTGAAGGGCGCCACACCCGAACTGCGCGAGAAGATCTTCAAGAACATGTCCACGCGCGCCGCCGAGACGCTGCGCGAGGACCTCGAATCGCGCGGCCCGGTGCGCGTGGCCGAGGTCGAGGCCGAGCAGAAGGAGTTGCTGAAGGTCGTGCGGCGGCTGTCCGACGAAGGCGTGATCGTGATCGGAGGCGGCGGTGATGACGAATTCCTCTAAGCCGGGCGCCTTTCCGAACGTGCCACCGCCGCCCGGCGGCAAGGTGGCGTCGAGCTACTCGCGCTTCATCCCGCGCGAGGAACTGGGCGACTTCGCCGCCTGGAGCCCCGACAGCCTGAACGACGAAGACGATGCGCCACAGCAGGCACAAGGGCCTTCGACACCGGCGGCCGACGCGGCCCAGTCCCAGGCGCAGAACGCCGCCGCGCGCCAGGCCGGCTACCACGACGGCTACCGCGACGGCCTGGTGGCGCTGGACAGCTTCAAGCAATCCTTTGCCACGCAGATGAGTGCGCAGCTCGGCCAACTGCTGCACAACTTCGGCACGCAGATCGACGCGCTCGAACAGCAGATGGCGCAAGGTGTGGCGCAGGCCGCGGTGATGCTGGCGCGCCGCGTGGTGCGCGGCGAATTGCAGACCCGGCCCGAGCATGTGGCCGAGGTGGCGCAGCAGGCCGTGAATGCGGTGCTGCTGAGTGCACGTCACATCCGTGTGATGGTGCATCCCGACGACCTCGCACTCGTCGCCGCGGGTGCCGCCGAGGCCTTGCAGGCACGCGGCGCGCGCTTGCTGCCGGCCGCCGAGCTCGAACGCGGCGACTGCCTGATCGAATCCGACCTGGGCCAGATCGATGCGCGCATCGCCAGCCGCTGGCGCCAGGCTGCGGCCGTGCTCGGCAGCGAGCTGCCCTGGGCAGACGACGACACGCAGGCCGCGCCATGAGCATGGCCGGCACGAGCGATCGACGCAGCGCGTCCTGGACCCGCTATCTGGCGGATCTGCAGAACTACGCGGCCCTGCCGCAGCCGCTGGACAGCAGCGGCACGCTGGTGCGCGTCACCGGGCTGGTGCTCGAAGCCGCCGGCGTGCGTGTGCCGGTGGGCTCGGTGTGCGAGGTGCGTGCCGAAGGTCAGCCGGGCGTGCCCGCCGAGGTAGTGGGCTTCAACGGCGACCGTGCCTTCCTGATGGCCACCGCCGACATGCAGGGGCTGACCAGCGGCGCACGCGTGCTGCCGCTGCCGCCACCGCATGCGGCACCCAGCTTCGGCGTCGAGAACCACCCGTGGCGGCGCAGCGAGGACCGCGGGCTGCACCTGCCGATGGGCAGCGGCCTGCTCGGCCGCGTGGTCGATGCGCATGGCAAGCCGCTGGATCGGCTCGGACCGCTGCACGGTGTACGCACCGAGCCGATGGTCCGCCGCGCCATCAACGCCATGGACCGCGACCCGGTGCGCCTGCCGCTGGACACCGGAGTGCGTGCCATCAACGCGCTGCTCACCGTCGGCCGCGGCCAGCGCCTCGGGTTGTTCGCCGGCACCGGTGTTGGCAAGTCGGTGCTGCTGGGCATGATGGCGCGTTACACCGCCGCCGACGTGATCGTCGTCGGACTGATCGGCGAGCGTGGCCGCGAGGTCAAGGAATTCATCGAGGACATCCTCGAAGAAGAGGGCCGCGCGCGCAGCGTGGTAGTGGCCGCGCCGGCCGATTCGGCGCCGCTGGTGCGCATGCAGGGCGCCAGCTACGCCACCGCCATCGCCGAGCATTTCCGCGACCAGGGCAAGCATGTACTGCTGCTGATGGACAGTCTGACGCGCTATGCCATGGCACAGCGCGAGATCGCGCTGGCCATCGGCGAGCCGCCGGCCACCAAGGGCTACCCGCCGAGCTGCTTCGCCAAGCTGCCGCAGCTGGTGGAGCGCAGCGGCAACGGCCTGCACGGCGTGGGGTCGATCACCGCCTTCTACACCGTGCTCAGCGAAGGCGACGATCCGCAGGATCCGATCGCCGACGCGGCGCGCGGCATCCTCGACGGCCACGTCGTGCTGTCTCGCGAACTGGCCGAGGCCGGGCACTTCCCGGCCATCGATGTGGAGCGCTCGATCTCGCGCGTCATGAGCAGCGTGGCGAGCCGCGAGCAGGTGGCGGCGGCGCGCCGTGCGCGCCACCTGCTGGCGCGCTACAACAAGGCGCGCGACCTGATCCAGCTGGGCGCGTATGTGCCGGGTCACGACGCCGAACTGGACACCGCCGTGCAACTGCATCCGCAACTCAGCGCGTTGCTGCAGCAGGACATGCACGAATGTGCCCGGCTGGAGCCCAGCTTCGCGCAATTGATCGATGTGGTCGCAGACTGATGAGCGCGCCGGGCCGTTCCCTAGCGCTCACCCCGAAGCGCGCAGCGCGAAGGGTCGCCCAATGACCATGCCGCCACAAACACAGTCCCTGCAGGTGCTGATGCAGCACGCGCAGCAGCAGCGCGACCAAGCCGCGTCCGCGTTGCGCAGTGCCGAGGACATGGCCACACGCGCGCACGAGCAGAGCCTGCAGCTGCAGCAGTATCGCGGCGAGTACCAGGGCCGCTGGTCGGCACAGTTCAACCAGGGTGCGACGATGGAGATCCTGGCCTGCTATCGCAGCTTCACGCAGCGCCTGGACCAGGCCGTGGCGCTGCAGCAGCGCCAGGCCGAGCTGGCCGCGATGCGGCAGGAGCAGGCGCGCGCTGCGTTGCTGGACTGCGAGAAGCGTGTCGCGTCCGTGCGCAAGCTGATCGAACGGCGCCATGGCGAGATGGCCAAGACGCAGCGCCAGCGCGAGCAGAAGCAATCCGACGAAATGGCCCAGCGCATGGGCTGGCGCACGGCACTGTACGACGCACCGAAGCCGCAATGACACCCCTTCGATACCGCAACACATCATGCTGAACACCTCACCCATCGTGGCCCAGGCGGCACGCACCCCGCTCGCATCAACGCCCGACCGCGCAACGCCGACGGGCACAGCGTCGCCTCCTTTCGCACAGGTGCTCCACCAGGCCACCGGAAGGCAGCACGCAGGCCGCGACAAGGCGAGCACCGACAGCGCACGCGATGTGCCCGAGGACACTCAGGCCGAGGCTGAGCCGGGCGCCGCGCCAAACGCCGCGCCGCCGGTCACGGCGTCGAGCCGGCCGGGGGCTGCGCGCAAGGCAACGGCGGCGGATGCCGCATTGGGCGCGACGGCCGAAAACAAGCCGGAGCGCGGCGCGGCGCTGGTGGAACAGACTGATGCAGCGCCAGTGCAAGCCGATGCCGAGTTGCTCGACCTGGCCGGCTGGCTGCCTGCCCTGGGGTTGCCGCCGACGTCGGCCACACCCGCCACACCCGCCACACCCGCCACACCCGCCACACCCGCCACACC
>JAHECC010000110.1 GCA_024641965.1 Rubrivivax sp.
GGCGGCGCGCTGGGGCGGGGTGCTGGCCGCCGCCGGCTATGCGCTGCTCGCCGGCTGGGGCGTGCCGGCGCAGCGCACCGTGTACATGCTGGCCACGCTGGCCTTGCTGCGCAGCCTGGGTCTGCGCTGGCCGACGCTGCTGGTGCTGCTGGCCACTGCCGTGGTGGTGACCGTGCTCGACCCCTGGGCGCTGATGCAGCCGGGCTTCTGGCTGTCATTCGGTGCGGTGGCGCTGTTGATGGGTTCCGAACCGGTGTCCGGCGAAGGCGTGGTCGCGCGCAGCCTGGGCCAGCGCCTGCGCCACACGCTGCGTGGCGCGTTGCGCACGCAGGCCGTGGCCAGCGTTGGCCTGGCGCCGCTGAGCATGCTGTTCTTCCATCAGGTGTCGGTGGTCGGCTTCGTCGCCAACCTGCTGGCCATTCCGGTCGTCACGCTAGCGATCGTGCCGCTGGCGCTGCTGGGCGTGCTGCTGCACCCGCTGTGGGCCGTGGCGAGCGGGTTGGTGCAGGCCCTGATGCATGGACTGGAGGGGCTCGGCAGCTGGCCGCTCGGCCTGTGGACGGCGGCCGCGGCGCCGTGGTGGGGCGTGGCCAGCGGGCTGCTTGGCGGCGTGCTGCTGGTGCTGCCGTTGCCGTGGCGGCTGCGCGCGCTGGGCCTGCCGTTGCTGCTGCCCTTGCTGGCGCCGCCGGTGCAACGGCCCGCCAACGGCGATTTCGAGCTGGTGGTGGCCGACGTCGGTCAGGGCACGGCGGTGCTGCTGCGCACGCGCGAGCACCTGCTGGTCTACGACACGGGCCCGCGCTATTCGGAGCAGGCCGATGCCGCGCAGCGCGTGCTGCTGCCGCTGCTGCGCGCGCGTGGCGAAAAGCACATCGACCTGCTGATGTTGAGCCACCGTGACAGTGACCATGTCGGCGGCGCGGCGACACTGTTGAAGCATGCCCAGGTGCGTGCGCTGAGCAGCTCGCTGGCGCCGGACCACCCGCTGCTGGCGGGCGCGACTCCGCACCAGCGCTGTGCGGACGGGCAGGGCTGGACCTGGGACGGCGTGCGCTTCGATTTTCTGCACCCGCTACTTGCCGACTACGTGCAGCCGCGCAAGCCCAACGCGCTGAGCTGCGTGCTGCGCGTGCAGGGCCGCGGCGGGCGCAGCCTGCTGCTCACTGGCGACATCGAAGCCGCGCAGGAGGCGGCGCTGGTGACGCGCCATGGCCTTGGCCTGCGCGCCCAGGTGCTGCTCGTGCCGCACCATGGCAGCCGCAGCTCGTCGAGCGAAGCCTTCGTCGGGGCGGTGGCGCCGGGCACGGCCGTGGTGCAGGCCGGCTACCGCAGCCGTTTCGGCCATCCGGCGCCGCAGGTCGAGGCGCGCTACCGCGCACTGGGCGTCGAACTGCTGCGCAGCGACCGCTGCGGCGCCTGGAGCTGGGACGTGCGCGGCGCCACGCGCTGCGAACGCATGGCCTCGGCCCGTTACTGGCATCATCGGCACATTGCCGAGCCGGCGATGCAGCAGCAGCCCTAGTGTCCCGTGCCGCGGATCGTCGCACCGGGCGACAGATGGCCCGCGCCTTGCATGCAACCGGCCGACGCCCACCCAGGAGCCCCTTGTGTCGATCCATGTCGCGCTGAACCACGTCACCCACTACCGCTACGACCGCCGCGTCGGGCTTTCGCCGCAGGTGGTGCGGCTGCGCCCGGCGCCGCATTGCCGCACGCCGATCCTGAGCTATTCGCTGCGTGTCGAGCCGGCCGGCCATTTCATCAACTGGCAGCAGGACCCCTTCGCCAACCATCTGGCGCGGCTGGTCTTCCCCGACCCGACCACCGAGTTCAAGGTGACCGTCGATCTCGTGGCCGAGATGGCGGTCTACAACCCCTTCGACTTCTTCCTCGAGCCCGAGGCCGAAAAGTATCCCTTCGACTATGCCGCCGAGCTCAAACACGACCTGGCGCCGTACCTGGTGAAGGGCGAGGCGACGCCGAAGTTCAAGGCCTTCGTCGACAGCCTGCCCAGGGAAGAGCAGCGCAGCATCGACTTCCTGGTCGGAGTGAACCAGCGGCTGCAGCGCGACATCAGCTACCTGATCCGCATGGAGCCGGGTGTGCAGACGCCCGAAGTGACGCTGAGCAACGGGTCGGGCAGCTGCCGCGACACCGGGTGGCTGATGGTGCAGGCGCTGCGCCACATGGGGCTGGCGGCGCGCTTCGTCTCCGGCTACCTGATCCAGCTGAAGCCCGATGTGAAATCTCTGGATGGCCCCAGCGGTACCGAAGTCGATTTCACCGACCTGCACGCATGGTGCGAGGTCTACCTGCCCGGCGCCGGCTGGGTCGGGCTGGATCCGACCTCGGGGCTGATGGCCGGCGAGGGCCACATTCCGGTGGCCTGCACGCCCGAGCCTTCGACCGCAGCGCCGGTCAGCGGTGCGGTGGAGAAGTGCGAGGTGAGCTTCGAGCACCACATGGGCATCACGCGCATCTACGAATCGCCGCGCGTCACCAAGCCCTACACCGACGAGCAGTGGCAGGGCATCCTGCAGCTTGGCGATGCCGTCGATGCGCAACTGCAGCAGCAGGACGTGCGCCTGACGATGGGCGGGGAGCCGACCTTCGTCTCGGTCGACGACCGCGACGGCGCCGAGTGGAACACCGACGCACTCGGCCCGACCAAGCGCGGCTTCGCCACCGAGCTGGTGCACCGGCTGCTGGCCAAGTACGGCGCCGGCGGCTTCCAGCATTTCGGCCAGGGCAAGTGGTACCCCGGTGAGCAACTGCCGCGCTGGGCGCTGACCATTGGCTGGCGTGCCGACGGCCAGCCCTGCTGGCACGACCCGTCGCTGTTCGCCGACGAGCGCGAGACGCACCGCTACACCAGCGACGACGCCAGGGCCTTCATGCACGCGCTGACCGAGCGGCTCGGCCTGGATGCGCAGCATGTGCAGCCCGGCTACGAGGACACCTGGTACTACCTGTGGCGCGAGCGTCGGCTGCCGGTCAACGTCGACCCCTTCGATGCCCGGCTCGACGACGAGATGGAACGTGCCCGGCTGCGCCGCGTGTTCACTCAGGGGCTGGACAGCGTGGTCGGCTACCTGCTGCCGCTGAAGCGCGAATGGCACGACAAGACCACGGGCCCGAAGTGGATCACCGGCCCGTGGTTCCTGCGCGACGAGCGGCTGTACCTGATGCCCGGCGATTCGCCGATGGGCTGGCGGCTGCCGCTGGATTCGCTGCCCTGGGCCAAGGACGGCGACCAGCAGGCGCTGATCGATCAGGATCCCTACGACCAGTTCGGCCCGCTGCCCGGCGCGGCGGCCTTGCACGCACGCTTCCGTCGCCCGGGTTACGACGCGCGCCAGGCTGGCGGTGGTTTCGCCGAGGGCGGCAACGTGGCGTTGCAGGGTCAGCCCTGGCCGGGTGAACTGGGTGGGGAAGGTGGCGTCGACGGCGGATCGGCCGGGCCGCACCAACGCATGGCTGCACCGAAGCGCGACCCGAATGCGATGCCGGAGCGCTTCGAATCGGCCAGCGGACTGACGCGCACCGCGCTGTGCGTCGAGGTGCGCGACCCGCAGCGCGCCAACGGCCCGAAGGCCGAAAGCGAGCACGGCGGCAAGAGCGGCGTGCTCTACGTCTTCCTGCCGCCGCTGAAACACCTGGAGGATTTCCTCGAACTGCTCGCAGCGATCGAGGCCACCGCTTCCGAGTTGAAGCTGAAGGTGGTGCTGGAAGGCTACCCGCCGCCGCGCGACCCGCGGCTGAAGATCCTGCAGGTCACGCCCGACCCCGGCGTGATCGAGGTCAACATCCACCCTGCGTCGAGCTGGGAGCAACTGGTCGACCACACCGAGTTCCTGTACGACGCGGCGCACCGCACCCGGCTGTCCACCGAGAAGTTCATGCTCGACGGCCGCCACACCGGCACCGGCGGCGGCAACCACTTCGTGCTCGGCGGCGCGACGCCGGCCGACAGCCCCTTCCTGCGCCGGCCTGATGTGCTCGCCAGCCTGCTGACCTACTGGCACAACCACCCGAGCCTGAGCTATCTTTTCAGCGGCATGTTCATCGGCCCGACCAGCCAGGCGCCGCGTTTCGACGAGGCGCGCGACGACCAGACCTACGAGATCGAGATCGCCTTCGCCGAGCTGGAACGGCAGATGGCACTGCACCACCACGTGCAACCCTGGCTCATCGACCGCAGCTTGCGCAACCTGCTGATCGACGTCACCGGCAACACCCACCGCAGCGAGTTCTGCATCGACAAGATGTACTCGCCCGACGGGCCCACCGGCCGCCTCGGCCTGCTTGAGCTGCGCGCCTTCGAGATGCCGCCGCATGCGCAAATGAGCCTGGCGCAGCAGCTGCTGATCCGCGCGCTGCTGGCCTGGTTCTGGCGCGAGCCCTACCGCGGCAACGGCAAGACGCGGCTGACGCGCTGGGGCACCGGGCTGCACGACCGCTTCATGCTGCCGACCTTCGTGAAGATGGATTTCGACGATGTCATGGCCGAGCTGCGCGGCGCCGGTTATGCCTTCGACGACGCCTGGTTCGCGCCGCACCTGGAGTTCCGCTTCCCGCTGATCGGCGAGCTCAACACCCAGGGCATCAGCCTGAGCATCCGCACCGCGCTCGAACCCTGGCACGTGATGGGCGAGGAGGGCGCACCCGGCGGCACCGCGCGCTATGTCGATTCGTCGCTGGAGCGGCTGGAGGTCAAGGTCACGGGCCTGAACGACAACCGCCACGTCATCACCGCCAACGGGCAGGCGCTGCCGCTGCAGCCTACCGGGCGGGTTGGCGAATACGTGTGTGGCGTGCGCTACCGCGCGTGGCAGCCGCCGTCGGCGCTGCACCCGACCATCGGCGTGCACGCGCCGGTCACCTTCGACATCGTCGACAACTGGCTGCAGCGCTCGCTGGGTGGCTGCCAATACCACGTGGCGCATCCGGGCGGCCTGAGCCACGAGGACTTCCCGGTCAACGCCTACACGGCCGAAAGCCGGCGCCTGGCGCGCTTCACGCACTTCGGCCACACGCCCGGGCGTTTGTCGGTGGCGCCGGTGCAACCGAGCCTGGAGTTTCCGTTCACGCTGGACCTGCGCGTGCGCTGATCGCGTCGCTGAGCCGCATCGACCATGTCGCAGCTGCAGTCCCAATCGTCCTTGCCCTTCGCGGGCGACGAGGACGGATTCGCCCCGGGCCGGGCGACAGCGGCCGAACTGCTGCACCGCAGCCCGCTGCCGGAGCCGGGCAGCTGGGACGAAATGCGCGACGCCGAGGGCCGGTTGCGCGCGCACTGGCAGGCATTCGCGCGTGCCTTGCCCGAGCCGCCACCAGGCACGACGCTGGCCGAGGACATGGATCGGCGCCGCGCCCAGGTCGAGCGGCAGATCGTGCGCGACGGCATCACGCACAACGTGTTCGGCGAGCAGGGCGCGGCACAGCGGCCCTGGCCGCTGGAACTGCTGCCGCTGATCCTCCGCGCCGACGAATGGGCGCGCATCGAAGCGGGCGTGGTGCAGCGTGCCACGCTGATGCAGGCCATGCTGGCCGATGTCTATGGTGCGCAGATGCTGCTGCACGAAGGCCTGCTGCCGCCGGCGCTGCTGTTTCGCCATCCCGGCTACCTGCGCAGCATGCGCGGCGTCGCGCCGGCGAGCGGGCAGCGGCTGCACATCGTGGCCTTCGACCTGGCGCGCACGCCCGACGGCGCGTGGCAGGTGGTGGCGAGGCGCAGCCAGGGACCGTCGGGCCTGGGCTACGTGCTGCACAACCGCCTGGTCGTGTCGAGGCAGTTTCCGGACGCGTTCCGGGAAATGCAGGTGCAGCACATCGCGGCCAGCTACCGGCGGCTGCTCGATTCGATCGAAGGCCCGGCGCGCGACATCGCCGGCGGTGCCTCGCCGCGGGTGGTGCTGCTCACGCCCGGACCCTACAGCGAAACCTACTTCGAGCATGCCTACCTGGCACGCTACCTCGGCCTGCCGCTGGTCGAAGGTGCGGACCTGGTGGTGCGCGAACAGCGCCTGTACCTGAAGACCGTCGAAGGCCTGGAGCCGGTGCACGGCATGCTGCGCCGGCTCGACGACGACTGGTGCGACCCGCTCGAACTTCGCGCCGATTCGGCGCTCGGCGTGCCGGGGCTGCTGCAGGCGCTGCGCGCCGGCCAGTTGGTGATGGCGAATGCGCTGGGCAGCGCCTTCCTCGAGTCGCCGGCGCTGCACGGCTTCCTGCCCGGCATCGCGCAGCGCCTGCTCGGGCAGGAGCTGCAACTGCAGGCGCTGTCGTCGTGGTGGTGTGGCGAGGCCATGGCCTGGCGCAACGTGCAGGGCAATCTGGCCGGCAAGCTGCTGCGCAGCACCTTCCCCGCCGTCAGCCGCGCCAATGCGGTGCGCCTGCCCGGCACGGTGAAGGTCGAGGACGATCCCGACGCCTGGACCGTGGCCGAGCCGGTGCGTCGCTCGCGCGCCCCGGTATGGGGCGGGGGTGCGCTGCTGACGCGTCCGGTGGTGGTGCGTGTGTATGCCATCGCCGAAGCCGACGGCCGCTGGCATGTGCTGCCCGGCGGCATGTCGCGCGTGGCGCAGGTGAATGCCACAAGTGTCTCGATGCAAAGCGGCGGCTCCAGCCTGGACACCTGGGTGCTGACCGAGGGCCCGGTGGACAGCTTCTCGATGCTGCCGCGGCGCATCAGCGTGGACGACATCGCGGCGCGGCGACCGCCAGTGTCCAGCCGCGCAGCCGAGAATCTGTTCTGGTTCGGCCGCTATACGGAGCGTGCCGAGCAGATGCTGCGGCTGGCGCGCGCCGTGCTGTCGCTGATCGACACCGACGACGACGCGCCCGAGAGCCTGCGCGAGGCCCTGTCCACGCTGTCCGTCGCCAGCGGGCTGGCGCCCTGGGGCGTGCCCACGCTGAACCAGGCGCCGCACCTGTTCGAACGTGCGCTGCTCGCTGCGCTGGCCGACCCGGCAGGCGGCAGCCTTGCCTCCAACCTGGGCGCGTTGGAGCGCAGTGCACAGGTGCTGCGCGCGCGCCTGTCGAACGAACACTGGAGCGTCGTGCGCGAAATGGCCGAGGTCCTGAGCGTGCTGCACAGCGACACGCCGGGGCAACTGCCGACGTTGGCGCAGGCCTTGCCCGTGCTCGACCGCCTGGCCATGCGGCTGGCGGCCGTCAGCGGTGCGCAGAGCGACCGCATGACGCGCGACCATGGCTGGCGCTTCATGACCGTGGGGCGCCTGGTCGAGCGGCTGGTCGGCTTGTCGACGCTGCTCGAGACTTTCGTGTCCACGGGCTCGCTGCGCCATGCCGACGGCGTGGAGCTGATGCTCGAGCTGTTCGAGAGTGCCATCACCTTCCGCGCGCGCTACCAGCGCCACGGCGAATTGCTCGCCTTGACCGACGTGCTGGTGCTGGACAGCAACAACCCGCGCGCGCTGGCGGGTGTACTGCGCCGATTGCGCACCGAATTGCGCAAGCTGCCGGGCAGCGAGGATTTCGTCGCCGCGCTGCTGTCGCGCTTGCCGGCCGAAGGCGCGGGCTTGAGTCTGGATGACCTGCGCGGTGCCGACGAGGTGCAACTGCAGGAGATGCTGGGCGGCGTGGCCAGCCAGTTGACGGCGAGCGGCAAGGCGCTGGCCGAGGAGCTGGGGCACCACTACTTCGCCCACGCGCAGAGCGCGGAGCAGTTGCAGCGCATCTGATGTCGATGCCGATGACGGAACTCGAAGTCACGCACCAGACCCGCTACACGTATGCGGCGCCGGTGTCGCAGGCCCAGCATGTGGCCTACCTGAAGCCGCTGCATGGCGCGCGTCAGCAACTGCTCGAGCATGAGTTGCTCATCGAGCCGCCGCCGACGCAGCTGTCGCACGAGATCGATGCCTATGGCAACGCGTGCATGTTTTTCAGCCTGACCCAGCCGCACGAATCGCTGTGTGTGCGTGCGCGCAGCCGCGTTGCGCTGGCCGCGCCGGCGGGGCTCTTGCTGGCCGAGCAGTCGCCGCCCTGGCAGTCGGTCGCCTCGGCGCTGCGCTACGAAGCCGGCGCGCGCTACGACCCGGCGGTGGAGTTTGCCCAGCCGTCGCCCTATGTGCCGCGTCTGCTTCCCTTGCGCGACTACGCGGCGGCCAGTTTCCCCGCCGATGCGCCACTGGCCGTCGGCGCGCTCGATCTGATGCGGCGCTTGCATGCCGACTTCGCCTTTCACAGTGCCAGCACCGAGGTCGAAACACCGCTGATCGAGGCCTTCGAGCAGCGCAGTGGCGTGTGCCAGGACTTCGCGCACCTGATGATCGGCATGCTGCGCATGCTGGGGCTGGCGGCGCGCTATGTCAGCGGCTATCTGCTGACCACGCCGCCGCCGGGGCAGCCAACCTTGCTGGGCGCCGATGCCTCGCATGCCTGGCTGCAGCTGTATTGCCCAGGCACGCCGGGCATGTTCGACGGTTGGCTCGAACTGGACCCGACCAACGACTTGGTGCCCGGCGACAGCCATGTGCGGCTGGCGCTGGGCCGTGACTTCGGTGACGTGACGCCGCTGCGCGGCGTGATCCGCGGCGGCGGCGAGCACACGCTGCAGGTGAACGTGAACACGCGGCGGGTCGAAGGCGCGCGGCTTGCCTTGGGTTGAGGCTCGACAGCTTCGCCGTCGCGACCGGGCCGAGCCGGCTTGCGCGCTCGCTAGACGCGAAAGCTGAGCTCGTCAACGCCGCAGCGCACGCGCCCGGTCAGCTCGAAGGACGCGAGGTTGGTCGACACATGATGCGTCAGGCAGCTCGCGTCGCGCAGCAAGCGCTGCATGACGCCGGCGCGCCGCACCGCACTCGCACCCGACACGTCATATGCGGCGCGCACGATCTGCGCACCCTGCTGCACGGCGGTCACCGCCGCCACCCGCGCGTCGATCCGCTGCTGCGCGGTGGCCGGCTTGCCGCGCAGCGCGGTGTCCCAGACATTGGCCAGCGCGGCGCGCAGGCCGGCGCGGCAGGCGTACCACAGGCCCTCGGCCGCCTCCAGGCTGCGCTGCGTGGCCGGGTGCTCGAGCAACGGCTGCCGGGTGTAGCGATCGACCTTGCCGCGCAACTCGTTGCGCGCCTCGTCGAGCGCACGCCGCGCCAGCCCGAGGTGCGTGGCCGCGCCGCCGATGGCAATGAACCATGCGCCTGGCACGAACACCGCGGTCGGATAGCGGACCACGGGGATGCCGTTGGGCCATGGGAACGTGCGATGCCAGGGCACGAATACGCCGTCGAAGCGCACGTCGTGGCTGCCGCTGCCGGCCAGTCCCACCGGGTCCCAGGTTTCGTCGATCGTCGCTTCGGCCACCGGCACCAGTGCGGTCATCAGGCGCGGCGGCTGCCCGTCGGCCAGCGGGGGCAGCATCACCATGCCGCCGACGAAGGTGGCGCCGGTACAGCCGGAGGCGAAGGCCCAGTTGCCGCTGATTCGCAGGCCGTCACTCTGCTCCTCGACCTCGATGCGCGGCAGGTTGCTCCACGCCGCGTACGCGCCGGGAGCGGCGAAGAACTCGTCGCTCAAACGCGGCTCGGCGCTGGCATGGATCAGCCCGGCACAGATGTTGCCGTGCGCGCAGACCCAGCCGGTGGACGCATCGGCCTCGGCCAGCGCCATCATCAGGTCGGCGAATTCCACCAGCGAGCCGCCGAGCCCGCCGGCATCGGGCGGTACCAGCACCTTGAACGCGCCGGCACGTGCGAGCTTGGAGACGAAGTCGGGCGCGATGCGGCGGCTGCTTTCGAATTCGCCGGCGCGTGCGCACGCCTCGCCTGCCAGGTCGGGCAACGCCGCGTGCAGTGCTTCGATGGGTGTGCCGTCAGCCATGAATATGTCCTTCGCCGCTGTTGCGGCCTGGTCGAGAGTGCGCACTTTGGCGCCGGTGCATCGAAGATTGACCGCTCGTGGCGGGCCTGTAACGATAGCTCGCCGATACTTCGCCGAAATCTCGATGAAAAGGCGAACGGCAGCCGCGGGCTGCCCCATACCGATGGCGATCATGAACGTTTTTCAGTTCGGAACCCACACGCTGGACTTGCAGCGCTGCACGCTGCAGCGCGGCGATGACCTGGTCGCGCTGCGGCCCAAGGCCTTCGACGTGTTGCGCCAGCTGGTCGAGAACGCCGGGCGCGTGGTCGGCAAGGACGAGCTGATGCGCGCGGTGTGGCCCGGCGTCGTCGTCACCGACGACGCGCTCGTGCAGTGCATCGGCGACGTGCGCCGAGCCCTCGGTGGCGATGCCGACGCATTCATCCGCACGGTGCCGCGGCGGGGCTACCTGTTCTGCGCGGAGCCGACAACGCCGGCCACCGCGGCGCCGCCGCGCGTCGAGCAGGATGTGCGCTACTGCCGCACCGCCGACGGCGTGCGGCTGGCGCTGGCCACCACCGGGCAGGGGCTGCCGCTGGTGCGACCGCCGACCTGGTTCAACCACCTCGAGTACGACTGGCATGTGCAGTTCCGCAGCGCGCTGTATCACTTCCTGGCCGAGCGCTGCGAGCTCGTGCGCTACGACGGACGCGGCAACGGCCTGTCGGAGCGCCACGTGCCGGAAATCTCCTTCGAGACCTTCGGCCTCGATCTGCAGGCCGTCGTCGATGCACTCGGCCTGCAGCGCTATGCGCTGCTCGGCATTTCGCAGGGCGCGCCGATCGCCATCGCGCACGCGGTGCAACACCCCGATCGCGTGCGCAAGCTGGTGCTCAACGGCGGCATGGCGCTGGGCAGCAACAAGCGCGGCTCGACGCGAGATCACGAGACCGCGCAGGCCTACCTGACGCTGATGCGCCACGGCTGGGGCGACGAGCACTCGGCGTTCCTGCGCGCCTTCGGCATGCTGTACTTTCCGAGCGCGTCGCTCGACGAGCTGAAGGGGCTGGCGCAGTTGCAGCGCATGGCGATGACGGCCGACGTGGCGCTGCGACTGCGCATGGCCACCGCCGACATCGATGTCACCGAGCTGCTGCCGCGCGTGTCGGTGCCGACGCTGGTGCTGCACAGCCGCCACGACAACGCCGTGCCCTTCGAGGAGGGACAACGGCTTGCGGCGGCGATCCCGCATGCACGTTTTGTCGCACTGGAGTCGGAGAACCACGTGCCGATGCCCGACGAACCGGCGTGGCCTGCTTTCGTCGGCGCGATCGAGTCGTTCCTGAGCGAGTGATCCGCAGTGGTAGCGCATCTCCGACGCGTGCTCTGGCCATGCCGTTCGTCGGCGATGCGGTAGCGTCAGCACTTGGCTGGGCATGCAGGGATCGGCGGCGCGTTGCAGGCGGTGGCTTGATCGGCAACCGCGCGTGATCGCACGTCAGATGCGGTCGCTGGCGGGGGAATGCAGCCGCAGGCGATGCCTGAAGAATCATTGCCTGGACAGTCGGAACGGTTCGAGCAGGCGCATGGTTTCGCCTAGCGGCCTGACTTTGACCGTGTCGGCGGGTACGAGCCTGTCCACCGCGCGCTGTATGCGCAGGAATGATCCGGCCAAGGCCACCTGGTCCTTGACCGAGCCCGTCGCGTCTATCGTGAAGGCTAGACCGCCCGGGTCGTACGGTGGCAACATCACGCCGAGCGCCTTGAAATGCTCGCGCGCCTTTGACCAACCGGCCTCGAGCTCGGCGAACTTGTCGTCGATGAAGGGCATGATTGCTCGCCGTCCGCGAAAGGTGCGAGAGTAGGGCGGCATGACAAGCACGAGCTTCGGCAGAAGGTTTCGCGACTTCAGCGAGTTGTACTCGCGGCCCACGCTCTGGGTCTCGCCCGGCAGCATCAGCACGGCGCGGCTTGCCGCTGACAGGATTTCGAACACCTCGAACCAGATGTCGTCGTCCGGCTCGAACATGAGCAGATCCAACTTCGGTGCGGCGGCGATCCCGCGGCGCGCTGAGCCGATTGCCACCACCGGTCCGTGCGTTCGCATTTCGCTGGCCATAACAAGCAGGTGCGATCGGGGCGCGGCAGGCGAGTTCACGTCGTTGATCGGTGTCTCCCTGCCGAACACGGTGATCGTCGGCGTGGGCTCGACGGTCACAGCAGAGCTGAACGATCGCAGCAACAGGATGGGCGCAAGTGCGCTCGTCTTGGCCAATTCAAGGAGCCAGCGGCCCCTGGCCTGCCGGGCGCTCAAAGTCCATGCCGGAAGCAGCCGCGTCAACACGGGTTCCATACCAGCGAGCAGGGCCACGCACGCCAGCGCCGACCACCAATTCCAACCGAACGCCGTGATGATGCTGTACGGCCCACCAAATACGACCAGGCCGAGAAGTGGCCAGCCGAAATAGACCCGCCACCGCAGCAGCGCCTGGCGTTGTCTGAGGCGAGCGGCTCGAGTCGACGGAGAGAACATGGAGCGAAGGCGAAGCGACGCTCATCGACAACGCAGGCGAAGCGGCAAGGTTCGCGGGCGATGCTGCGATGTCTCCGGGAGGCACCTTGGATCTATTGTGGCTTCTCGTGTCGTTCGATGGCAAGCAATGTGCGTTGCCTCGTCGGCTATGGATCAGTGCGCAGGGCTCACGTAGCTGATGTCGCGCTGCCCGTCCTGAAAATCCGCCAGCGTCTGCGCCCACCGGTCGTGCGGCCACAGCAGCTCGATGCGCCCGCTGCGCGGCCGGTACACCGCGCTGTACAGCGTGCCGTGGCCGCGCAGGAAACCATGCTGATACAGCGGAGCGTGCAGCAGCGCATGGCTGGCCTGGTGCAAGGTGTGCGGCGTGTCGATGATCGACTGCAGCTTGTCGCGCCGCTGCACCGCATGCGTGGCCTGCGCATGCTGCGGCCACTCCACTTCGTGCTGGAAGTTCGTCACCACCTGCTGCCGCGTCACCTCGGTCGGCCGGTCGGGCGAGACGAACACCGTGGCCCAGTCGTCGTGGCGGTCGAGCAGGGTGATCGAGTAGCACATGCTGGCCGGCACATGCTGAAGCAGCTTGATGGCGTCGGCGGTGCTGTGCGCCACCTCGAGCACATGCCGCAGCAGCAGCGGGATGCCGAAACCGGGGCCCGACACGGTGCGCCCGCCGAAGGACAGCGCTGCCGCCAGGCCGGCTTCGTTCACACCGTCGAGTGCGCCCCACAGGCAGTCGCCCAGCGCCGCCACGCGTGGGCCGGTCCAGCGTGTGGCCAGCCAGCTGCCTTCCAACAGCAGCGGCGCGAAGTCGTAGTT
>JAHECC010000304.1 GCA_024641965.1 Rubrivivax sp.
TTCGATCGCGAGCGCGTGCTGCTGCCCGACGGCAAGATCGCTGAGTGGTCGCCCGGCATGCAGGACGCGGCCAGCCAGTTCGTGCAGTTGACCTGGCTGTTCACGACCCGGCCCGACCTGCTTCGGGTGGGCCAAAGCATCGAGCTGCCGCTGGCGCTGACCACCAAGGTCGATCGCTGGACCTACGAAGTGATCGACAAGGTGTCTCTGTACACGATGTTCGGGCCGGTGGAGACCTTCCACCTCAGACCGTCTCGGCAGCGGCCTTCGAGCCGCAACCTGGTGGCCGACGTCTGGTTCGCGCCCTCGCTGCAGTACCTGCCGATCCGCTTTCTGATCCGCCAGGACGAGGAGACCTACGTCGACCTGAAGATCGAACGGCTGCCCGAACAGGCGGCGCCGCCCTCCGGTGAGGCTTCAGCGCCGCGCTGAGCTGTAGACCCGCTCCAGGTAGGCGGCCGCCGCCTGGCTGCCGCGCGCATTGCCGATCACCGACTGTGCCGTCTGGATCAGCGGCAGCAATTCGTCGAGGCTGCGCGAACGCTCCATCCTGATGGCCAGCGCCTCGGCCATCGGGCCGACCAGGTCGGTGAAGGCGCGCACCGCGTTTGCGCGCATCGCCTCGAAGCTGCGCAAGGGCGCAGCGGACGGTGTGACCGGCGCGACGGTGGGTGCTGGCGTCGATATGGCCACCGGCGGGCGTGGTGGTGTCCCACCGGCCTGCGGCCGCGCACCGTGCACATCGTGGCTGATGCGGATGACCTCGATGAAGCCCTGCTCGTTCAAGGTCTGCAGCGTCTCGTCGGGCTGCTGCTGGATCAGCTTGCGCATGTCTTCGTCGCTGCGCCGGCCGTCGATGAGGATCAGCGCACCGCGCAGCCGGGGAGGCAGGCGCAGCGCGCGCGTCTGGATCTCGGAATGGCCCTTCGCGGTCTTGCGATAGATCGTTGCCATGCTCGAAGGTGGTCTTCCGGCCCTGCGTGCTTCGATGGCGCGTTGCAGGCCTTCCCTGGACTGACGCGCAGCTTAACCCGCATGAGGCCTGCATGCATGCGGGTACGACCCGGCGAGCTTGCAAGCAAGTGTCACGAGGCCCTTTATAGTTCCTGCGAATTCACCGAGGACAACCATGACCCCCGAATACATCCTGACCGAGCTGCGCGGCGAAGGCGCGCGGCGCACCGCGCTGATCACGCTGAACCGACCGAAACAACTGAACGCGTTGAACGACGCGCTGATGGACGAACTGGGCGCTGCCCTGCTTGGCTTCGATGCCGACCCGGCGGTCGGCTGCATCGTCATCACCGGCAGCGAAAAGGCCTTTGCCGCCGGCGCTGACATCGGCGCGATGGCCACCAAGAGCTTTGCGCAGGCCCTTGGCGAGAACTTCATCACGCGCAATTGGGAAACCATCCGCCAGGTGCGCAAGCCGGTGATCGCCGCGGTGGCCGGCTTCGCGCTTGGCGGTGGTTGCGAGCTGGCAATGATGTGCGACTTCATCATTGCCTCCGATTCGGCGCGTTTTGGCCAGCCGGAGATCAAGCTCGGCATCATTCCGGGCGTCGGCGGCACGCAGCGCCTGCCACGCGCAGTGGGCAAGAGCAAGGCCATGGACATGGTGCTGACCGCGCGCTTGATGGACGCTGCCGAGGCCGAACGTGCCGGACTGGTGTCACGCGTGGTGCCGGCCGACAAGCTGCTCGACGAAGCCCTGGCCGCCGCCGCCGCGATCTGCGCCTTTGGCGGGCCCAGCGTGATGATGGCCAAGGAATGCGTGAATCGTGCCTTTGAAGGGTCGCTGGCCGATGGGGTGAGCTACGAGCGTCGCCTGTTCCATTCGCTGTTCGCGACCGACGACCAGAAAGAGGGCATGGACGCCTTCGTCAACAAGCGCAAGCCGCAGTTCCGCCACGGCTGAGCGCCGCGGCTCACGGCTGCAGCCAGTGTGCGCTGTGGTCGAAGAAGTAGGCGCGGCGGTGGCCATCGGCATGCAGCTCGAGCCAGTCGATCGACGCGACTGTCGCCGTGACCACGGCGAAATTGTCGCGCGAGGCCCTTTCGGGTTGGAATTGCGAGGCCAACGGGCTGCCCGGCGGCAACGGCGACAGGTAGTCCTGCGCCGCAGGCGTGAGCTTCAGACGCGCCCAGCGTGACGACACCTCCAGGCCCGAGGTCTCGACTTCCAGCATCACGCTCAGGCGCAGTTGCCAGCTGAGGCGGCTGGACCAGCACAGCAGCGTGCCCTGGGGCTGGGCGCGCATCTGCTGCACCTTGGGCGAGCGTGCATCGGTGTAGAACAGCAGCGCACGTGCCGTGGCATCGACCTCGCGCAAGACCACGCAGCGGGCCTGTGCGGTCTGCCCTTCGAGCGTGGCCAGCACCATCGTGCGCCACTCGTGCCCCGACTGCGTCGCGGCCTGCTGCAGTTCCTGCCAGATGCTGGTGTCGATCAGCGACAGTGATTCGATGCGTGATTGCATGCCGTCGTCCCGACGCCTCAACCCTCTCGGCGCAGCGCCGGAAACAGCAGCACGTCGCGGATGCTGGGCGAATCGGTCAGCAGCATGACCAGCCGGTCAAGCCCGATGCCACAGCCGGCAGTGGGCGGCATGCCGTACTCGAGCGCGCGGATGAAGTCGGCGTCGTAGTACATCGCCTCTTCGTCGCCTGCCTCCTTGTTCTCGGCCTGCGCCAGGAAGCGCGCCGCCTGGTCCTCGGCGTCGTTCAGCTCGGAAAAGCCGTTGGCCACTTCGCGCCCGGTGATGAACAGCTCGAAGCGCTCGGTAATGGCCGGGTTGCTGTCCGAGGCGCGCGCCAGCGGCGAGACCTCTACCGGGTAGTCGACGATGAAGGTGGGCTCCCACAGTTGCGACTCGACCACCGCCTCGAACAGGCCGAACTGCAGTTCGGCCAGGCCCCAATGTGCCGGGGCGTCCTCGCCGGCAGCGGCGATGCGCTGGCGCAGCAGTGCGGCATCGCGCGCATCGGCATCGCCGAGGCCGGCGAAGGCGACCAGCGCCTCGCACACGCTGTAACGTGCGAAGCGCGCGTCCAGGTCGATCGGCTTGCCGGCGTAGCTGAGTTGCGCGGAGCCGGTGGCTTGGCGTGCGGCATGGCGCAGCACGCTTTCGGTGAAGTCCATCATGTCGTGATGCGTCCAGTAGGCCGCATAGAACTCCATCATCGTGAACTCGGGGTTGTGCCGCACCGAGATGCCTTCGTTGCGGAAGCTGCGGTTGATCTCGAACACACGTTCGAAACCGCCGACGACCAGACGCTTCAGGTACAACTCGGGCGCGATGCGCAGAAACATCTGCTGGTCCAACGCGTTGTGGTGCGTGACGAAGGGCTTGGCGTTGGCGCCGCCGGGAATCGGGTGCAGCATCGGCGTTTCGACTTCCAGGAAGGCATGCTCGACCATGTAGTTGCGGATCGAGCTGAGGGCCTTGCTGCGCGCCACGAAGCGTGCGCGCGCCTGCTC
>JAHECC010000305.1 GCA_024641965.1 Rubrivivax sp.
CGGCAATCCATCGGTACAAGCGGGCCCCGCCGGGCTCACCATCTCTGCGTTGCAACATCCCAGGGAAGACCGCGCCCTGACCCACGCAATGATGCGCACGATGCCGATGCCGGTCTTCGTCAGGCAGGCGCAGCTCCTGGGCGCGTTTGCGGGCGGAGGCGATCTCCATGCCTGGATGGTAATTGGAGCCTCCTGTAACAAACGGGGAATTTCGGTACGCCTCGGCCGTTGTTCGAACGACGCGGGCGCGGCTCGCGCTGATCCTGCCGTCGCCGGTGACGCTTACGCGACCGTACCAATGCTTCGATGGAGAACACCATGTCCAAGCTGTTCCGACTGATTTCGGCGGCCCTGGTCTGCGGCTTCCTGGGCGCGTGTGGTGGTGGCGATGAGCCACCGATTGCGGCGGTGCCGGCGCGCGCCGACATCGGCGTCGACGGCGGCAGCCTGGAAGCGACGCTCGAAGGTGGCACCGTCGTGCGCCTCACGGTGCCCGCCGGCGCGCTGAAGCGGACCACGACGATCCGCATCGATCCGGTCACGGCCCCCGCAGGCACGCTCGGCGCCTTCGACCTTTCGCCCGCCGGTCTGGACTTCGACCCTCCCGCGAGCCTGCAGATCATCGGCGCGCCCGGCACCGACGTCACTGCCGACTCGACGCTGGCCATCGAGCGCAGTACGGGCCTCGGCCCCATGGCGGCGCAGGTCGACAGCGCAAAGCGAACCGTGACGCTGCAGGTAAGACGTTTCAGCATCGACGCTGCCACGGCCTCGACGAGTGCAGCGGTGCGTGAGCGGCCCGCGGCCCTGGCGCGTCCAAGCGACGCTGCAGCCGACGCGCTGCGCATGTTCTTCATCAACATGGACTACAACGTACGCGTCGCGGCCCTGCTGCAGGGCGTGGCCACGCTGGCGCTCAACACCACGCCCGACGACGCGCTGTACGTCCAGCTCGCGATGGTCAGGGGAACCATCAGTCCCGATGCGATCGACCTGCATATGGTATTTCCGCCGGGCGCGACGGGCACGATGCGTTTTATCGGCACGCGATCGCGGGGGCCATAGTCGGAGGCCGCATCAGTCGCGTCTCGCCGCATCGTGCAAGTCAGGCCCGCCGCGGTGTCGATGGGAACCCATTGCGGCGGCTCGACCGATAGGCGCCGGAGCGAGTGGACAGGATTCCCGGTGCCATGTGACATGGCACATCGAGCATCAATGGATGTGCGATCCGCCGTTCACGTCGACCTCGCTGCCGGTGACATAGCTCGACAGCGCGCTGGCCAGGAACAGCGCGCAGCCGGCCACGTCCAGCGCGCTGCCGGCCCGGCCCATCGGCACACCGGCGATGATCGATTGCAGCTTATCGGGTGTCATCAGCCCGGCGGTGATGTCGGTGTCGATGAAGCCGGCACAGATGGCGTTGACGCGGATGTTGTCGCTCGCCAGCTCACGCGCCGCGGCCTTGGTGTAGCCGAGCAGCGCCGCCTTGGCGGCGGAGTAGTGCGAGCCGCCGAAGACGCCGCCGCCGCGCTGTGCCGACACCGAGCTCATGTTGACGATGCTGCCCGTGCGGCGCGCGCGCATCGGCGGCACCACCGCCTGCGTCATGTACAGCGTGCCGCGC
This sequence comes from Rubrivivax sp., assembly GCA_024641965.1. Classification (GTDB taxonomy): domain Bacteria; phylum Pseudomonadota; class Gammaproteobacteria; order Burkholderiales; family Burkholderiaceae_C; genus Rubrivivax. Next base: position 1,625 of record JAHECC010000305.1, read on the forward strand.
ATGTTCACGTCCATGATGCGGCTGTAGCTCTCGGCAGTGACCTCCATCAGCCGCTCGGGGCTGGTGATGCCGGCGTTGTTGAACAGCACGTCCACCTGGCCGAAGGACTTCAGCGCCAGCGCGACGGCGGCCTCGCATTGCGCCTTGTCGGTGACATCGCAGCGCGCGCCGAGATGGCCGCTGCCGCTCAGCGTGGCGGCTGCCGCCTGTGCCGCCGCTGCGTCCAGGTCGAGCAGCAGCACGCGCGCACCGTGTTCGGCAAACAGTCGCGCGGTGGCCAGGCCCAGCCCGCGCGGGCCGGCAGCGCCGGTGACGATGGCGGCCTGGCCGTCGAGCAGGCCCTTCATGCCAATGCCTTGCGCACTGCGGTGGCCACGCCTTCGGCGTCCAGGCCGTAGTGGCGGTACAGGTGCGTGGGCGGCCCGAGCAGCGAATAGTCGTCGGGCATGCCGATGCGGTGCAGCTTCGCGCCCAGGCCCTCGTCGGCGATGACCTCGGCCACGGCCGAGCCGAAACCGGCGCTGACGTTGTGCTCCTCGGCAGTGAAGACATGTCCCATCTCGGCGGCATCGCGAATGGCCTGCCGGTCGAGTGGCGCGATCGAATACATGTCGATCACGCCCAGGTCGATGCCTTCGGGCTGCAGCATCTCGGCCGCTCCCAGGCTGGCGGCCACGAGGTTGCCGATGGCCAGCACGGTGGCGTGGCGGCCCTGGCGCAGCCGGTTGCTGCCGCCAATGCGCCACGGCGGCGGCTTGTCGTACACCACCGCCTCGCGCCCGCGCCCGGCGCGGAAGTAGATCGGCCCCGGGTGCTCGATGGTCTGCGTCAGCGCGGCACGCAGGGCGTTGCCGTCGCAGGGCGCCATCAGCGTCAGCCCGGCAATGGCGCGCAGTGCGCCGATGTCCTCGTTGCAGTGGTGGCTGGTGCCGTAGAAGCCCATCGCGATGCCTGAATGCGTGCCGACCAAACGCACCTTCAGGCCGGGGTAGCAGATGTCGTTGCGGATGTTCTCCACGCCCATCAGCGCCAGGAAGAACGAGTAGTTGCTGATCACTGCCGTGTGCCCGGTGGTGGCCAGGCCGGCGGCCGCGCCGATCATGTTGCGCTCGGCAATGCCGAAGTTGAAGTAGCGGTCGGGGTGTTTGCGGCCGAAGTTGATGACCTGCGTCGGCCGGCCCAGATCGGCAGTGCACACGACGATGTCGTGCCCTTGCGCGACCAGGTCGATCAGCACCGCGCCGGTGGTCAGCTGCGGTGACAGGCCGAGCGAGGTGGCCATGTCCCAGGTGGCCTCGTCGGCCAGGCCCTGTACGCGGCTTTCGCTCAGGTCGAGCCTGGCCTTGGCCTCGGCGCTGAGGTAGGTGACGCCGGCGGCGCGCGGTTGCGGCACCCAACGTGAACGGTCCTGGGGTGTGTTCATCCGACGCTCCCGCTGAGGATCTCGTCATAGGCGCGCTCGAGATCCTTCGGTCCGAGGAAGCCCAGATGCCACTGCCAGCCATGTTCCATGAAGGACACGCCCTTGCCACTGACGGTGTAGGCCAGGATGCAGGTGGGCCGGCCGTCGGGGTGGTTCAAGGCCGCGTCGAGCGCTTCGCTCACCGCGTCGAGGTCGTGGCCGTCCTTCAGCACCAGCACGCGCCAGCCGAAGGCTTCCCACTTGGCCTGCAGCGGTTCGGTCTTCATCGTTTCCTGCGGGTCGCCGTCGCTGCCCGCGGCATTGATGTCGACGATGCCCACCAGGTTGTCCAGGCCCCAGTGCGCGCCCGAAATGGCCGCCTCCCAGACCTGGCCTTCGGTCTGCTCGCCGTCGCCCATCAGGCACAC
>JAHECC010000111.1:0-10969 GCA_024641965.1 Rubrivivax sp.
GAAGTGCTCGACCACTGGCGGCGCGGCGAAGAAGGGGCCGACGATGGCGCGCCATTCGGCGAACAACGGCCCTTCGCGGAAGGCCACCGTGTGGTCTTCCAGCGTCTCCCAGAAGATCATCACCAGGTAGCGCTCGGGGCTTTCGACGCCCTTGTTCACCTTCCAGCCCTTGCAGCCCTTGGCGCGGCCGATGACCGTGCCCAGCCCGCGCTGGACGGCCTCGTCGAAAGCGGCCTGCTGGCCGGGCTGGATGCGGATGTCGGCGACTTCGAGAATCATGGTCCTGTGCTCCTGGATGCCCACGCTGGGTCGGCAATTATCGACGCCGCACTCAGAGGAAACGTTCGAGCAGCCGCCGCGAGCGTCGGTCCAGCGCCGCGGGCTGCGTGATCAGGTGGGCGACGCCATGGCGGTCGGTCACCAGCAGACGGCCGTCGCTCAGGCGGCGGATGTCCTCCTCGGCGCCCAGCACCAGCACGTGACGGCCACGGTCGGTCTGCACGGTCCAGTCGCTGGGCGTGGCGAAAGTGGACACCGCGAGCAGCGCGCGGATCTCCGGCATGAAGCTGCGCGCGGAAAGTTCTTCCTGGACCAGCGCGCGCGCCTCGGCCGGCAAGGTCGCCGGGTCGGCCACCCACAGCCATTCCTTGCCGTCCGCGCCGAGCAGCGACAGCGCGCCGTCAGCGTCCGACAGCGGGAAGGCGCGTACCGGGTGCACGTCCTCGTGCACCGTGCCATCGTCGAGTGTCAGCCGCAGGTGGCCGTGGGGGTCGCGTTTCAGCGTCGGCACCGTCATTCCTCCAGCGCGATCTGCGCGCGCTCGGCCGCGTGGCGCTGTTGCGCCTCGTGCAGCCGCCAGTACGCGCCCGCTCGCGCCAGCAGCTCGTCGTGCGTGCCGGTCTCGACGATGTGGCCGCGCTCCATCACCACCAGCCGGTCGGCGCGGCGCAGCGTCGACAGCCGGTGCGCGATGGCGATCGTCGTGCGGCCCTGCACCAGGTTGTCCAGCGCCTTCTGGATCTCGCCCTCGGTCTCGGTGTCCACCGACGAGGTGGCCTCGTCGAGGATCAGGATGCGTGGGTCGATGAGCAGCGCGCGCGCGATGCTGATGCGCTGGCGCTCGCCGCCCGACAGGCCCTGGCCGCGCTCGCCGACCAGGCTGTCGTAGCCGTGCGCCAGGCGCAGGATGAACTCGTGCGCATGCGCGGCGCGCGCCGCGGCGACGATCTCAGCACGGCTCGCGCCGGGCTTGCCGTAGGCGATGTTCTCGGCGATGGTGCCGAAGAACAGGAAGGGCTCCTGCAGCACCACGCCGATATGGCGCCGCCAGTCGGCCACGGCAAAGCGCCGCAGGTCGATGCCGTCGCACTTGATGCTGCCTTCGGTGACGTCGTGGAAGCGGCAGATCAGGTTCACCAGCGTGCTCTTGCCCGAGCCGCTGTGGCCGACCAGGCCGATCATCTCGCCGGGCCGGATGTGCAGGTCGAGCTGGCGGATCACCGCGCGGGCGCCGTAGCGGAAGGCCACGCGCTGCAGCACGATCTCGCCGCTGGGCAGACCGGCAGCCACCGGCTGCGCCGGCTCGGGCACGTTGCTGTGGTGGTCGAGGATGTCGAAGATGCGCTTCGCGCCGGCCGCCGCCTTCTGCGTCACCGAGACGATGCGGCTCATCGAATCGAGCCGGCCGTAGAAGCGTCCGATGTAGGCGATGAAGGCGGTCAGCACGCCGACCGTGATCTGCCCGCGGCTGACCAGCCAGATGCCGAAGGCCCAGACCACCAGCAGGCCGATCTCGGTCAGCATGCCCACCGTCGGCGAGAACAGGCTCCAGGTCTTGTTCAGCCGGTCGTTGACCGCGAGGTTGTGTTGATTGGCGGTTCGGAAGCGCCCCGCCTCGCGCCTTTCCTGCGCGAAGGCCTTGACCACGCGGATGCCGGGAATGGTATCGGCGAGCACGCTGGTCACTTCGCCCCAGGTGCGGTCGATCTTCTCGAAGCCGGTACGCAGCCGGTCGCGCACCAGGTGGATCATCCAGGCGATGAAGGGCAGCGGCAGCAGGGTGACCAGCGCCAGTGCCGGGTCGATGGAAAACAGGATCACCGCGGTCATGCCGATCATCAGCACGTCGGTGGCGAAATCCAGCGCGTGCAGCGACAGATAGACGCTGATGCGGTCGCTTTCGCTGCCGATACGCGAAATCAAGTCGCCTGTGCGCTTGGCACCGAAGTAGTCCAGGCTGAGGTGCAGCAGGTGCTCGAAGGTGGCGGTGCGCAGGTCGGCGCTGATGCGCTCGCTGACCAGCGCCAGCAGCCAGGTCTTGGCCCAGCCCAGGCCCCAGGCCGCCAGCGCGGCCCCGAGCAGGCCGAGCAGCAGCATGCCGACCAGCCCGGGGTCGATGCGCTGGCCGTTCTGGAACGGGATCAGCACGTCGTCCATCAGCGGAATCGTCAGGTACGGCGGCACCAGCGAGGCGGCGGTCGAGCCCAGCGTCAGCGCGAAGCCGGCCAGCAACTGCCAGCGATAGGGGTGGGCGAAGCGCCACAGCCGCAGCAGCACCCAGGTCGAGGGGCGCTCGGGCGCCTCGGCGGCGAAGTCGGTGTCCTGGGAAGCGGGTTCGTCGTCCACGTCTGCTTCGGGGTCGGCCAGACGGCGCAGCGCACGCTCGAAATGCTGCAGCAGCGCCAGCGCCTCGGGATTGGCGGCCAGCGTGAAGCGCCACAGCGCCAGGCGCCGCTCGGCGTCGTGCAGCGACAGCTGGGCCAGCCCGCCGCTGTCGCTGTGGCGCAGCACCAGGCCCGGGGCCAGCGGCCAAGCCTGCCAATCCGCGGCGCCGCCATCGCGGGCCAACAGACGGCGATCGGTCAGCCGCAGTTCACCTTCAGCGAAGCGGCCGTCGGGTGCCAGGTCCAGCGCCAGGCGGGCCCGCACGATCTCGCCCGGAACGAGCAGGGGGTCGGCGTTGGATTCGGCGGTCATGGCAGACGCAGGGGCGGCGGATTGTCGCCGAATGCCAACGCGTCAACCATGGCGCAGGTGCCCGCGTTGTGCCAAGCGTCCCGGCATGGTGCCGAGGGCGCACAATCCTGCCCGCTCCCGTCCCTGATGGCCGTTGGCCGCCCCCTCCGATGACCGTCTTCGACGACATCCGCCTGCTGCGCGTGACCTTCCTGCGTGGGCCGAACCTGTGGACCTACCGTTCGGCGCTGGAGGTCTGGCTCGACCTCGGCGAGTTGGAGGGCTGGCCGTCGCACAAGCTGCCCGGTTTCGTCGACCGCCTCAGCGCGGCACTGCCGGCGCTGCCCGATCACCATTGCGGCGTCGGCGAGGTCGGCGGCTTCGGCCAGCGTCTGCGCGAAGGCACCTGGCTCGGCCATGTGCTGGAGCATCTGGTGATCGAACTGCTGAACCTGGCGGGCATGCCCACCGGATTCGGGCAGACGCGCAGCACCTCGCAGCGCGGCGTCTACCGCATGGTCTTCCGCGCGCGCGACGAGGTCGTGGCCCGGTCGGCATTGAGCCAGGGCCACCGCGTGCTGATGGATCTGGTGAATGGCCGCCCGACCGATGTGGACGCTGCGGTGAAAGCGGTGCGCGAGGCCATCGACGACGCCTACCTCGGCCCCAGCACCGCCCACATCGTGGCCTGTGCCACCGAGCGCGGCATCCCGCACCTGCGGCTGAACAACGGCAACCTGGTGCAACTCGGCCATGGCCGGCGCCAGCGCCGCATCTGGACCGCCGAGACCGACCGCACCAGCGCCATCGCCGAGGGCATTGCCGGCGACAAGGACCTGACCAAGCGGTTGCTGGCCGAGGTCGGCGTTCCGGTGCCTGAAGGCCAGGTTGCCTCAAGCCCGGCCGAAGCCTGGTCCGTGGCCGAGGACATCGGCCTGCCGGTGGTGGTGAAACCGGCCGACGGCAACCATGGCCGCGGCGTGGCGCTGGACCTGCGCACGCGCGAGCAGGTCGAAGCCGCCTGGGCGGTGGCCGACCGGCACGGCAGCGAGGTGCTGGTCGAACGCTTCGTGCCCGGCCACGAGCACCGGCTGCTGGTGGTCGCCGGCCACATGGTGGCCGCGGCACGCGGCGAGGCGGCCTGGGTCAGCGGCGACGGTGTGCAGGATGTCGTCGCGCTGGTGAACGCGCAGATCAACGCCGATCCGCGCCGCGGCGACACCGAGGATCACCCCTTGGCGCGGCTGCGGCCGCAGGACGACGGGGTGATCCGTACCGACCTCGAACGCCAGGGCCTGACGCCGGAATCCGTGCCGGCGGCTGGCCAGCGCGTGCTGATCCAGCGCAACGGCAACGTGGCCATCGATTGCACCGACCAGGTCCACCCGGAGGTGGCGCGCGTGGTCGAGCTGGCGGTGCGCACCGTGGGGCTCGACATCGCCGGCGTCGACCTGGTGGCCGAGGACATCGGCCGGCCACTGGCGGCGCAGGGCGGCGCGATCGTCGAGATCAACGCCGGGCCGGGGCTGCTGGCGCACCTGAAGCCGGCCGTCGGCAGCCCACGTCCGGTGGGCCACGCGATCGTCGAGCATCTCTTCCCCAAGGATGCCGAGCCGGTCAACGGCCGCATCCCCATCGTCGGCATTGCCGGCGGCGGCGATAACGCGGCGGTGGCCCGGCTGACGGCCTGGCTGCTGCAACTCGCCGGCCATGAGGTGGGCTTGGCCTGCCGCGACGGGCTGTTCCTGTCCGGGCGCTGCATCGACATGGCCGACGCCCGCGACAGCGCCATCGCCCAGCGCCTGCTGATCAGCCGCGAGGTCGACTGTGCGGTGTTCGAGAACGGCCCCGCGACGATCCTCGACCAGGGCCTGGCCTATGACCGCTGCCGCGTCGGCGTGATCACCGACCTCGACGGTGCCGCCGACCTGACGCGCCATGACATCCGCAGCGCCGATGAACTGCCGCGCGTGCTGCGCACGCAGATGGACGTGGTGCTGGCCGAGGGCGCCGGCGTGCTCAATGCCGACAACCCAGCGGTGGCCGCGCTGGCCGAGCATTGCGATGGCGCGGTACTGCTGTACGCCACGGCGACTGCACCGCTGGCCGTGCACCGAGCAGCCGGCGGCCGCGCCGTGCGCCACGACGGCCGCCAGCTGTGGCTTTGCGAGGGGCCGGCCGAGCGGGCGCTGCCGCTGCACGGCGCGACGGCGTTGGCACCGGCGGTGCTGCTGCCAGCCGTGGCCGCGGCCTGGGCGCAGGGCCTGTCGCCGGCGCTGCTGGCCGCAGGCATCGACACCTTCTCGGCCCACGCGGCCGGCTGAGAGAAGCGCATGCAAATCAGTCGCCTACGTGCCCTGCGCGGCCCCAACCTGTGGAGCCGGCACACGTCGCTGCAGGCCATCGTGCAATGCACGCCCGAGGAATGCGCCATCGAGGCCGCGTCGCCGCTGGCGCGCCGGCTGCGCGAGCGGCTGCCGGCCGCCGTGGTGGTGCGCACGGTTGGCAACTACGACCCGATCCCGCTGGCGCGCTGGCTGGAAAAGCTGACGCTGGCGCTGCAGACGCAGGCCGGCTGCCCGGTCGGCTTCAGCCACATGGCGCCGGCGCCGGAGCCGGGCGTGTTCCAGGTGGTTGTCGAATACACCGAGGAGAAGGTCGGCCTGCTGGCCTTCGAGCAGGCGCAGCGCCTGCTCGCCGCGGCCGCCGCCGACGCGCCATTCGATACCGAGGCGGTGGTGGCCGAACTGCGTGCGCTGGACGAGGACATCCGCCTCGGCCCCAGCACCGGCGCGGTGGTCGAGGCGGCGCTGCGGCGTGGCATCCCGCACCGCCGGCTCACCGAAGGCAGCCTGGTGCAGTTCGGCTGGGGCGCGAAGCAGCGACGCATCTGGGCCGCGGAGGTCGACCGCACCAGTGCGGTGGCCGAGTCGATCGCCCAGGACAAGGATCTGAGCAAGGCGCTGCTCGCCGCCGCCGGCGTGCCGGTGCCGCGCGGCCGGCCGGTGGACAGCGCGGACGAAGGCTGGACGCTGGCGTCGCAGATCGGGCTGCCGGTGGTGGTCAAGCCGCGCGACGGCAACCAGGGCAAGGGCGTCACCGTCAACATCACGACGCGCGAGCACTTCGACATCGCCTATCGCGTGGCGGCCGAAACCGGGCAGGTGATGGTCGAGCAGTTCCTGCCGGGCCACGATTTCCGGCTGCTGGTGATCGGCGACAAGCTGGTGGCCGCGGCGCGGCGCGACCCGCCCTTCGTCATCGGCGACGGCCAGCACAGCGTGCGCGAGCTGGTCGACACCGTCAACGCCGACCCGCGCCGCGGTGAAGGCCATGCCACCGCGCTGACGAAGATCCGGCTCGACGACATCGCCGTGGCGCGCCTGGACCTGCAGGGCCTGACGCCCGATGCCGTGCCCGGTGCCGGGCTGCGGGTGGTGCTGCGCAACAACGCCAATCTCAGCACCGGCGGCACCGCCACCGATGTCACCGACGAGGTCCACCCCGAGGTCGCCGCGCGCGCGGTGGCGGCGGCGCGCATGGTCGGGCTGGAAATCTGCGGTGTCGACGTGGTTTGCGAAAGTGTCGGCGAACCGCTCGAGGCGCAGCGCGGCGGCGTCGTCGAGGTCAATGCCGCGCCGGGGCTGCGCATGCACCTGGCGCCCAGCTACGGCAAGCCGCGACCGGTGGGCGAGGCCATTGTCGAGCGCCTGTACGCGCCAGGCGATGACGGCCGCATCCCGCTGGTCGCCGTCACCGGCACCAACGGCAAGACCACGGTCACAAGGCTGACGGCGCACCTGCTGGCCGCCGCCGGACACCGTGTGGGCATGACGCTGACCGACGGCGTGTGGGTCGATGGGCACGCCATCGACAGCGGCGACTGCAGCGGCCCGAAGAGCGCGCGCAAGGTGCTGATGCACCCCGATACCGACGCCGCGGTGCTGGAGACGGCGCGCGGCGGCATCCTGCGCGAGGGCCTGGCCTTCGACCGCTGCCAGGTGGCGGTGGTCACCAACATCGGCGCCGGCGATCACCTGGGCCTGAACTACATCACCACGGTCGAGGATCTGGCCGTGCTCAAGCGCACCATCGTCGCCAACGTCGCAACCGAGGGTTACGCCGTGCTCAACGCGGCCGATCCTCACACGCTGGCGATGGCCTCGATCTGCCCGGGGCAGGTGATCCTCTTCGGCACCGATGCGCGGCTGCCGGCGCTGGCCGCGCACCGCGCGCAGGGACGGCGCATCGTCACGGTCGAGGGCGGCGACCTGGTCGCGATCAACGGCGCGGCACGTGCACGCATCCCGCTGGCCGAGGTGCCGCTGACACGCGGCGGGCGCATCGGCTTCCAGGTGGAAAACGCACTGGCCGCGGTGGCAGCGGCCTGGGGCTGCGGCGTGACATTCGACGCGGTGCGCGCCGGGCTGGCCAGCTTCGTCAACGATGCGGTCAGCGCGCCGGGCCGCTTCAACGTGATGGACTTCGGAGGCGCCACGGTGATCGCCGACTACGGCCACAACCCCGACGCCATGCGCGCGTTGGTGCGGGCCGTGGACGCGATGCCGGCGCAGCGGCGATCGGTGGTCATCAGCGGTGCCGGCGACCGCCGCGACGAGGACATCCGCGAGCAGACGGTGATCCTCGGCGCCGCCTTCGACGACGTGATCCTTTACCAGGACGCGGCGCAGCGCGGCCGCGCCGACGGCGAGGTGCTGGGCCTGCTGCGCGGGGGGCTGCAAGGCGCGGCGCGCACCACGCGCGTCGACGAACTGCGCGGCGAGTTCGCAGCCATCGATCATGCGCTGGGCCGGCTGCAGCCCGGCGACCTGTGCCTGGTGCTGGTGGACCAGGTCGAAGAGGCGCTGGCCCATCTGGCGACACGGCTGCTTGAGGCGCAGGTGCCGCCGGCCTGAGTGGACATCAGACCTCCCCGGTCTGGTTGCGGGGGAAACCGATAGCGCCGTTCAGTTCCTATTCGCTTGTGGGTGCCCTACCGGCAAGCCCAAAGAATTCGCGGGCATTGCCGCCGAGCACGCGCGCACGCTCGGCATCGCTCAGGAACGCGGCGTCGCGCACCAGGCTGCCGATGCGCTGCTCGCCCAGCGGAAACGGCGAGTCCGAGCCGAGCATGAGGCGATCGGCGCCCATCACGTCGGTGAGCAGGCGCAAGGCGCCCGGGTCGAAGACCGCGCTGTCGACAAAGAAGCGCCGCGCGTAGCTCGACGGCAGTTGCGGGCAATCCTGGCGCACGATGTCGCGGTGGCGCCAGGCGTTGTCGACGCGGCCGAGCAACCAGGCAAAGCTGCCGCCGCCATGCGCGAAGCAGATGCGCAGCGACGCCGGGATGCGCTCCATCGCGCCCGACAGGATCAGCGACAGCATGCCCAGATGCGTCTCGGCCGGCATGGCCACCAGCCAGGGCAGCATCCAGCGCTTCATGCGGCCCTCTTTCGGTCCACCCATCATGTCCCACGGGTGCACCAGCACCGGTATCGATTCGTCTGCGCAGTGCATCAGGAACTGCACCAGCTGCGCGTCGTCGAGATCGCGCTCGCCGACATGGTTGCCGATCTGCACGCCGATGCAGCCCGCGGCCATGGCCCGCGTGGCCTCGCGGCAGGCCAGGTCCAGCGACTGCAGCGGCACCTGCGCCAGCGCCTTCAACCGCGTCGGCGCATGGGCGCAATAGCCCAGCACATGTTCGTTCATGCGCTGCGCCCAGTCGGCGGTGCGTTCGGCCGGCCAGGCATAACCGAACATCACCGGCGTGGCGCACACCACCTGCAGCTGCACGCCCTGTGCGTCGAGTTCGGCCAGGCGCACCGCCGGATCCCACAGCGAATCGGTGACCGGGCGGAAGCGCTGCTCGCCGAGCATGATGTGGCCCGTGCGCCCACCGGCCTCGATCTGCAGCCAGGGCGCGCGCTCGGCGTCCACCACCTGCGCCTCGCCCCGCGCGATCTTCGGCAGGCAATGGGCATGCATGTCGATCATGGCGGGCTCTCGTGCAGCAGGCCCGAGCGTGCCAGCGCGGCTTGCCAGGCCTGGTGGTCGCGGCCCGGGTGCAGCGCCCCGCAGTGCGGGCACATGCGCTCGGCGTCCGAGGATTCGTAGAAGCGCTGGTAGGTGGCCGGCAAGTCGGCCACGATGTCGGCCAGCTGCACCTCGATGCGCGTGACCAGGCTGCCGCAGTGCGCGCAATGCCACTGGAACGCGTCCTTCAGCCCGGCCGGGCGCTGGCGTTCGATCACCAGGCAGCGGCTGTCGGGTTCGGGCCGCTGCGGCGAATGCAGCATGTGCGGCGGCATCAGGAAGATGTCGCCCTCGCGCAGATGCACACGTTCATACTGCCCTCGGTCCCAGATCAGCAACTGGGCATTGCCCTTGAACTGGTGGAAGAACTCCTCCAGCGGGTCGTCGTGGAAATCGCTGCGCGCATTCGGCCCGCCGACCACGGTGACCATGAAGTCGGCGTCGGCCCAGATCTGCTGGTTGCCCACCGGCGGCTCGAGCAAGTGGCCATGCTCGTCGAGCCAGCGCTGGAAGTTGAAGGGACGGCCGTAGCGGAAGTCCGTCATCGCAGTGCTCAAGGCTTGTAGGCCACGCACTTGATCTCGATAAGCAGCAGCGGGTGCGGCAGCTGGTGCACTGCCACGGTGGTGCGCGTCGGCGGCGATTCCATCGCGCCGAAGACCTTGGCGTACTCCTCGTTGTAGCCGCCGAAGTCGTTCATGTTGACCAGGAAGGCGCCGACCTCGACCACGTCGTCGAGCGTCGCGCCCTCGCTGGACAGGATGTCGCCGATGTGGGCCAACACCGCGCGCGTTTGCTCGCGGATGTCCAGCGTGGCCGTGCCCGCCGCATCGGCCGACGCACCAACGAAGCTGCCGTCGGCGCGGCGCGAACTGGTGCCCGAGACGAACAGGAAGGGCCCGGCGCGCTTGATGTGCGAGTAGGCGCCGCGCGGTTTGGCTTTTTCCTTCAGCACGCTCATTTTCTGAACTCCGCGATATCCGGCAGCGAACCCCACATGCAAAACGATGACGGCACGGCAGGGAACTGGCGTGGCCGATAGGCGGCTTCGTCCTCGGGGGCAATCAGCCGCACCCCAGTGGAGTACTCGAACACCATGCCGTCGGGCCCCTCGAAATACAGGAACACCGCACCCGAGGTCGGGTGCCGGCCCGGGCCGAAGACGATCTTCACGCCGCGCTCGCGCAACTGGTACCACGCGCGCATCACGTCGTCGATTCCCGCGACCTGGTGGTTGACATGCTGCACCCCGCTGCGCGTGGTGGGAAACAGAGCGATCTTGTGGTGCACCGGGTCGATGCGCAGCAGCGCCGCATCGCCAATGCGGTCGCTGACGCGCGCGCCGAGTACGCCGCACCAGAAGGCCTCGTCGCGCGGCGCATCGGTGCTGCACAGGCCCACGTGGCTGAAGCCGGTGACGCCGGCATCGCGCGACGGAAAGTGGCGGCGGCCGCTGTGGTGCGGCCGCTCGACCAGGTCGATGCGGTTGCCGGTGGGGTCGGCGAAGCTGACGGAGCCAAGCACGCGGCGCTGCTCGTTCGCGTCGGCGCTGCCGTGTTGAACCGCGAAGCCCTGGTCGCTGAGAGCGGCCGCCGCCGCTTCCAGCGTGGCCGCATCGCGCAACTCGAAGCCCACCGTGTGATCGCGCGGGTCGCCTTCGAAATACACCAGTGTGTGGTCGCGGTCGTCGCTGCGGTAGTAGCGTGCCCCACCCTCCACACGCGCCAACTCCAACCCGACCACCTCGCGCGCAAAGCGGTCGGCGGCATCGAGGTCACGCGTGCCCAGGCGCACATAGCGAATATCGAGCAGGTCGATCAATCAATGACTCCCAAGGACGGGCGCGGAGCCCGGGCTGCGCCCAATATAGCGCGCGGCTTGTCTACGCGGCACCCGCCAGCACCGCCGACACGCCGCCATGCAGGATGCCCATCGACTGGCGCGTTCGCGCATCCACCGGCACGCGTGCGCTGAGGAA
>JAHECC010000111.1:11069-12971 GCA_024641965.1 Rubrivivax sp.
GAGCGGCCATTTCCACAGCGTGCCGACTGAAGCTGGTGATCGTCGCGCGGGCTTGTTGTCTTTGGCCAGCACTGCGCCGACACTGCAGGCCCTTGACGAGGCAACAGAGGTGGACATGGCGAAGAAGAAATCCGGCAAGAAGGGCGAAAACAGCAAGCTCGGCCGCTCGGACTATTACGCGCAGCTCGAGCAATTGCAGGTCGAATTGAACCAGCTCGCGCGCTGGCTGCAGCACCACGCCAAGCGCCTGCTGGTGCTGATCGAAGGCCGCGACACGGCGGGCAAGGGTGGCGTCATCTCGGCCATGGCCGACGCGCTGCCGCCGCGCGTATGCAAGACCGTGGCGCTGCCCAAGCCTAGCGAGCGCGAGGCCACGCAGTGGTATTTCCAGCGCTACGTGCCCTACCTGCCAGCGGCCGGCGAGATGGTGTTGTTCGACCGCAGTTGGTACAACCGCGCCGGCGTCGAGGCGGTGATGGGCTACTGCACGCCGGCGCAGACCGCGGCCTTCCTGCGCCAGGTGCCGGTGTTCGAGAAGCTGCTGGTCGATGACGGCGTGCTGCTCCTCAAGTACTGGCTGACGGTGGACCAGGCGCTGCAGGAGGAGCGTTTCGCCGAACGGCTGAACGACCCGCTGAAGCGCTGGAAGCTGTCGCCGGTGGACCTGCAGGCGCGCGACAAGTACGACGCCTACGGCGATGCACGCGCGCGCATGCTGCGCGCCACGCACAAGCCCCACGCACCCTGGACGCTGGTCAATTTCAACGACCAGCGGCGCGGCCGGCTCACGCTGATTCGCCATCTGCTCGACCAGTTGCCGGATACCGCGCTGCCCGAGGCGCAGATCGATGTTCCGATGCTGGCGCATCCGCCGAAGCGTGAGCGCTTCAGCGGGCCGCTCAAGCCGATCAAGAGCGTATAACGCTCAGCGGATGTCGGGCCGGTCGGGCAACTCGTTGGGGTTGGCCTGGCCAGGCTGCAGCGCGAAGTGCCGGCACAACAGCGCATGCACCGCGTCGATGGCCTCGCCCAGACCCTGTTCGAAGCGGCCGGCCTTGAAGGCGGCCGACATGTGCTGCGCCAGCTCGCGCCAGTGCTCGGGCGGCACCCGCCGGTTCAGGCCGCGGTCGGCGACGATCTCGATCGCGTGTTCGGCCAGTAGCAGGTAGATCAGCACACCGTTGTTTTGCTCGGTGTCCCACACGCGCAGCTTGCCGAACATTGCCACGGCACGCTCGCGCGGCGTGGCACCGCGCCATAGATACGACAGCGGCAGCCCGGCCTCGATGCACACGCGGATCTCGCCGCTGTGGCCGCGCTCACTGGCCGCTACACGCTGTTCAGCGCGCTTCAGCGCCGCGTCGCCTAGCGCACGCTGCACATCGGTCTCGTCGTGCCAGCGGTGCTTGAGGATGCGTGACCAGCGGTTCATCTACCAATCCCCCGAGGCGCCGCCACCGCCGAAATCGCCGCCGCCGCCAGAGCCGAAACCACCGCCGCCACCGAAGCCGCCGCCGCCAAAACCGCCGCTGCCGCCACCCCAGATGATCGGCCCGCCGCTCCCGGAGCGCCCGATGCCCCGGCGAAGCGCGCCGATGCCGAGTACGCCCACCACCAGCAGCGTCAATAGCGCGACGGCGCCACCAAGCAGCAGGCTCGCGCTCATCACCCAGGCCGCTGCGCCGGCGCCGCCCGCGGTGAACAGCGAGCCGAGCTTGCGCCCCAGAATCTTGCTCAGGATGCCGCCGATCACCGGTACGGCGACGAAGAAGAACATCAGCAGTTCCTGCCACGAGCCCGCATCCGGCCCTTTCGACTCGCGCGGCTCGGGTGGCGGAAGGCCTTCGCCCTTGATGCGCGCCATCAGCGAATCCACGCCGGCATTCAGCCCGGCGGCGAAGT
>JAHECC010000007.1 GCA_024641965.1 Rubrivivax sp.
TCACGTCCACGCCGGGCATCTGCTGGCGCAGTCGCTCGACATTGCGCTGATGGGCGCTGTCCCACTCGACGCGCGTGATGCCATGGCCATCGACCTCGGCCACCTTGGCATTGGCTTTGTCCGAGAAACTGGAGTAGCCCTGCACGCCGAAGAACACGAAGGACGGAATGATCAGCAGAACCACGGCGCCCAGCATCAGGCGGGTATGCGTGCGGATGAATTCGAACATGGTGGGCCTTGGACGCAGCGTGGGTCAGGGTGAGCCTGCAGCGCAAGCAAAGAAGGCGAACCGCGGCGGTTCGCCTTCGATCGACTTGCCTCGGACGGCGGCAAGCTTCGGCTCGTGCCGCGCCGCGTCTTCTGCAGGCATGGATTCTAAGCCAGCGCCGACGCCACTGGCGCCTGACTTGGAATGGTGGGTGCTGAGGGGCTCGAACCCCCGACCTACGCCTTGTAAGGGCGCCGCTCTACCAACTGAGCTAAGCACCCCGTTGCGGGCGCACCAAGAGCTACTTCAAAGAGTCCTTCAGGGCCTTGCCCGGCTTGAACTTGGGCACCTTGGCGGCCTTGATCTTGATCGCCGCGCCGGTGCGCGGGTTACGGCCGGTGCGCGCAGCGCGCTTGGTCACGGCGAAGGTGCCGAAGCCGACGATGGTCACACTGCCGCTCTTCTTCAATGTGGTCTTCACGCCGCCGACGACCGCGTCAAGCGCACGCGTCGCTGCCGCCTTGGAGATGTCGGCCTGCTTGGCAATGTGTTCGACCATTTCCGACTTGTTCATCGATGTGCCCCTCTCGCTGTGCCTATTGGAGAAATTCGGATGGATGTATTGTGGGCGGCGGCGCTGGTGACAACGCAAGGCCTGAAAAGATTACAGCCCTGCATCACCACAGTGTCAAGGCTGTCAGGAATTCTATTCGCTTTCTCCGCGCATTCCAGGGGGATCGCCGGGTGCTTGCACCATTGACAAGGTGCACTTGCAGTTCTAGCCGCCGCTCACGATCTGCTCCAGCGCGCGGCCGACATCAACCGTGCCGGCGCTGCCGCCGATGTCCGCCGTGCGCGGCGCATGCGCATCCGACAACAGCTTTTCGATGGCACCGACGATCGTGTCGTGTGCGTCGCGATGACCCAGGAAGTCGAGCATCAGCGCGGCCGACCAGACCATGGCGATCGGGTTGGCGATGCCGCGCCCCGCGATGTCGGGCGCCGAACCGTGTACCGGCTCGAACAGCGAGGGCCACACGCGCGTCGGGTTGATGTTGGCCGACGGCGCGATGCCGATGGTGCCTGTGCAGGCCGGGCCCAGGTCGGACAGGATGTCGCCGAACAGGTTGCTCGCCACCACCACATCGAAGACCTGAGGCCGCTGCACGAAGTGCGCGGTCAGGATGTCGATGTGGAAGCGGTCGACCGTGACATCGGGATACTGCTTGGCCATCGCCTCGACGCGCTCGTCCCAATACGGCATGGTGATCGAGATGCCGTTGCTCTTGGTGGCCGAGGTGAGCTTGCGGCGCGGGCGTTGCATCGCTTGCTCGAAGGCGAACTTCAGCACCCGGTCGACGCCGATGCGCGACATCACTGTCTGCTGCATGACGATCTCGCGCTCGCTGCCTTCGTACATGCGCCCGCCGATGCTCGAGTACTCGCCCTCCGTGTTCTCGCGCACGATCAGCATGTCGATGTCGCCGGGCTTCAGCGGCTGGCCCTGACGGTCCACCAGCGGCGAGCGGATGCCGGGCATCAGCCGCGCCGGCCGCAGGTTCACGTACTGGTCGAAGTCGCGGCGGAACTTCAGCAGCGAGCCCCACAGCGAGACATGGTCGGGCAATGTTGCGGGCCAGCCGATGGCGCCGAAGAAGATGGCGTCGTGGCCGCCGATGCGCTCCTTCCAGTCGGCCGGCATCATCTCGCCATGCTTGGCGAAGTACTCGCAGTTGGCGAAATCGAAGTGGTCGAGGCGAAGCGCGATGCCATGGCGGCGTGCCACGGCCTCCAGCACGCGCAGCCCCTCGGGCATGACTTCCTTGCCGATGCCGTCTCCGGCAATGACGGCGATGCGATATGTACTCATGATCTTTGCTCCTTGGGTTGCGCATCTTGCCTTACTGGCTCGCGCACCACCAGCCAGACACCCAGCGCGGTCAGCGCCAGCCCGACCAGCACCGCCGGCGTGAGCAGTTCGTCGAACAGCAGCCAGGCCAGCAGCGAGGTGCACGGCGGCACCAGGTACATCAGGCTGCTGACGCGCGTGGCCGCACCACGCTGGATCATCATGTACAGCAGCGAACTGCCACCCAGCGTCAGCACCAGCACCGACCAGACCATCGCGCCGAAGAGCGACGGTGCCGCGTCGATCGCCTCGGTTTCCAGCAACGCCAGCGGCAGTACCACGACGAAGGCCGCCGCCAGCTGCACCAGGTTGGCGGTGCGCACGTCGCAGGGCGCGACAAAGCGCTTCTGGTACAGCGTGCCGGCGGTGATCGCGACCAGCGCCAGCAGGCACAGCGCCAGGTTGGCGGCGTTGATCTCGCCATGGCCCAGCTTGTTCCACACCACCAGCACCAGGCCCACCAGGCCGAGCGACAGTCCGATCCACTGGCGCGGCGCGATGCGCGCCTCCTGGCCCGTGGCCGACACCCACAGCGCGGTCAGTACTGGTTGCAGGCCGACGATCAGCGCCGAGGTGCCGGCGCCGACGCCCAGCTTGACGGCGCTCCACACGCCGCCCAGGTAGCCGGCATGGATCAGCACGCCGACAACGGCCAGATGCACCCACTGCTGGCGGCCCTTGGGCCAGGCGGCGCGCGAACCAAGCACCCACAGCGCGAAGGCCAGCACCGACAGCGCAAAACGCCAGGCCAGGAAGCTCATCGGCGGGGCATGCGGCATGCCGAAACGCGCGACCACGAAACCGGTGCTCCAGATGAGCACGAAGACCACGGGCATGAAGGCCGCGAGGTCGGTGCCGCGCTCTGGCTGGCTCATCGCGCCTTGGCGCGGATTTCCGGCAAGGCCTTGCGCATGTAGTAGACCATCGACCAGATGGTCAGCACACAGGCGATGTAGATCAAGCCCGTGCCCCAGATGCGCGTGTCGATGACATCGAACAACGCGCCGTCGTAGAGCAGGAATGGAATCGCCACCATCTGCGCCACGGTCTTCAGCTTGCCCAGCATGCTCACCGCGACGCTGCGCGCCGCGCCGATCTGCGCCATCCACTCGCGCAGCGCCGAGATCGCGATCTCGCGCCCGATGATGATGAACGCTACAAAGGCATTGACACGGTCCAGTTGCAGCAGGATCAGCAGCGCGGCGCAGACCAGGAACTTGTCCGCCACCGGGTCGAGAAAGGCGCCGAAGGACGAAGTCTGGTTCAGGCGCCGCGCCAGCCAGCCGTCGAGCCAGTCGGTCAGCGCCACGATGATGAACAGCGCCGTGGCGCAGAGGTTGCGCGTTGCACCGTCCAGTGGCAGATAGAACACCCCGACGACGAGCGGGATCGCGATGATGCGCGCCCAGGTCAGCAGGGTCGGGATGGTGAAGAACATCGTCTCATTGTGCCCGCAGTGCGCCGCCGGCCCGGTCAATGCAGCGCGCGGTAGATCGCTTCAGCCAGCTCGCGCGAGATGCCGTCGACGCCGGCCAGGTCGTCGACACCGGCATTCGCCACGCCGCGCACGCCGCCGAAGCGCTGCAGCAGGGCGGCGCGCTTCTTCGGCCCGATGCCGGCAATGTCCTCGAGCCGACTGCCGCCGGTGCGCACGCGCGCACGCTTCGCTCGCATGCCGGTGATGGCGAAGCGGTGGGCCTCGTCGCGGATCTGCGCCACCAGCATCAGCGCGGCCGAGTCATGGCCCAGCGACACCTTGGCGCGGCCGTCGGCGAAGACGAGCTCCTCCAGGCCGACCTTGCGGCCCTCGCCCTTTTCGACACCGACGATCAGCGACAGGTCGAGGCCCAGTTCCTCGAACACCTCGCGCGCCATCGACACCTGGCCGCGCCCGCCGTCCACCAGTACCAGATCGGGCAGGCGCGCTGCATTGGGAACGCCCTGCCCCTTGCTCGTGGCGCTGGCCTCGGCGAGCTTGGCATAGCGCCGCATCAACACCTGGCGCATCGCCGCATAGTCGTCGCCACCGGTGACGGCGTGAATATTGAAGCGCCGATACTGGCTGTTCTGCATGCGGTGCGCTTCATAGACCACACAGGACGCCTGCGTGGCCTCGCCCGCGGTGTGGCTGATATCGAAGCATTCGATGCGCAGCCGGTCCAGGTCGGGCACCTCCAGCTCGAGCGACTCGGCCAGCGCGCGCGTGCGCTCGCGCTGCGAACCCTCCTCTGCCAGCAGCCGCGCCAATGCGATGCCGGCACCCTTGACCGCCATGTCGAGCCAGATGCGGCGCTGCTCGCGCGGTTGGTGCAGCGCACGAACACGCTGGCTGGCATGCGACGCCAGCGCCTCGATCAGCGCATCGTCCACCTCCTGGCTCAGCACCAACAGGGGCGGCACCGGTTGACCCAGGTAATGCTGCGCGATGAAGGCTTCGAGCACCTGCTGCTCGACGCTGCGCGGCGCGGCATTGACGCCTTCGTCGACATCTACCGCGGCAGCTTCGTCCACGTGCGTCGGAAAGTAGGCTCGGTCGCCCAGGTGGCGGCTGCCGCGCACCATCGCCAGGTTGACGCAGGCGCGCCCGCCGGCCACGCGCACCGCCAGGACGTCGACATCGCGGTCGCTGGCCGACAGGCTGCTGACCTCGACCGATTGCTGATGCAGGACACGCGACAGCGCGCCGATGCGGTCACGGAACTCGGCCGCGCGTTCGTAGTCCGTGGCTTCGGCGGAGGCCGTCATCTGCTGCTGCAGTTCGTCGATCACCTGCTGCGGCTCGCCGAGCAGGAAGCGTTCGGCGCTGCGCACGTCGAGTGCATAGTCGTCCTGCGATACCAGGCCGACGCAAGGGCCCGAGCAGCGGCGGATCTGGTAGAGCAGGCAGGGCCGCGAGCGGTTGGCGAAAACGGTGTCTTCGCAGGTGCGAAGCCGGAAAACCTTCTGGATCAGCAGGATCGTCTCCTTCACCGCCCAGGCGCCGGGGTACGGGCCGAAATAGCGGTGCTTGCGATCCACACTGCCGCGGTAGTAGGCCACGCGCGGAAAACGCGCCGCCTGCGTCGCCGGCGTGGCTTCCGGTGTGCCGGTGATCTTCAGGTACGGATAGCTCTTGTCGTCGCGGAACAGGATGTTGAACTTCGGGTTCAACGTCTTGATCAGATTGTTCTCGAGCAGCAGCGCCTCGGCCTCGGTGCGCACCACCGTGGTTTCCAGCCGGGCGATGCGCGTCACCATGTGGCCGATGCGCGTGCCGCCGTGGTCCTTGTGGAAGTAGCTGGACACACGCTTCTTCAGGTTGCGCGCCTTGCCCACGTAAAGCACCTCGTCGCGCGCGTCGAAGTAGCGGTACACGCCGGGCAGACCGGGCAGCGCCGCCACCTCGGTGAGCAGCCGCTCGCGCGCCGCCGTCGTTGCGTGTTTGTCCGGGGTGTCTTGCTCGTCGGCCATCGGCAGCGATTCTGCCGCCTTCGATAATCCCGCCATGCAAGCGTCGGCGCCCTGGGACCTGTTCTGCCGTGTCGTCGACAACTACGGTGACATCGGAGTGTGCTGGCGCCTCGCCGCCGACCTGGCCGCGCGCGGCCAGCCGGTTCGGCTGTGGATCGACGATGCCAGCGCGCTGGCGTGGATGGCGCCTCAGGGCGCAGCGGGCGTCAGCGTGCTGCCGTGGAGCAACGAAGTGTCGGCGCTGACGCCAGGTGAGGTAGTGATCGAGGCCTTCGGCTGCGACCCGCCGGCCCGCTTCGTGGCGCTCATGGCGCGACGCCAGCCGCCGCCGCTGTGGATCAATCTGGAGTACCTGAGCGCCGAAGGCTACGTGGCACGCTGTCATGGCCTGCCCTCGCCACAGCAAGGCGGGCCGGGCAGCGGATTGACGAAACACTTCTTCTATCCGGGCTTCGTGCACGGCACGGGCGGACTGATCCGCGAACCAAACCTGGCCGATGCGCGCGCCGCCTTCGACGCGTCGGATTGGCTGCGCTCGCTGGGGGTGCCGGTACGTGCAGGTGAACGCATCGTGAGCCTGTTCTGCTACCCGGAAGCACCGTTCGAATCGCTGGCGCGCAGCCTGGCCGATGCGCCGACACTGATTCTCTTGACGCCAGGCGCGGCGCAAACCGCAGCACGCGCGCTGCAGCCGCCGGCCCCGGGCTTGCGCTGCCATCCGCTGCCCTGGCTCGCGCAGACCGACTACGACCACCTGTTGTGGGCCTGCGATCTGAACTTCGTACGCGGTGAGGATTCGCTGGTGCGGGCACTGTGGGCCGGCGCCCCCTTCGTCTGGCAGATCTATCCGCAACACGACGGCGCCCACGACGCCAAGCTCGAAGCCTTCCTGGCGTTGTTCCTGCAGGGTGCCGAGGCCCGGCTGTGCGCCGACGTGCGGGCGCTGTGGCGCGCCTGGAACGGTCTGGCGCCGTGGCCCGGGCGCTGGCCTGACGCGCGAGCCTGGGCCGACCAGGCGCGGCACTTTCGGGCCAAGCTGCTGGCGCAGCCCGACCTGGTCTCGCAGTTGCTCGGTTTCGTGCGCGAAAAGCGCTAAAATCAAAGGCTTTGCGCGGGCGCCCAGTCCGCTGCTTCCCTTACGGAAACCGACCATGAAACTCGCTCAGGAAATCCGCGCCGGCAACGTCATCATGCAGGGCACCGACCCGATGGTCGTGCTCAAGACCGAATACAGCCGTGGCGGCCGCAACTCGGCCACGGTGCGCATGAAGCTGAAGAACCTGCTCAACAGCTCGGGCACTGAAGTCGTCTTCAAGGCCGACGACAAGATGGACCAGATCGTGCTGGACAAGAAGGAGTGCACCTACTCCTACTTCGCCGACCCGATGTACGCCTTCATGGACGCCGAATACAACCAGTTCGAAGTCGAGTCCGAGAACATGGGCGACGCCATCCAGTACCTGGAAGACGCGATGCCAGTGGAGGTGGTGTTCTACGACGGCAAGGCCATATCGGTCGAACTGCCGACCACCGTGGTGCGGGAGATCACCTACACCGAGCCGGCCGTCAAGGGCGACACCTCGGGCAAGGTGCTCAAGCCGGCCAAGCTGGCCACCGGTCTGGAGATCCCGGTGCCGCTGTTCGTCGCGACCGGCGACAAGATCGAGATCGACACGCGCACTCACGAGTACAAGAAGCGCGTGTAGAGCGCCACCGCAAGCGCCATGCTCGATCACATGACGTTCCACGTCAGCGACATCGCGCGCAGCAAGGCCTTCTATGCCGCTGCCCTGGCGCCGCTGGGCTATGCGCTGCGCTTCGAGCAGAACATCGACGGCGTCAACGTGCTCGGTTTCGGGCAGGGTGATGCAGCCGAATCGAAGATCGACACCTGGCTCGTCGACCGGCCCTGTGCCGGCCCGGGCCGGAGCTTCAGCAGCGCTTGCCATCTGGCATGGAGAGCAGCCTCGCGCGAGGCCGTCGACGCCTTCCATGCCGCGGCCCTCGCCGCCGGCGGCGCTGACAACGGCCCACCGGGGCCGCGGCCCCACTACCACCCGCACTACTACGGCGCCTTCGTCATCGACCCCGATGGCAACAACGTCGAAGCCGTCTGCCATACGCCCGGCTGATGGCTTGGTCTTGCCGCCTGATGGCGGCATGGCCTTCGACTTCGACGCCGCGGTTCAGGCGCCCTTTCGTATGCAGCCGGGACTGCGCCGGCTGGCCGATGGCGCCAAACACCTGAGCGTGTCGCCGCGCGACGGCCGGCACCTGCGCGAGAAGCTCGCCGTGCTCGGCGCAGCGTCGACATCGGCGCTGATGTGTGCGCCCGGCTTCGACCCTCTGCCGGCCGTGCACGCGCTGGCGCGGCAAGCCGCGCTCGAGCATGCGCAAGTCTTCGGCTGGGACGGCGCGCTGGCAGTGGCGCATCAACTGGGCTGGGCCGTCGAGGGCGATGCGGTGCGCGAAGCCGCCTCGGCGTGCGCGCCGCATGCCGAGGTCGGCCGCTGCCTGCGCGATCTGCCTGCGCCATGGCGGCTGGCGGCGCTGCTGTCGCTGGCCTTCGCCGAGGACTTCGCCATCATCGATGCACACAGCGCGCGCATTCCCTGGCTGGCGGTCGCGCTGCCCTCTCACTGGTCGCCCGAGCACAAGGTCGGCCGGCATTTTGCCGAGGTGCATGCGCCGGTGGCCGACAACCAGGTGCTCTTGGCCGCGGCCGAAACGCTGGCGCGGCTGGTCAGCGCGCCCACGCGTTGGGAACGTTTCGTCTGGACGCTCACGCCCCACCCCCGGCTCGACGCCCATCCGTCGCGCTGGCCCGCCCGGCATTGGACAGCCGGCGATGCCGACGCCGTGGCCGCGCAGGCGCGCTGGCGCACCGAGCGGCAGACCTTCATCCCGGTCGACGGCGCCGGCCAGGCGGTGTTCACCATCCTTGTCGACAACCAGCCGCTGTGCGAGGCCCTGGACAGCCCCGCCAAGGCCAGGCGCGTGCACGATGCGCTGGCCTCGATGAGCCCGGCCGTGCTGCGCTACCGCGGCCTGGGCGAGGTGCGCGGTCCCTTGCTCGAATGGCTGGCCAGGCGCGCCGGTCCGTGAGCCCCGACCTGGAGCGGCTGCGAGCGCTGTGGCGCACGCGCGATCGACTCGTGCTGCTGCAGCTCGGATTCGGTGACGGCGCGGCCTTGCTGCGCATTTGGCAGGCGTGGCAACAGGACGCCGGGCGTTGCGCTCGCCTGCAGGTCATTGCCATCGATGCGACGACGATCAGCGCGACGGCCGTGCGCCAGGCGCATGCCAGCACGCCGCTGGCACCTTGGGCCGAACGCCTGGCGGCACAATGGCCGCCGCCGACGCGCAACCTGCACATCCTCGATCTGGATGTCGGCCGACTGCAATTGCTGCTGGCGCGGGGCGAGGCTCTGGGCTGGCTGCACGAATTGCGGGCCGAGGTGGATGTCTTCTGGGTCGATGCCGTGGACCTGAGCGCCGATCCGCAGCAGGGGCCGATCCGCCTGGCCAGGGGCCTGGCACGGCTGGCCGCGCCAGAGGCATGGATACAACTGGCCACACCCTCACCACCGCTGCAGCATGCGCTGCGCAGCGCGGGTTTCGACATTGCCAAGGTCGACTCGATCCCCCTCGATGCCGTATACCGGCCGCGCTTCGCGGCACGCAAAAGACCGACGACGACACCGCCGCCCGAGCAGCATGCCCTGATCGTCGGCGCGGGCCTGGCCGGCTGTGCCCTGGCCTGTGCACTCGCCGAGAAGGGTTGGCACAGCACCTTGATCGACAGGCGCGAGGGCCTGGCACAGGAAGCCTCGGGCAACCCCGCGGGGATGTTCCACGGCACGGTCAATGCGCAGGACGGTGCGCACGCACGCTTCAATCGAGCCGCTGCGCTGCAGGCGCAAATGGCCGTGCAGCAGGCGATCGACGACCATGGCGCGCTCGGCGGCACACAGGGCCTGCTACGCCTGGAAAGTACGCTGCCCGACGTTGCAGCGATGCGCGCACTGATCGACGCGCAGCGCCTGCCTCCGGACTATGTGCAGGCGCTCGATGCCACCCAGGCCAGCGAACGCTGCGGTTTGCGCCTGAGGCATCCGGCCTGGTTCTATCCCGGCGGCGGCTGGGTGCAGCCGGCCGCGCTGGCGCGCTCCTTCCTGCAACGCGCCGGCAGGATGTCCACATTCCGCGGCGCGTTGGCGGTACATCGACTGCGTCAGGTGCAGGGCGGCTGGCAACTGCTCGACGACGCCGGCCAGATGATCGGCCAGGGCGGCACACTGGTGCTGGCGAATGCCGCCGATGCTTTGCGCCTGCTGGGAGCGGCGCACTGGCCGGTACGCAGCGTACGCGGGCAGATCAGCCTGCTCGACAACGCCGCGTTGGCAGCAGGCCAACGGTTGCGGCTGCCGCGCATAGTGCTGGCCGGTGCCGGCTACCTGCTGCCATCGGTCAACGGCTTGGCCGTGTTCGGCGCCAGTGCGCAGGTCGGCGACATGGAATCCGGGGTGCGTGCAGCGGACCATGAATTCAACCTGCAGCGTCTGCAGGCGCTGAGCGAGCAGCCCGCACCCGCGCTGCAGGTCTTGTCCGGACGGGTGGGTTGGCGCTGCGTGGCCAACGACCGACTGCCGTTGGTCGGTGCCGTGCCAGACGAAGTCGCCTTGGCCGGCCGCCACATCGAGCGGTTGCGCGAAGTGCCGCGGCGCGAAGGGTTGTATGTCCTTACCGCGCTGGCCTCTCGCGGCATCGGCTGGTCCGCGCTGGGCGCGCGGCTGCTGGCGGCACAGATCAGCGGCGCGGCACTGCCGCTGGAGGCCTCACTCGTGCGTGCGCTTGACCCGGCGCGCTTTGCGTTGCGCAGCGCTCGCCGCGCAGCGCTGTGAATCAGGTGGTGCTCTGTCCATCGACGACACCCGCGTCGACCGCGGCCTCGCCGTCTGCTTCGGCATCGCCGCCGGCTTCGTCACCGGTGCCGGTGCCGCTCTTGCGATCGGCCTTTTCCTTCAGCTTCTCTTCCTTCTTCTTCTTCTTGGCCAGCTCACGCTGGCGTTTTTCGAACGAGTAGTTGGGTTTGGCCACGGGCCGTCCTTTTCGTAGTTGGCACTCAGGGAAACAACAGTCCCGAGGTTACGCGCTTTTTGGCTCTGTCCGATCGGCAGGAGCCGCGGCGAAATGCAGGGTTTGCACGCCCTGGGCCGTGCCAAGCAGGCACACGCTGGCCCGGTTGCGCGCGAACAACCCGACCGTGACCACCCCGGGCCACTGGTTGATCCGGCATTCCATCGCCAGGGGGTCGGCGATCGACAGGCCATGTGCATCGAGGATGTGGCAGCCGTTGTCGGTGACGAAGCCGCTGCGCCGCACGACCCGGGCCCCCAGTGCCTGCAGCCGCCGCGCGACCTGCGCCGCCGCCATCGGAATCACCTCCACCGGCAGCGGGAAGGCGCCGAGCACGGCCACCTGCTTGGATGCGTCGGCGATGCAGATGAAGCGCTCGGCCAGGTCGGCGACGATCTTCTCGCGCGTCAGCGCGCCGCCGCCGCCCTTGATCATGCAGCCCTGCGCGTCGATCTCGTCGGCGCCGTCGATGTACACCGGCAGGCTCGCGACGGCGTTGGCCTCCAGCACCTCGATGCCCGCCGCTTGCAGCCGCTGCGTGCTGCGCTCGCTGCTCGACACCGTCCCGGCAATGCGCGACCTGATGCTTGCCAGCGCGTCGATGAAGTGGTTCACCGTCGAGCCGGTGCCCACCCCGATCACCGCGCCCTCGGGCACGAATTCCAGCGCAGCATGGCCGACCAGCGCCTTGAGTTGATCTTGCGTCATGTGTCGATTATCGGTGGCCGAAAAGGCCCACCGGCTGCGCCAGAATGCGGCATGCCCCTCGCCCCCTACGCCCTAACCCGCCCTTTCCTGTTCGGACTGGATCCCGAAGCGGCGCACGAGCTGACGCTGGGCACGCTGGCGCGGCTGCAGAACACGCCGGCGCAAGTGCTGTGGCAGGCCGCACGTGTCGACGACCCAGTGACCGTCGCCGGCCTGC
Source organism: Rubrivivax sp. (assembly GCA_024641965.1). Lineage (GTDB taxonomy): Bacteria > Pseudomonadota > Gammaproteobacteria > Burkholderiales > Burkholderiaceae_C > Rubrivivax. The sequence goes on from JAHECC010000007.1 coordinate 11,632, forward strand.
GCTTTCCAAATCGTGTCGGCCTGGCGGCGGGGCTGGACAAGAACGGCCGATGCATCGACGCGCTGGGGGCAATGGGCTTCGGCTTCATCGAGGTGGGCACGGTCACGCCGAAGGCGCAGCCAGGTAACCCCAAGCCACGCATGTTCCGCCTGCCCGAGGCGCGTGCGCTGATCAACCGGCTGGGCTTCAACAACGAGGGCCTGAGCGCCTTCGTCGCCAACGTACAGCGCGCGCGCAGCTTCCGCCGCGGCGGCGGCATCGTCGGGCTGAACATCGGCAAGAACGCGGCCACGCCAATCGAGCGCGCCGCCGACGACTACCTGCTCGGCCTGGAAGGCGTGTTCCCCTTTGCCGACTACGTGACGGTCAACATCTCCAGCCCGAACACGAAGAACCTGCGCGAGCTGCAGGGCGACGCCGCACTCGACGCGTTGCTCGGCGCCCTGCGCACGCGCCGCGACGATCTGCAGGACCGCGCCAGACGCAAGGTGCCGATGTTCCTGAAGATCGCGCCCGACCTGGACGAGGCGCAGGTGCAGCACATCGCCGCCACGCTGCAGCGCCATCGCATCGACGGCGTCATCGCCACCAACACCACGCTGTCGCGCGACGCCGTCGCCGGCCTGCCCCATGCCGAGGAAAGCGGCGGCCTGTCCGGCGCGCCGGTGCTCGAAGCCAGCAACCTCGTCATCCGCCAGTTGCGCGCCGCGCTGGGCCCAGATTTCCCGATCATCGGCGTCGGCGGCGTGATGTGCAGCGCCGATGCGTTGTCAAAGATCGCCGCCGGCGCCGACCTGGTGCAGATCTACACCGGTCTGGTCTACCAGGGCCCGGCACTCGTCGGCGAGGTCGCGACGGCGCTGAAACGCGGCCGAGCCTGAATCCACAAGGAAACATCGCATGAGCAAGGACTTCGACCTGGTGGTCTTCGGCGCCACCGGCTTCACCGGTCGGCTGGTGGTCGAATACCTGCTGCAATCCCCCAGCGCCACCGGGCTGCGCTGGGCCATGGCCGGGCGCAGCGCCGGCAAGTTGGCGGCCGTTCGCGACGAGGTCGGCGCGCCGGCCGACACGCCCTTGCTCGTCGTCGACAGCGGCAATGCCGCCAGCCTGCAGACGCTGATGGCACGCACGCGGCTGGTGCTGACCACGGTCGGCCCCTACCAGCTGTACGGCAGCGAACTGGTCAAGGCGTGCGCCGCCGCCGGCGTCGACTACGTGGACCTGTGCGGCGAGCCGGCGTGGATGCGCAAGATGATCGATGCCCACGAGAGCACGGCCAAGGCGCGCGGCGCACGCATCGTGTTCTCATGCGGCTTCGATTCGATCCCCTTCGACCTGGGCGTGTGGCTGCTGCAGCAGGAGATGAAGCAGCGCCACGGCCACCCGGCGCAGCGTGTGCGCGGCCGCGTGCGCAAGATGAAAGGCACCTTCTCCGGCGGCACCGCTGCCAGCCTGAAGGCCACGCTCGAATCGGCTAAGACCCAGCCGGGCGTGTACGAGCTGCTGCGCAATCCCTTCTCGCTGACGCCGGGTTTCGAAGGGCCCAAGCAGCCCTCGGGCAGCAAGCCGCTGCTGGAGGATGTCACCGGGAGCTGGGCCGCACCCTTCGTCATGGCAGCGATCAACACGCGCAACGTGCACCGCAGCAATTTCCTCCTCGGCCAGGCCTACGGCGCGGGCTTCGTCTACGACGAGATGATCCTGACGGGCCCGGGCGACAAGGGCGAGGCCATCGCCAATGCCATCGCCGGCGACAACTCGCTGGCCTCGGAAGACGGCCCGAAACCCGGCGAAGGCCCGTCGCGCGCCGAGCGCGAGGCCGGCTTCTACGACCTGCTGTTCATCGGCCAGGACACCGAGGGGCACACGCTGCGCGTCGGCGTGAAGGGCGACCGCGACCCCGGCTACGGCTCGACCTCGAAGATGATCACCGAGGCCGCGCTGTGCCTGCTGCACGACAGCCCTGGCCTGGCGGGCGGCATCTGGACGCCGGCCGCGGCGATGGGCCGCTCGCTGATCGAGCGGCTGCGGCGCCATGCCGGCCTGAGCTTCAGCGTCGAGACCGATTGATTCAAAGCCACGGAGACACGATATGGACAAACTGATCCTCGACCATGTGCTCGACCACGAGGCGAGCCAACCCGATCGCATCTTCCTGACGCAGCCGCTGGGCGGCGGCCAGGTCGCCGACTACAGCTGGGCCCAGGTGCTCGACCAGTCGCGACGCATGGCCACGCACCTGCAGGCCCAGGGCTTCCCGAAGGGTGCTCGCATCGCCATCCTGTCCAAGAACTGCGCGCACTTCTTCATGGCCGAGCTGTCGATCTGGCTGGCCGGCTACACCACGGTGGCGATCTTCCCCACCGAAACCGCCGAGACGGTGGGCTTCGTGCTCGGCCACAGCGAGGCCAGCCTGCTCTTCGTCGGCAAGCTCGACACCTGGCCGCAGCAGGAGCCGGGCGTGCCCGCGGGCCTGCCGCGCATCGCCTTCCCGCTGGCGCCGAAGACATCGTTCGACACCTGGGACGCCATCGTCGCGCGCACCGCGCCCTTGCAGGGCCGGCCGCAGCGCGCCGCCGACGAGCTGGCGATGATCATCTACACCTCGGGCTCGACCGGCCGGCCTAAGGGCGCGATGGTCAGCTTCGGCGCCTTCACGCGCGCCGCCGAAGGCATCGTCAACGACCTGCGGCAGCGCTTCGGCGCGCAGGACAGTCGCATCCTGTCGTACCTGCCGCTCGCGCACAGCTTCGAACGCTCGTGGGTCGAAGCCGCGTCACTGGTGGACGGGCGCACGCAGGTCTTCTTTGCCGAATCGCTGGACACCTTCTTGCAGGATCTGCAGCGCGCGCGGCCGACGATGTTCATCTCGGTGCCGCGGCTTTGGCTGAAGTTCCAGCAAGGCGTGTTCGCGAAGATGCCGCCGGCCAAGCTCGACCGCTTGCTCGGCATCCCGATCCTCGGGCGCATCGTCGCGAAGAAGGTGCTCAAGGGTTTGGGGCTGGACCTGGTGCAACAGGCCGGCAGCGGCTCGGCACCGCTGCCGGCCGAGCTGATCCGCTGGTACCGCAAGCTCGGGCTGAACTTGTTCGAGGGCTACGGCATGACGGAGGACAACTCCTACTCCTTCAGCTCGAACGCGCGGTTCAGCGAGCCGGGTTTCGTCGGCGTGGCACTGCCCGGCGTGATGGCGCGCATCAGCCCCGAGGGCGAGATCCAGGTCAAGTCGCCGGGCCAGTTCAGCGGCTACTACAAGCAGCCCGAACTGACGGCCGAGTGCTTCACCGAAGACGGCTACTTCCGCACCGGCGACCGCGGCGAACTGCGTGCCGACGGCATGCTGAAGATCACCGGCCGCACCAAGGAACTGTTCAAGACGGCCAAGGGCAAGTACGTGGCGCCCGCGCCGATCGAGAGCAAATTGCTCGCGCACCCGATGCTGGAGCTGGCGATGGTCAGCGGCGTGGGCCGGCAGGCCGCCTATGCGCTGGTGGTGCTGAACGAAACGCTGCGCCCGCGCGCCGGCGACGCCGCCGTGCGCGCGCAAGTCGAGCAAGGCCTCGGCGCGCTGATCAAGCAGGTCAACGCGCAGTTGTCCGAGTACGAGCACCTGCGCATGATCGTCGTCGCGCGCGAGCCCTGGACCATCGAGAACGGCTGCCTCACGCCGACGATGAAGATCAAGCGCAGCAGCATCGAGACCGTGGTCGAGCCGATGGTCGACAAGTGGTACGAAGGCACCGGGCTGGTGGTCTGGGCATGAGTGAAACCGGCACGGCCACGCGCCACGGCGGCGACCGCATCGCCGAGGCGCTGCAGGTGCACGGCGTGCAGACGGTCTTCACGCTCTGCGGCGGCCACATCTCGCCGATCCTGAGCAGTGCCAAGGCCCGCGGCATCCGCATCGTCGATGTGCGCGACGAGGTCACGGCCGTGTTCGCGGCCGACGCCACCGCGCGGCTCACCGGCCGGCCCGGCGTGGCCGCCGTCACCGCCGGGCCGGGCATCACCAACACCATCACCGCGCTGAAGAACGCGCAGCTGGCGCAATCGCCGGTGATCCTGATCGGCGGCGCCGCGCCCACCGCGCTGCAGGGCCGCGGCGCGCTGCAGGACATCGACCAGCGCCCGCTGGTCGAACCGCACGTCAAGCGCTTCCTGAAGATGCGGCGCGTGCGCGATCTGGGCCCGGCGGTGGCCGAAGCCTTCGAGGCGGCGCAAAGCGGCGTGCCCGGCCCGGTGTTCATCGAATGCCCGGTGGACCTGCTGTACGACGAAGCCTCGATCCGCCAGTGGTACACCGACGCGGCGGGCAAGGGCGACGCGCTGGCCGACCGCGCGCTGCGCTGGTACCTGAACCGCCATGCCGAGAACATGTTTGCCGGCAGCGCCGAGACGAGTGCGCCGACACCACGGCCGGTCGAATTGCCGCGCGCCGACGACAGCAGCCTGCGGCGTGCAGCGGCCGCACTGCAAAAAGCCGAGCGGCCGCTGCTGGTCATCGGCAGCCAGGCGGTGGTGCTTGCGCAAGAGGCAGACGCACTGGCCGCGGCGGTGGCCGCGCTCGGCGTGCCGGTGTACCTGTCGGGCATGGCGCGCGGCCTGCTCGGCCGCGACCACCCGCTGCAGATGCGCCACCAGCGCCGCAATGCGCTGCGCGAATCCGATTGCGTGCTGCTGGCCGGCGTGCCCTGCGACTTCCGCCTCGACTACGGTAAGCATGTGCGGCGCGGTGCGACGCTGATCGTCGCCAACCGCAGCGCCAAGGACGCGCGGCTGAACCGCCGGCCCGACATTGCTGCCATCGGCGACGCGGGCCGGTTCATCCAGGCGCTGGCGCAGGCCGCGCAGGCAATGCCCGGGCGCCTGGACGCCTGGCTGGACACGCTGCGCACACGTGATCGCCAGCGCGAGGCGGAGATCGATCGCCAGGCCGCTGTGCAGGGCGAACACGTCAACCCGCTGGACTTCTTCCGCGCGCTGGAAGCCGAGGCCGGCGACGCGGCAGTTTTCGTCGCCGACGGCGGCGATTTCGTCGCCACCGCGAGCTACGTGCTGCACCCGCGCGCGCCGCTGACCTGGCTCGACCCCGGCGCCTTCGGCACGCTCGGCGTGGGCGCGGGCTTCGCGATGGGCGCGGCACTGGCCCGCCCGCAAAGCGAGGTGTGGATCGTCTGGGGCGACGGCGCCTGCGGCTGGGGCCTGGCCGAATTCGATTCGCTGGTGCGCCAGGGCATCCCGGTGATCGCGGTGGTGGGCAACGACGCCGGCTGGACGCAGATCGCGCGCGAGCAAGTGAAGATGCTGCACGACGACGTGGCCACCGTGCTGGCGCGCAGCGCTTACCACGACGTGGTCAAAGGCTTCGGTGCCGAAGGGCTGCTGGTGCAGCGCCCGGACCAGGTGCGGCCGGCGCTGCAGCGCGCGCGCGAACTGGCGCGTCAGGGCAAACCGGTGCTGGTCAACGTGTGGCTCGACAAGACAGAGTTCCGCGAAGGGTCGTTGTCGATGTAGGTGCGGGTCGAGAGCGCGCAACCTTTCGCGCGCGAGCGTGCCGCTCCTGGCTTCGCTCGATCACGCAGGCTGCCGTGGCGCCTGCTGCCAGCCGTACAGCGCGTTCCATTCCTCGTCGGACAGCTGCTGCGCGCCGATGCCCTGCAGCTCGTGCCCCACCTGATTGCCGCGCTGCACTGCGGGCCTTGCGGCCACCGCATCGTGCCAGCGTTGGATGTTCGGCCAATCCTCCCAGCGCTGCTCCTGCCGCGCCGGCATGATCCATGGCCACGTGGCGATGTCCGCGATCGTGAATTGCGCGCCGCCTAGATACTCGCTCTCGCCGAGGCGGTGCTCAAGCACCTTGTAGAGGCGCTGCGCTTCGCGCGTGTAGCGATTCAGCGCGTAGGGAATCTTCTCGCGCGCATAGTCGTGGAAGTGCGCCAGTTGCCCGAGCATGGGCCCGATGTTGGCGGCCTGCCAGACCAGCCACTTCAGCACCTCGTAGCGCGGCGCGAGCTGCGCCGGCAGAAGCCGCCCGCTCTTCTCGGCCAGGTACTGCAGGATCACTGCGGACTCGAACAGCACAAGGCCAGCGTCGACATCGTCGTCGATGATCGCCGGGATCTTGCCGTTCGGATTGATGCGCAGGAAAGCCGGCTCGCTGGTTTCGGCACGGCGCATGTTGACCGGGACGATGCGGTAGGCAAGGCCCAGTTCTTCCAGGGCGATCGTGATCTTGCGGCCATTCGCCGTGGGCCAGTAGTAGAGGGTGATCATGGGGCACCTCGTCCACAGTGAATCCTGGTCGCGCAGCCGCTCAATCCACCCTGAACACGCCCCGGACCAGCCGCACCTCGCCCTGTTCCAGGCTGCGCCGCGCGTTTGCGGCCTTCTGCGCGAGGTTGTCGACGAAGACCGACAGGCCCAGTTGGCCCGCCACGGCCGGCGTGGCATTGGCGGCCGTGCGGCTCATATGGAGGTCGCTGGTGTCCTCGAACAGTTCGGTGATGAATCCACAGCCGCCCAGCAGCGAGCACATTTCATCGCCCGAGACCAGGCAGTTGTCGGCAGGCTCGGTGGCCCACGGCAGCGGATAGTTGGACGTCGGCACCTTGCCGGCGGCCATCTCCTGGAAGGCGTAGCGGCCACCCGGCTTGAGCACCCGCGCGATCTGCCCGTACAGCGTGCGCTTGTCCGCGATGTTCATGCCGACGTTCTGCATCCAGACGACGTCGAAGGTGTGGTCGGGAAATGGCAGGTCGAGAGCGCTGCCCTCGTGCACCGCGATCCGGTCCTCCAGGCCGGTCAGCCGGTTCAGCAGCACGGCGCCGGCGCAGTAGTCGGGCGACATCTCGATGCAATCGACACGGCAATCGACCGCGGAGGCGATCAACCGCGCCGAACCGGCCAGCCCGGCGCCGATGTCCAGCACGTGGTCGCCGGCCCGGATCTGCGCCACCTCCAGCAGCTCGCGCGAAGCACGGAGGCCGCCAGTATGGAAATGGTCGAGCGCGCCCAGTTCCTGCGGCGTCAGCCGCTGCTCGGGGTTCAACCCGGCGGCGCGCAGGCCCGCCAGGATGCGTGCTTCGATGTCACGGGCCGCGTAGTGTGCTTGCATACTGGACATGAATTCGTCTCCTCACATTTCGCTATGTTCAACCGGAACCAATAGCCTGCCAAGCGCTTGACGTGCCGTTGAGCGGCGTCGCAGTGCGCAGCGCGGAGGCGTCCGCTCCAAAGGCTGGTTGGGCCGCGCTCGCGTGCAGTTTCCGGACTCTCGAGTCCCTTGCGATCACAGGGATCGGCCTACCGCCGCGAGCGCCGCCGCGAGCTCGTGCGGCTGAAGGCTGAAGACCGCGTGGTCGGAAGCGATCTCGATGGGCTCCACGCCCAGCCGCGCCGCCCACTCTCGCTGCTTTGCCGGCGGCAGAATGTTGTCCGCCGTGCAGAGGATGTAGGTGCGCGGCACGTCGGGGATCGACCGGCCCGGCCAAGGCTCTTCCACCGCTGCCCAGCCCTGGGGGCGCTGCGTGGCTCTCAGGAAGGCAAGATACGCCTCCCGCTCCTCCGGTGGCGCCAGCGAGGCCAGCATCTCCAGATCAAACGACCGGCAGCCGTTGCCGTCGTCATGTGAGACCGACAGCATCGTCTCGCGAACGTCGGCGCCGACGACGTCTGCGATCGAGCGCCACGGCTCGGGAACGACCGCCGTCACGAAGACAAGGTGGTCGACGCGGATGCGGCCGGGTACGAGCGAGATCGTCGCGCCGCCCGCCGAATGTCCGACGACAACGACCGGCCCCTCGATTCCGGCCATCGCCTCGACCACCGTGCGGGCGTAGTCGTCGAGCGTGGCCGCTGGATCCGCGCACGGAAGGTCGACAGCGATCGCGCGGTGACCGAGCGCCTCGAGCAGGGGAATCACCGGCGCGAGCTCGGCGGGGCTGCCGAACGCACCGTGGACGAGAACGAACGTCGCCATCTCGATCACCTCCGCAAACAGCGTCTTGTCGTCAGTTGGATGAGGGGCATGTGTACTCAGTTACCTGTCCTCGTTCGCCGCCCCTCATGCCTACGGAGCGCCTCCCGATGTACTTGAATGTAGGACGAGGGCGCCACCAATCGGATAGCGGCGCATCCGCTGCGCCCATAACCGAATAGCGGCGAAGCTGCAGAACTGTTCAGCGCGGGGTCGACTTCTGCAACTGCTTAGTCCAGGCACGACATCGTAGTCGGCACTACCACCATTGGAAAGTCGGAAATGCCCGGCAACCGATGTGCCATCAACGCCGCACCATCTGCAGCGCCATCAACACCCCGATCAACACCGGCTGATGCAGCATGTAGAAGCTCAGCGCCCAGCGCCCCAGCCCCGCCAGCGGTCGGCCCATCGCAGGCAGCGGCCCGCCAATCCAACCCGGCCGCCGCCGCACCAGCCACTGCCCCGCGGCCAGGCCAAAGAGCATCACGCCCAGCCAGGGCAACACCGGGGCAAAGTCTTCGGTCACCGGCTTGTATGTGACCAGGCCGACCCAGTTGGTCCAGCGCGAATCGAAGAACGGGTCCTGCGCCCCCATCGGCAACACGATGCAAAACAACCCCAGCGGCCACAACCCATGCCCCAAAGGCGCGGCCAGCCGCGCCAGCACCAGCATCACCGCAAAGCCATGCAGCACACCGAAGCTGATCCAGCTTTTCGGGAACATCCAGGCCGAGCCCAGGCTCACCAGCACCGCGCAGCCTGCGATCTGCGCCCAGCGTTTCCAGAACCTGGGCCATGGCTGCCCGGCCTGCTGCGCCGCCGCCAGCGACAACCCGGCGCTGAACATGAACAGGCTGACGATGCAGATGCGCTGCACGGTCCACAGCGGGTCGACGTAGAAGTTCTGGCGCGGCTGCAGCCAGCCGAAATAGTTCAAGTCGAAGGCCAGGTGGAACAGCGCCATCCACACCATCGCCAGGCCGCGCAGGGCGTCGAGGCGCTCGTAGCGCGGTGCGGGCGTGGGCGGGGGGGCGTGCAAGTTGCGGTGTCCGTGGTGTGCAAAGGCGGAGCGGGCATGCTAGCGCGTTGCCCTCACAATTTGACCTTTCACACGCTGCAACGCAACCCCATGCCAGAGCCCACGACACCCCCTGCCCACTACCAGAGCGTGCTGCGTCCCGGCCTGTTTACCGGCCAGGTGCACTGGGTCACCGGCGCGGGCAGCGGCATCGGCCGCTGCGTTGCGCACGAGTTGGCCTCGCTCGGCGCCACCGTCATCCTCAGCGGCCGCACGCAGGACAAGCTCGAGCGCGTGGCGGCCGAGATCACCGAAGACGGCGGGCGCTGCGACAGCATCGCCTTCGACATCCGCGACGAGGATGCGGTCAAGGCCGGCGTGGCGCAGATCGTTGCCAGGCATGGCGTGGTGCTGGGGCTGGTGAACAACGCCGGCGGGCAGTTCCCGTCGCCGCTGGCGATGATCAACAAGCGCGGCTTCGACGCGGTGGTGGCCAACAACCTGACCGGCGGCTTCCTGATGATGCGCGAGCTGTTCAAGCAGAGCATGCAGGCGCACGGCGGCGCCATCGTCAACATGACGGCCGACTTCCGCAACGGCATGCCAGGCATGGGCCACTCGGGCGCGGCGCGCGCCGGCATGGCCAACCTGACGCAGACCGCGGCCTTCGAATGGGCCCATGCCGGCGTTCGCGTCAATGCGGTGGCCCCTGGCTGGGTGGCGTCGAGCGGCATGGAAAGCTATCCCGACGCGATGCGGCCGATGATTCGCGGTCTCAAGAAGCATGTGCCACTGCGCCGGCTGGCCACCGAGGCCGAAATCAGCGCGGTCATCGCCTTCCTGCTCTCGCCCGGCGCGGCCTTCGTCACCGGTATCACGGTACCCATCGACGGCGGCGCACCGCTGGGCAATGGCGCCTTCCCGACCCAGGATCATGCGCGTTCGGCGCCCTACAACGGCTTCCACCGCGCGGTCACGCCCGAGTTCCTGAAGTAGCCGGCGCATGACATCCTCCCCATCGGCCAAGCGGCGCAGCGCGAAACAGCAGCAACTGCTCGACGAGGCCCTCGTCGAGCTGTGGGAGCAGCGCATCAGCTTCAACCAGGTGCTCGGCCTGAAGGTGGTGTCGCTGGCGCCAGCCGACGTGCGCGTGCGCCTGGACATGCGGCCCGAGCTGGTCGGCCACTATGCCTATGGCCGGCTGCACGGTGGCGTGATCTCGGCCTCGCTCGACGCGCTGGGTGGCATGGCGCTGATGGTCGGGCTGGGCGAGAAACACGCCGAGGAAAGCGCCGAGCAGGTGATGCACCGCTTCGGCCGCATGGGCACCATCGACCTGCGCGTGGACTTCCTGCGCCCCGGCCTCGGCCTGTATTTCATCGGCCGCGCCGAGGTCACGCGCCTGGGCGGGCGCATCGGCTCGACGCAGATGCGCATGGAAAACGAGCACGGCACGCTCATCGCCACCGGCAGCGCATCCTACGTCGTGTCCTGACGCCTGCTTGAGGCAGCGCAACGCGACGCGCGCGGCAGAGGTTCATCCTGCAAGCAGGAGGCTGGACGATGAACACCAAACGCATCCTGCTGATCCAGGGACATCCCGACCCGCAAGGCGCGCATCTGTGCCACGCGCTGCTGCAGGCCTATGCCGACGGCGCCGCGGCGGCTGGCCACGAGTTGCGCCGCATCGAGGTCGCGCAACTCGACTTCCCGATCCTGCGCAGTGCCGCCGAATGGGAGCAAAGTGCCCTGCCCGGTTGCCTGCTGGCACCGCAGCACGACATCGAATGGGCGCAGCACCTGGTGCTGTTCTTCCCGTTGTGGCTGGGCGACATGCCGGCGTTGCTGAAGGGCTTCCTGGAGCAGATCGCGCGCCCCGGCTTCGCCTTCCACGACGACGACAACGGTGGCTTCGGCAAGAAGGGCCTGAGCGGGCGCTCGGCACGCGTGGTCGTGACCATGGACATGCCGGCGCTGGTGTACCGCTTCTACTTCCGCGCGCACAGCGTCAGGTCGCTGGAGCGCAACGTGCTCGGCTTCGTCGGCATCTCGCCGGTGCGCGAGACGCTGATCGGCATGGTCGACAAGCTCGATGCGGATGCCGCCCGCAAGTGGTTCGGCAAGATGCGCGCACTCGGCGCCAAGGCCGACTGATCAAGCCGCCACGCACTGCGAGCGACGCAGACCGACATATTGCAGGTCGGCCAGCAGCAAGGTGCCCAGCGCATTGAAGCCGGCAATGCCCACGCCCACGGCCGTCAGCTCGAAGCCCACGCCGAACGCCAGTGCCGCGCAGTCGAGCGCCCACACCCCGTTGAGCACGATCACCGCCCACACCGCGGCCCTGGGTATCGCCGGGCGTGTGGCCACCCAGAGCAGGAAGGCCACCCAGGGGATCAGCCCGATACCGACGGCCACCAGCAGCCCCTGAGGCAAGCCGGTAGCGGCGGCCAGCGTGCCGGCGCCGAGCGTCATGCCGACCAAGGTGGCCGTGCTCAGCAGCGCATCGATCTTCAGCACGTTGCGAAGGAAGACGCCGGGGTGAATCATCGGGTTCATGTGCTTCTCCTCATCCGCTGCCTGGCGCGGCCCCCATGGCCGGCCTGCTGGCTGTAGCGGCATGCGGCGCATGATTGCCTGGCGCGGGCGCGCAGGCGATTACCCCGCAGGTCATGGCCGCAGCGGGTGGGCTGGGATATCGTGCCGGCCATGCACAGCAGCATTCGACCCGTGGGCGCGCAAATCCGCGAATGGCGCCAGCGCCGCCGCCTGAGCCAGCTCGACCTGGCCGGCCATGCCGAAGTCTCGACGCGGCATCTGAGCTTCCTCGAGACCGGGCGCTCGCTGCCCAGCCGCGAGATGGTGCTGCGCCTGGCCGACCGACTGGAGGTGCCGTTGCGCGAGCGCAACCATCTGCTTACCGCCGCCGGCTATGCGCCGATGTATGCCGAGCACAAGCTCGACGATCCTGCGATGCAGATGGCGCGGCAGGCGGTGCAGCGCGTACTCACCGCGCACGAGCCCTACCCTGCGCTGGCGGTGGACCGGCACTGGACGCTGATCGCCAGCAACCGCATGGTGCCGCTGTTTCTGGCCGGGTTGCCCGATGAACTGGTAGCGCCGCCGCTGAACGTGCTCAAGCTCAGCCTGCATCCGCAGGGCCTGGCGCCGCGCATCGTCAACCTGGCGCAGTGGCGCGCGCACCTGTTCCATCGGCTGCGCCAGCAGATCGCGGCCAGTGCCGACCCTGTGCTGGCGGCGATGCTCAACGAGCTGCGCGCCTACCCCGGCGGCGACGACGACGCGCCCGAGCAGATCCACGTCGATGCCGGCGTGTACCTGCCGCTGCAACTGCGCTCGCCCGCCGGCGTGCTGAGCTTCATCAGCACCATCACGGTGTTCGGCACGCCCACAGAAATCACACTGGCGGAGCTGGCGCTGGAGACCTTCTTTCCGGCCGACGAGAGCACCGCGCTGGCCCTGCAGCAGCTGGCCGGGTCGCTGCGGTAGCATCGGCGCGCTTGAAGTGGCCTGCCCGGCCGCCGACCCCGATGGAGAACCGAAGAATGCAGGTGCTTTGCCTTGACCTCGAGGGCGTGCTGGTGCCCGAGGTCTGGATCGAATTCGCCAAGCGCACCGGCATCGCCGAATTCACGCGCACGACGCGCGACGAGCCGGACTACGACAAGCTGATGCGCTTCCGGCTGGACCTGCTGAAGCAGCACCAACTCAGGCTCCCCGACATCCAGCAGGTCATCGGTGGCATGGCGCCGCTGCCCGGCGCGCGCGAATTCCTGGACGCGATGCGTGAGCGTTACCAGGTGATCATCCTGTCGGATACCTTCTACGAATTCGCCGACCCGCTGATGCGACAGCTCGGCCGGCCGACGCTGTTCTGCCACCGGCTGGTGATCGATGCGGAGGGCCATGTGCGCGACTACAAGCTGCGCCAGCCGGACCAGAAACGCGTCGCGGTGAACGCGCTGAAGAGCCTGAACTACCGCGTCATTGCCGCCGGCGACTCGTACAACGACACCGGCATGCTGCTCGCCGCCGACGCCGGCTTCTTCATCCATGCGCCGCCGGCCATCACCGCGCAGTTCCCGCAGTTCGGCGTGACGAACAGCTATGACGAGTTGGCGGCGGCAGTGGCGAAGGCCGCATCAGGGCCGTAGCGCCGCGCCTTCGCCGGGCATTCCTGCGGCGCGTTGCATGAGCCACACCTGCAGCGCCAGCCATTCGTCGGCATCGGCTGCGAAGGTTTCGGCACGCACACCGACCACGCAGCCGCGCAGCCGCCGCTGCAACGAGCCCAGCATTTGCCACTCCAGGCGATAGACCGGGTAACCCGTCGGGTGCGCCTGAGGGATGATCGCCCCGCCCAGACTGAGGCCGGCACGCTGGTCATGGCACTGGGCGCAGGACAGGTCGAGCTGGCCCAGGCGCTGCTGCCACAGCGCGCGGCCGCGCTCCGACCACGGCTGCAGGCGCATATCGTGCGGCGGCGCGATCGGCCGGCCGCGCGCCAAATGCGCCAGCCAGGCCGACAGCGCCAGCACCTGCGGCCCGTCGGGGCCCTCGGGCGCGAGTACCTGGTGGCGCTGGCGGCAGGCATCGATGCGCGCGGCCAGTGTCAGCGGCCGCCCCGTAGCTGAATCGAAGACGGGATGGCGCAGCGCCACGTCCTGCATCGACGCCGCATCGTGACAGTCGTCGCAGCGCCGACCGTTGGCTGCCGGCCGGCGCCACAGCGCCTGGCCTTCCAGCACCCACAGCTGCGCCGGGTTGGCCAGGTCGTCGCGCTGCATCGCTTGCAGCGTCGCGCTCATGTACGTGGTGCCGCTGCGCCGCGCATCAGCACCGCCGGCCACGGCGTGAGGCAGCAGCCATGCGGCCAGCAGCCCCACTGCAGCGCGTGTCGCCCGCCTCATGCCACGACGAAGGGCCGGCTCTCGCCGTGGCTGAAGCCGTTGTCGCCGGACCAGCTGAATGCCAGCTGGCCACTGCGCTCGGCGCGCAGCACAAAGCTCAGGTAGGGGTTGGCGGCCACCGCCGGGTACAAGTCGGCGGCGAACACCAGCTGGCCGTCGAGCCGGCATTCGAAGCGCGTGACGATGTCGCGCGGCAGCGTGCGGCCCTGCCCGTCGGGACGGAAGCCGCTTTCCATCACATGCTGGATCGTCGCTCGGATCGGCACGACCTCGCCACGGCGCGCCTGTGCGGGAACGGCGATCAACGTACGCACCGCCATTTCACGACTCGATGCACGCGGCGAGCGTGACGAGCACGTCGACGCGCTGCTGCCACACGCTACCGTCGGACAAACGCGCCAGCGCCGCCAGCTGCTGACTGGTGGCCAGGCGGATGCGCGCGCCGACCTCGGCGCGGCCGTTGGCGGGCGTGAGCTGGCAGCGCAGCACGTCGCGCAGCGGGTTGCGCTCGTTGAAGATCACGATTTCGCGCACATGGTCGGCCTCGGTCATCGGGCTGTCGACGCGCACGGTGATCGGCACCGCGTTGCCGTTGTCCACCAGCGCCGCCACCTCGAAAGCGACGCGACCATCGCGTGGCGTGACGCCGCCAGCCCAGGCGCGGATGGCGGTGTCCAGCGCACTGTCCTGCGACGGTTTCTGCGCCTGCAGCGGTCGCAGCGTCAGCGCCAGGGCGCCACCGGCGAGCAAGCTGCGGCGCTGCAGGGCGCTCATCGCAGGCCCGCCAGGTAGGCGACCACGTCGTCGAGCTGCGCCTCGCCCAGCAGCGGCTGACCGCGGCGCGACGCCGCCACGCGCACCAGGCCGTCGCGGCGGCCGTAGCGCGGCATGATGGTGTCGGGATTGAAGTCCTGCGGCGCCAGCAGCCGCTGGCGCAGTTGCGCGGGCGTCAGCCGCAGCCCGACGCCGGCCAGGTCGGGGCCGATGTTGCCGGCCAGCCGCGCATCGATGCCGGGCAGTGCATGGCACAGCACGCACAATCCCTCCGTGCGGCTCGCGGCGATGGCCGCCCCGCGCTGCGCATCACCTTGCGCCAGCGCCGGCAGCGAAGCCGCGAGGGCGGGCAGCAAGGCCAGCCAGTTTCTATGCACGCTTCAGGCTCTGCTGGCCGATCGGCAGCGTGCGGATGCGCCGGCCGGTGGCGGCGAAGATCGCGTTCAGCACCGCCGGCGCCGCCACCGCGATGGTCGGCTCGCCGACCCCGCCCCAGAAGCCGCCCGAAGGCATGACGATGGTCTCGACCTTGGGCATCGCGGCCATGCGCAGCACCGGGTAGGTGTCGAAGTTCTTCTGCTCGATCGCGCCGTCCTTGACCGTGCAGGCACCGTACAGGGCGGCCGACAGCCCGTAGACGAAGGAACCTTCGACCTGCGCCTCGATCTGCTGCGGGTTCACGGCGTGGCCGCAGTCGGTAGCGGCGACGATGCGGTGGATCTTCAACTCGCCCGCGCCACTCACCGACACCTCGGCGCAGGCCGCGACATAACTTCCGAAGCCGTGCGTCTGCGCCAGCCCGCGGTAGACCTTCAACCCGTCGACATCGGGCGCCGGCGTGCCCCAGCCGGCTTTCTTCGCCGCGGCCTCGAGCACCGCCAGATGCTTGGGGTGCTCCTTCATCAGCGAGCGGCGCAGCGCCAACGGGTCCCGACCGGTGGCATGCGCGATCTCGTCGATGAAACATTCGACGTAGATCGCGTTCTGGTTCAGGTTGACGCCACGCCAGAAGCCCGGCGGCACATGCGGGTTGCGCATCGCATGGTCGACCAGCAGGTTCGGCACGCTGTAGCCGAAGGCAGCTTCGGCGCCACCCGCGTTCAAGCCCTGGAACACCACCGGGTCCTTGCCGTCGCGTACGTTCTGCGGGAACACGCCGGCCAGGATCGACTGGCCCGAGATGCGCATGTGCAGCGCCTGCAGCCCACCCTGTTCGTCGAGCCCGGCGCTGAGCCTGCATTGCGTGATCGGGTGGTAGCGGCCGTGCGTCATGTCGGCCTCGCGCGACCACAGCAGCTTCACCGGCGTGCCCGGCATCGCCTTGGCGATGATCACCGCCTGCCGCACCCAGTCGTGCACGGCGCCACGCCGACCGAAGCCGCCGCCGAGCAGCAGTTTGTAGACCTCGCACTGTGCCAGCGGCAACCCGCTGGCCTCGGCGGTGGCGGCAAGCGCGGCCTCGCCGTTCTGCGTCGGCGTCCAGACCTCGCAGCGCGCCGGCTTGCCGGGCGACTCGACCGTAAACAGCGCGGTGGCGTTCATCGGTTCCATCGTCGCGTGGTTCTGGAACGGGTAGCTGTAGACCGCGTCGATGCGCCGCGCCGACTTGGCCAGCGCCGCCGGCGCATCGCCGTTCGCGTTGCCCACCGCGGCCTGCGGCGCCTCGAGCCCGGCCTTGAGCATCGCATCGATATCGGCCTGCTGCACATTGGCGTTCGCGCCCAGGTCCCAGACCACCGGTAGTGCTTCGAGCGCCTTCTTCGCATGCCACCAGGTGTCGGCCACCACCGCCACCGCCTGGTCGCCCACCGGCACCACCTTCTTCACGCCCGGCATTGTCGCCACCGCGGCGGCGTCGAAACTCGTCAGCTTGCCGCCGAACACCGGGCACTCGGCGATCGCGGCATTGAGCAGCCCTGGCAGCTTCAGGTCGATGCCGTAGATCTGCTTGCCGGTGGTCTTGTCCACCGTGTCGAGCCGGGCGAGGGGCTTGCCGGCCAGCGTCCAGGTCCTCGGGTCCTTCAGCGGCACCTCGGCGGGCGGCGGCAGTCTTGCCGCGGCCGTCGACACCTTGCCGTAGCTGGTGCTGCGACCGGAAGGTGCATGCGTGATGACACCGCGCGCGACGCGGCATTCGCCGGCCGGCACTTTCCACTCATCGGCCGCGGCCTGCACCAGCATCAATCGCGCCGCGGCGCCACCCTTGCGCACGTAGTCCTGCGATTCGCGGATGCCGCGGCTGCCGCCGGTGGAGAAGTTGCCCCAGGCACGCTTGCGCTTCAGGCTCTCGCCAGGCGTCGGGTATTCGGTGCTGACACGCGCCCAGTCGCATTCCAGTTCCTCGGCCACCAGCTGCGCCAGCCCGGTGAGCGTGCCCTGGCCCATCTCCGAGCGCGCGATACGGATGATCACGCGCTCGTCGGGCTGCACCACCACCCAGGCGGTGATCTCCGGCGTCCCGCCCTGCACCGCGGCCAGTGTCGGGAAGCCGAAGACCAGCGAACCAGCGGCGACGCTGCCGATGAACTCGCGGCGCGACAGGCGCAACGCCGTAGCGACAGAGGCGGCGCTCATGTCGTACTCCCGTCGAGATGGATGATTGGCGTGGACGCGGTACGCGAACCGCCGCCGGCCTGCTTGATCGCCGCGCGCACGCGGTTGTAGGTGCCGCAGCGGCAGATGTTGCTCATCGCCGCGTCGATGTCGGCGTCGGTGGGCTGGGGCTTGTCCTTCAGCAGCGCGGCCGCGGCCATCAGCATGCCGCTCTGGCAGAAGCCGCATTGGGGCACGTCGAGCGCCACCCACGCCTTTTGCAACGGGTGGCTGCCGTCCGGCGACAGGCCCTCGATGGTGATCACCTTCTGCGTCGGTTGCACCGCCGACACCGGTAGCACGCAGCTGCGCACCGGCGCACCGTCAATCAGCACCGTGCAGGCGCCGCATTGGGCGATGCCGCAGCCATACTTGGTGCCGGTGAGTCCGAGCTGCTCGCGCAGCACCCACAGCAGCGGGGTGCCGGGCTCCGCATCGTGCGTGCGCACGCTGCCGTTGACGTCGAGCTGGGTCATGATCGCGCTCCCTGCGGTGTTGCACGACGATGATGCGCGATCGTCGCGCCCCTGGCAATGCAAGGGCGATGTCCGGACTTCAGCCCAGCGCGCGCCTCGCGTTGTGGAACATGCGCATCCACGGGCTGGGCGCGTCGGGCGCGCCGCTTGTCCAGCTCATCTGCAGGTTGCGGAACACCCTCTCGGGGTGCGGCATCAGCACGGTGAAGCGGCCGTCGGCCGTGGTCACCGCCGTCAGGCCGCCGGGGCTGCCATTGGGGTTGAAGGGGTAGGCCTCGGTGGCGGCGCCGGCATGATCGACGAAGCGCATTGCGCGCTGCACAGCCAGTGGATCGCCGCGCTGCGAGAAGTCGGCAAAGCCCTCGCCATGCGCCACGGCGATCGGCAAGCGACTGCCGGCCATGCCGCCGAAGAACAGGCTCGGGCTGTCCAGCACCTCGACCAGCGACAGCCGCGCCTCGAACTGCTCGCTGCGGTTGCGCGTGAACTTTGGCCAGGCCGTGGCGCCGGGAATGATCGGGCTCAGCGCAGCCATCATCTGGCAGCCGTTGCACACACCCAGCGCCAGCGTGTCCGGGCGATTGAAGAAGCCGGCGAACATCTCGGCGAGCTTCGGGTTGAAAAGGATCGAACGCGCCCAGCCCTCGCCGGCGCCGAGCGTGTCGCCGTAGCTGAAGCCGCCGCAGGCGACCAAGGCCTGGAACATGTCGAGCCGGGCGCGACCGGCCTGCAGGTCGCTCATGTGCACGTCGTAGCAGTCGAAGCCCGCCTGCGCGAGCGCATAACTCATCTCGACGTGGCTGTTGACACCCTGCTCGCGCAGCACGGCCATCTTCGGGCGGGTCTTCAGCAAGGCCGGGGCCTCCTGCGGGTCAAAGCTCAGGTGCAGATGCAGTCCGGCGTCGTCATCCCGGCCGGCCGCCGCATGCTCGGCATCAGCGCAATGCGGGTTATCGCGCAACCGGGCGATGCGCCAGCTGGTTTCGTCCCAGGCCTGGTGCAGATCGCTCAACGGCGCAGCGAAGACCTTCTTCGTGTCGCGCCAGACCTCGACGCAACGCCTGTCATTGGGCTTGCCGATGACATGGCTGATCGCACCCAGGCCATGCTTGCGCAGCACGCCGATCGCCCCATCCCGCGCTGCGCGAGGCACCTGAAGGACGACGCCAAGTTCCTCATTGAACAGCGCCTTCAGGGTCAGCTCATTGCGCCGCTCGCCGATCTGCGTGGCCCAGTTCTTCGAATCACCATACTCGGCGCGGCTGTCATTGATTCCGTCGCTCTCGGTGACCAGCAGGTCGACGTTCAAGCTGACGCCGACATGGCCTGCGAAGGCCATCTCGTTGACGCAAGCCCACAGGCCGCCGTCGCTGCGGTCGTGGTAGGCCAGCAGGTGGCCACCGCCGCGCAATTCGTTCAACGCCGCGGCCAAGGCCTTCAGCCGCGCGGCATCGTCCAGGTTCGGCACCTCGTTGCCGAAGTGCCCAAGCACCTGCGCCAGCATCGAGCCGCCCAGGCGGTTACGCCCAGCGCCGAGGTCAACCAGGATCAGCGCGCTGTCCACATCCTGCAATTGCGGCGTGAGCGTGCCGCGCACGTCGTCCAGCGTGGCGAAGGCGCTGACGATCAGCGACACCGGCGCGGTGACCTGCTTCGCCGAGCCCGCATCGTCCCAGCGCGTGCGCATCGACAGCGAATCCTTGCCCACCGGTACGCCGATGCCCAATGCAGGGCACAACTCCATCGCCACGGCGCGCACCGTGTCGTACAGCGCCGCATCCTCGCCGGGCTCGCCGCACGCGGCCATCCAGTTGCAGCTGAGCTTGATGCGATCAAGCTGCACCGGCGCCGCCAGCAGGTTGGTGATCGCCTCGCCTACCGCCATGCGGCCGGATGCGGGTGCGTCCAGGCTGGCCAGCGGCGTGCGCTCGCCCATGCTCATCGCCTCACCGCGGAAGCCAGCGAAATCGGCCAGCGTCACCGCGCAGTCGGCCACCGGCACCTGCCAGGGCCCAACCATCGGATCGCGGTGGCTCAGGCCACCCACAGTTCGGTCGCCGATGGTGATCAGGAACCGCTTTGACGCCACGCTCGGGTGGCGCAGCACGTCGATGGCCACCTGCGCCAGGTCGACGCCGGTGAGGTCGA
Source organism: Rubrivivax sp. (assembly GCA_024641965.1). GTDB lineage: Bacteria > Pseudomonadota > Gammaproteobacteria > Burkholderiales > Burkholderiaceae_C > Rubrivivax. Next base: position 31,552 of record JAHECC010000007.1, read on the forward strand.
GCGGGGCCTCGTCACGCCGCACGCGTTTCACGTCGCGCTGCATCTTCGGCACCTTGCCGAGCAGCACCTCCATCGGCATGTCGATGAAACGCTCGCCGCCGGGTCCGTCTTCGAGGACCAGTTCGCGTTCAGAACTGACCACGCCGACGACGGCGAAGGGACAGCGCTCACGCTCGGCCATCGAGCTGAAGATCGGCAGCGCCTCGGGGGCGATCGCCAGCACATAGCGTTCCTGGCTCTCGTTGCACCAGACCTCTTTCGGCGCGAGGCCGCTTTCTTCGAGCGGCACCTTGCGCAAGTCGAAGGTGGCGCCGCGCCGCGCTCCATCCACCAGCTCCGGGAATGCATTGCTGATGCCGCCGGCGCCAACATCGTGGATCGCCAGGATCGGATTGACATCACCCAGCGCCCAGCAATGGTTGATGACCTCCTGCGCGCGGCGCTGCATCTCCGGGTTGCCGCGCTGCACCGAATCGAAGTCCAGCGCCGCGGTGTTGCTGCCCGCGGCCATCGAACTGGCCGCGCCCCCGCCCATGCCGATGCGCATGCCCGGACCGCCCAGTTGAATAAGCAGCGTGCCGGCGTCGAAGAGCAGCTTGTGCGTCAATGCGTCGCTGATCGTGCCCAGCCCGCCAGCCATCATGATCGGCTTGTGATAGCCGCGCCGCACGCCGGCCACATCCATCTCGAAGACGCGGAAATAGCCGCCCAGGTTCGGCCGGCCGAACTCGTTGTTGAAGGCCGCGCCGCCGAGCGGGCCGTCGATCATGATCTGCAGCGCGCTGGCGATGTGCGCGGGTTTGCCGACCGGCGACTGCTCCCAGCGTTCGTCGGTCTCGGGCAGGTGCAGGTTCGACACCGAGAAGCCGGTCAGCCCGGCCTTCGGCTTGGCGCCGCGGCCGGTGGCGCCCTCGTCACGGATCTCGCCGCCGGCACCGGTGGATGCGCCCGGAAAGGGCGAGATCGCGGTCGGGTGGTTGTGCGTCTCCACCTTCATCAGCACATGCGCGAGTTCGTCACGTGCCGCATACAACGGGGCGTTGGTGTAGCCCAGCGGCAGCCAGCGCTGCACCGGACCGCCGTGCATCACGGCGGCGTTGTCGTGGTAGGCCACCAGCGTGTGCTGCGGCGCGACGGCTTCAGTGTGGCGGATCATGCCGAACATCGACAACGGCTGCTCGTGCCCGTCGATGCGGAAGGCGGCGTTGAAGATCTTGTGCCGGCAATGCTCGCTGTTGGCCTGCGCGAACATCATCAACTCGACGTCGCTGGGATTGCGCTTCAATCCGCTGAAGGCCGCCACGAGGTAGTCGATCTCGTCATCGCTCAAGGCCAGGCCGAAGCGCATGTTGGCGTCGACCAGCGCTGCGCGTCCAAGGCCCAGCACATCCACATGCTCCAGCGGCGGCGCCGGCTGTTCGTCGAAAAGATGGCGCGCGGCGTCGTGCTCGAAAGCCACGCTTTCGGTCATGCGGTCGTGCAGCCTTGCGGCAATGGCCTGCAGTTCCACTGCGTCCAGCGGCTTGGCGCCACCGAGTAGACCGCGCTGCACTTGCAGCACGTACTCGGTGACACGCTCGATGCGCTGCACCGGCAGGGTGCAGTTGTGGGCGATGTCGGTGGCCTTGCTCGCCCAGGGCGAAACCGTGCCCAGCCGCGGCATTACCACCACCCGGGAGCCCTCGGCCGGCGCCGAGGCCTGGCCGCAGTCGAGCAGCGCTGCCAGCTTGTCGCGCAAGGCCGGTTCGATGTCTCCCGCGACACGCACCCAATGCACATGCCGCGCGTGCACGGCCTGGATGCGAGGAATCAGGACCTGCAATTCGCGCAACAGCGACGCAGCGCGAAAGGACGACAAGGCGTTGCCGCCTTCGAAGGACAACAACTGCGGTGCGGAGGAAGCCATTCGGGCCCGAGGGGAGTGTGCGGTGGGAAGGCCGGCGCCGCCTTCCGGGGCATCGGCTGGTGAAACCATGATTTTATTGGCTCGATGGGATAATCCCGGCCCATGACAATCACATTGAAAACCGGCACCGACATCGACAGCATGCGCGTTGCCGGCCGCCTGGCGGCCGAGGTGCTGGACATGCTCACGCCGCATGTCAAGGCAGGTGTCTCCACCGACGATCTGGACAAGCTGGCGCACGATCACATCGTGAAAGTGCAAGGCGCGGTGCCGGCGCCGTTGAACTACGCGCCGGCGGGTTACATCCCCTACCCCAAGTCGATCTGCACCTCGATCAACCATCAGGTGTGCCATGGCATCCCCAACGAGCGTGCGCTGAAGAACGGCGACATCCTGAATATCGACGTCACCGTCATCAAGGACGGCTGGCATGGCGACACCAGCCGCATGTTCATCGTCGGCGAAGGCTCGATCCAGGCAAAGAGGCTGTGCCAGCTGACCTACGAGGCCATGTGGAAAGGCATCGTCAAGGTGCGGCCGGGTGCGCGGCTCGGCGACATCGGGCACTCGATCCAGACCTTCAGCGAGAACCAGGGCTTCTCGGTGGTGCGCGAGTTCTGCGGCCACGGCATCGGCCGCAAGTTCCACGAGGAGCCGCAGGTGCTGCACTACGGCCGCCCGGGCACACTCGACGAGTTGCTGCCGGGTATGGTGTTCACGATCGAGCCGATGATCAACGCCGGGCGGCGCGAGATCCGCGAGCTCGGCGACGGCTGGACCATCGTCACCAAGGATCGATCGCTGTCGGCGCAGTGGGAACACACGGTGCTCGTCACCGACACCGGCTTCGAGGTGCTGACCCTGTCGGCCGACAGCCCGCAGCCGCCGGCCTTCGTCGGCGCCTGAGGTCGTGAGCGCCGTCGCCCCTGTTGCCGCAGCGCGCGCGCCGCGCCGCAAGCGCGACGTGGCCCAGATGCGCGAGCATTTTCGCCACGGCAAGGCCGAGCTGCTGAAGCAATTCGGCGAATCGCGGGCGACCACGCTGGCCGCGACCAGGCTGACCAAGGCGCTGACGCGCCAGGCCGACAACGCGCTGGCCGAACTGTGGGAACACGCCGCGATGCCGGCTGGTGCGGCGCTGGTGGCGGTGGGCGGCTATGGGCGCGGCGAGCTGTTTCCCTACTCCGACGTCGATGTGCTGGTGCTGGTGCCTGCCGGGCCCAAGCTGGACGCGGCGCGCGCTGCCGTGCGCCACGACGAGGCACCCGCCGATTCGCTGCGCGCCGCGGTCGAAGCCTTCGTGCTGGCCTGCTGGGATGTCGGCCTGGAGATCGGCTCGTCGGTGCGCAGCATCGATGAATGTGTCGAGCAGGCGCGCAACGATGTGACGGTGCAGACGGCGATGCTCGAATCGCGCTGGCTGTGCGGATCGCGTCGCGTGTTCAGCGAATTCCGTGACGCCACCCACGCGGCCATGGACCCACGTGCCTTCCTGCGCGCCAAGCAATTGGAGATGCGACAGCGCCATGTGAAGTACGAGGACACACCGTATTCGCTCGAGCCCAACTGCAAGGAAAGCCCAGGCGGTCTGCGTGACCTGCAGGTGGTGATCTGGGTCGCGCGAGCGGCCGGACTCGGGCGGAACTGGTCCGAGTTGGCCGCCAAGGGCTTGATCACGCCTTTCGAAGTGAGCCAGTTACACAAGCATGAAGGCGCGCTGCGCCTGATTCGCGCGCGGCTGCATCTGATCGCTGCGCGACGCGAGGATCGGCTGGTGTTCGACCTGCAGACGGCCGTGGCCGACAGCTTCGGCTACAAGGCGACGCGCGTGCTGCGCTCGTCTGAATTGCTGATGCACCGCTACTACTGGGCGGCCAAGGCCGTGACCCAGCTGAACCAGATCCTGATGCTGAACATCGAGGAGCGCATCAGCGGGTCGGAAGAGGCGCCGATGCGGCCCATCGACGAGCATTTCCTCGACCGCAGCGGCAACCTCGAGGTGGTGAATGACCAGCTCTACAGCCAGCATCGGCAGGCGATCCTGCAGACCTTCCTGAACTACCAGCGCACGCCAGGCATCAAGGACCTGTCGGCGCGCACCTTGCGCGCGCTGTACAACGCGCGCAACTTGATGGACGCCCGCTTTCGCCGCGACCCGGCGAACCGCGAAGCCTTCATGCAGATCCTCAAGCAGCCGCACGGCATCACGCATGCACTGCGCCTGATGAATGCGACCTCGGTGCTCGGGCGCTACCTGTCGGTGTTCCGGCGCATCGTCGGGCGCATGCAGCACGACTTGTTCCACGTCTACACGGTGGACCAGCACATCCTGATGGTGGTGCGCAACGTGCGCCGCTTCTTCATCCCGGAGCATGCGCACGAGTACCCGTTCTGCTCGCAGCTGGCCTCGCAGTGGGGCGAGCCCTGGGTGCTCTACGTGGCGGCACTGTTCCACGATGTCGCCAAGGGCCGCGGCGGCGACCATTCCAAGCTGGGTGCGAAGGAGGCGCGGCGTTTCTGCCGCGACCATGGCATCGATGCGGAGAACGCGGCGCTGATCGAATTCCTCGTGCTGCACCACCTGACGATGAGCCACACCGCGCAGAAAGAGGACCTGAGCGACGTCGACGTGATCCAGGGCTTTACCAAGCTGGTCGGCGACGAGCGGCACCTGACGGCACTGTACCTGCTGACGGTGGCCGACATCCGCGGCACCAGCCCGAAGGTGTGGAACGGCTGGAAGGGCAAGCTGCTCGAGGACCTTTACCGAGCCACGCTGCGCGCATTGGGCGGAGGCAAGCCGAACCTGGCTGCCGACATCGAATCGCGCAAGCAGGAAGCGCGGCAATTGCTGGCCTGGCACTCGGCCTTGCCCGGTAGCGAGGAAGCCGTCTGGAAGACCCTGGACCTGAGCTACTTCGCGCGCCACGACGCGGCCGATATTGCCTGGCACACGCGCGCGCTGTGGCGCCACTTGAAGAGCACCGGCCCGGTGGTGCGCGCGCGCCCGTCTCCGGTCGGTGAGGGGCTGCAGGTGCTGGTGTTTTCGCCCGATGCCCCGGATCTGTTCGCGCGTATCTGCGGCTACTTCGACAGTGCCGGATTCAGCATTCAGGACGCGAAGATCCATACGACACGCACCGGTTATGCGCTGGACACCTTTCAGGTCGTCAGCACACGCATCGAAGCCGGTGACCCGGCCGCCTACCGCGACCTGATCTCGCTGGTCGAGACCCAGGCCGCGCAGGCGCTGGCGTCGACCGGACCGCTGCCCGAGCCCAGGCCCGGTCGCGTGTCGCGCCGGGTGCGCTCGTTCCCGGTGACGCCGCGCGTGACGCTGAACCCGGACGAGCGTGCGCAACGCTGGCTGCTCACCGTCACCGCCAGCGACCGCTCGGGCCTGCTTTACGGCATTGCCCGCGTGCTCGCGCAGCACCAGATCAACCTTTATCTGGCCAAGATCAGCACGCTCGGTGAACGGGTGTCCGACACCTTCTTGGTCGACGGGCCCGCGCTGCAGCGCCTGCGCACCCAGTTGCAGGTCGAGAGCGAACTGCTCGACGCGGTGGCGCCGACGTGAGCCTGGCGCTCGTCACCGCGGCCGAACTGGCCGCAGCACCGTCACGCTTCGACGCTGTGATCGACGTGCGCTCGCCCGCCGAGTTTGCCGAGGACCACCTGCCCGGCGCCATCAACTGGCCCGTGCTGGACGACGAGCAACGCCGCATTGTCGGCACCTTGTACAAGCAGGTGTCGGCGCTGGAGGCGCGCAAGCTCGGCGCCGCGCTGGCGGCGCGCAACATCGCCAGCCACATCGAGCGCGAATTGCGCGACAAACCGCGCGAATGGCAGCCGCTGGTGTACTGCTGGCGCGGCGGTCAGCGCTCCGGCAGTCTGGGCTGGTTCCTCAGCCAGATCGGCTTTCGCTGCGCGCAGCTGGGCGGCGGCTACAAGGCCTGGCGGGCACTGGTGCGCGAGGACTTGCAGACACTGCCCCGGCGCTGTCGCTACCGCGTGCTGTGCGGCCGTACGGGCAGCGGAAAGACGCGGCTGTTGCAGGCGCTGGCACTTGAAGGAGCACAGGTTCTCGATCTGGAAGGCCTGGCAAAACACCGCGGCTCGGTACTGGGATCGGTTCCCGGGCAATCGCAACCGAGCCAGAAGCGCTTCGATTCGCTGGTCTGGCGCTCGCTGAAGGGCTTCGACCCGCAACGCCCCGTCTTCGTCGAAAGCGAGAGTCGCAAGATCGGCGCGCTGCGCGTGCCGGAGGCGCTGATACAGACCATGCGCGAGCATGGCCAGTGCATCGATATCGAGCTCGACGCGGCGGCACGATCACGTCTGCTGCTGCAGGACTATGCACATTTTTCCGACGACGCCGAAGCCTTCTGCAGCCTGCTCGACGGCCTGGTCGAATTGCGCGGCCGTGACATGGTCGAGGCCTGGCAGGCGCAGGCAAGAAGCGGCGACTGGGCGCAGGTGTTCTCGTCGCTGATGCGGCAGCACTACGATCCGCTCTACGAGCGATCGTTGCGACAGAGTTATCCGCAACTGGCCGAGGCCGAACGACTCCACCTTGCCGACGCGGAGGCCGCCACGCTGCGCAACGAAGCGCGCCGGTTGCTGACTTGAAGGCCGGCGTACTGGGTCGACAATAGGCTCTACGTTGCCTCGCGGCGCGCCCCGCCGTGACCCCGAAAGACCCAGGACCGATCCGATGGCATCCGAATCCGCACTGCAGCAATCGAATCGTTGCCAGCTCGGCACGATCAGCTATGCCACGCCCTTCAACTGGTTGGCACGCGGCTGGTGGGACATGCTGCACAAGCCGGTGCCGGCGTTGGCGCATGGGCTGGTCGTGGCGCTGTTCGGCATCGTGCTGCTGTGGGTCGCACACCGCCAGTTCTGGCTGCTGGCCGGCGCCTTCAGCGGCTTCCTGCTCATCGGACCCCTTGCAGCAACCGGCCTGTATGCCGTGAGCCGCGCCATCGAACGCGGGCAGGAGGCCACGCTGTCCACGGCGCTGGCGGCCTGGCGGCCCAGCGACCATCGCCTGGTGCTGTTCGGCGTCCTGCTGGCCGCCGCCGGCACCGGCTGGGTGCTGACCTCGGCCTCGTTGATCACCGCCTTCGCGCCGCAAGCGGTGCACGACCCACTGGACTTCCTGAAGATCGTGGTGCTCGACGAGCAGTCCTACCTGTTCGAAACCTGGCTGGCGTTGGGCGGGGTGCTGGTGGCACCGGTCTATGCGTCCAGCGTGGTCGCTATCCCGCTGCTGCTGGAGCGGCGCATCAGCGTGCTCGGCGCGGTGCTCACCAGCTGGCGCGCGGTGATGCAAAGCCCCGGTCCGATGGCACTGTGGGGCGCGCTGCTGCTGGGCATTACCTTCATCGGCATGAGCACGCTGCTGCTCGGCCTGGTGGTCGCCGTGCCCTGGCTGTCGTATGCCAGCTGGCACGCCTACCGCGACCTGGTGGTCAGCACCGACCTGCCGGAAGCAAGCTGATGTTCGGCTACTCCGAAGACCAGATCGCCCAGTTCGGGCTGACCTTCGGCGTCAGCGCGTTCATGCTGTACATGGTGTTCATCATCTTCCAGCTGGCGCGTGAGTCGAAGGCAGGCCGCTTCGGCACCTTCGTGCTCTTTCTGGCATTGGGATTCGGCCTGCTGGGCTTCGCCGCCAAGGGGCTGATCAAGTTCTTCCTGGCCGGCACCTGAAATGGGGAACGCCGGCCAAGGCCGGCGCTCGTCAAACAGGATGGAGCCGCCTCCCGGAGGGGGCTCGGGGGAGCTGGACATTAACCCATGTGCAGGCCGCCGTTGCAACTGAAGTCGGCGCCGGTGGTGAAACCGGAATCCTCGCCGGCCAGCCAGGCCACGATCGAGCCCATCTCTTCGGGTGTGCCCAGGCGCTTGACCGGGATCGTGGCGACGATCTTTTCCAGGATCTCCGGCTTGATGGCCTTGACCATGTCCGTGCCGATGTAGCCGGGGCTGACGGTATTCACCGTGACGCCCTTGCTCGCCACCTCCTGCGCCAGCGCCATCGTGAATCCGTGCATGCCGGCCTTGGCGGCCGAGTAGTTGGTCTGGCCGGCCTGGCCCTTTTCACCGTTGACCGAACTGATCTGGATGATGCGGCCCCAGCCCTTTTGCACCATGCCCGGCACCACCTGCTTGGTGACGTTGAACATGCTGTTCAGGTTGGTGTCGATCACCGCCTTCCAGTCTTCGGGCGTCATCTTCAGAAACATGCGGTCGCGGGTGATGCCGGCATTGTTCACCAGCACGTCGATCGGGCCGACCTCGGTGCTGGCCTTGGTAAAGGCGGCGACCGTCGAGTCCCAGTCAGCGACGTTGCCCACGGAGGCATGGAAGGTGTAGCCCTGCGCCTTCTGCTCGTCGAGCCATTTCTGCCAGTCACGCGTCGGGCCGCAGCCTGCGACGACGGTGAAACCTTCCTTGTGCAGGCGCTGGCAGATCGCGGTCCCGATGCCACCCATGCCACCCGTCACATATGCCACTTTCTTTGCCATGCTCATCTCCTATGTTTGTCTATCGAAGGTTCTGCCGGCGCTGACCACAGGTCGGCCGGTATTGAACTCGTTTCTCGTACTCGGACAAAAACCCTTGCCCATGGGACCTGCATTTTCGCTTTCCGCCGACATTCAGGCCTTTTGCTTGACATAGCGTCCCGGTGCGGCTTCGATCGGCGGGTACTTGCGGCTGCCCGGCGATTTCGGTGCCGCCATCTGCTTGCCCGACAGCGGCTCGAGCCAGTCGATCCATACGCCCCACCAACTGCCAGGCACCGCCTTGGCCGCATCGAACCAGGCGTCGGGGTCGGCCGGCAGCTTGTCGTTGGTCCAGTAGTTGCGCTTGTTGTGCACCGGCGGATTGATCGGTCCGGCGATGTGCCCCGAAGCGCCGAGAATGAACTTGGTCTTGCCTTTCAGGATGCGGGTCGATGCATAGCCCGCCTTCCAGGGCACGATGTGGTCATCGCGCGAGGCGTAGATGAACACCGGCGCCTTGATCTGCCCCAGGTCGAGTTTCTCGCCGCACACGGTGAGCTTGCCGGGAAGCTTCAGTTCGTCCTGCAGGTAGGTGTGGCGCAGGTACCAGCAATACATCGGCCCGGGCAGGTTGGTGCCGTCGCCATTCCAGTACAGCAGGTCGAATGCCGGCGGCGATTCGCCCTTCAGGTAGTTGCCGACGACGTAGTTCCACACCAACTCGTTCGGGCGCAGGAAACTGAAGGTCGTCGCCAGTTCCTGCCCCTTCAGCAGCTTGGGTCCGCCCGGCGCGTTTTCGCTCATCGTCATCTCGCGCAGGCGCACGCCCGCCTCGTCGATGAACAGGTCGAGCACCCCCGTGTCGCTGAAGTCGAGCAAGCTGGTCATCATCGTCAATGACGCCGCAGGCTGGCGCCCGCGCGCGGCCAGCACCCCCAGCGCGGTGGCCAGGATCGTGCCGCCCACGCAGAAACCCAGTGTGTTCAGCGACTTGGCACCGGTCACATCCAGCACCACGTCGATGGCGCGGATCGCAGCGTCCTCGATGTAGTCGTCCCAGGTCTTGTGCACCAGCGACATGTCGGGGTTGCGCCAGCTGACGACGAACAGCCGGTGTCCCTGCGACACGGTGTAGCGGATCAGCGAGTTCTCCGGCTGCAGATCCATCAGGTAGTACTTGTTGATGCACGGTGGCACGAACAGCATCGGCCGCTCGTGCACCTTGGCGCCGAGCGCCTTGTATTCGATCAGTTGGAACAGCTCGTTCTCGAACACCACCGCACCTTCGGTGGTGGCCACATTGCGCCCGACCTCGAAAGCCGACTCGTCGGTCTGCGACACATGCCCCTTGCGCGCGTCGTCCATCAGGTTCTGCATGCCTTGGCTTAGGCTCTGCCCCTGGGACGACAGCGCCTTCTGCAAGGCTTCAGGGTTGAGCGCGAGGAAGTTGCTCGGCGACACGGCATCGACCCACTGCTGCACGGCAAAGCGAATGCGCCCCTTGGTCTTCGCATCGCCCTGCACCGCCTCGGCCATTTGCATCAGCGTGCGCGAGTTCAGCAGGTACATCTGCGCGACGTAGGCGGCACCCGGATGGGTCGACCAATCCTTGGCCGTGAATCGCTTGTCGCCCATGGCCGGCTTGCCATCCGCACCCGGCGCGGGCTGCAAATTCTGATTCCAGATCGCGCTTGCGCCCTTCAGATAGTCCTGCTGCAATTGCGACATGGTCGCCGCCGGCAGCTTCAGGCCCGACAATTGCTGCCAGGTCTCGTTCATGGCGGCGCTCATGGCCGTGGCATCGAGATCCGGCAGGAACGCGTTGGGCTGGCTCATCTGGTCTTGTCTCCTGTGGTGCTGCCGGACGGGACACTTGTCGTCAGGCTGCCGAAGTGCGGATCATCGGAACGCGCATTCTTCGGGCGCTAGCTTAGCTCAGCCTGACCGGCCCTCGATCATTGCGCAAATCCACAGTACAAACTCGATATGCATCTGGTCGCGATCGCCTGGATTTACGTGGTGGTGATGATGGCCGTTGTAGAGGCCATGTCGCCCAATGGCACCGTGCTGGGTGCGGTCTTCACGGCCCTGCTCTACGGCGTGCTGCCGCTGTCCATCGTGCTGTATGTGATGGCCACCCCGGCGCGCCAACGCGCCCGCCGGCGCGCGCAGGCCCAAGCCGACGCTGCCTCAGCCGCGAACGAAGACGGCCGCGGCCATGCGGCCGGTGACACCATCTCGGCGGAACGAGAAAAAGCGTGACGGATCCTCGACAGTGCACGCGTCGCCGCCGTCGATCTGCCTGACGCCGACGCGTGCCAGCCGGTCGCGCGCAAGCTGCGGCAGGTTCGCCAGCCATCGCGGCGTAGCCGCGTCGGCCGCACTGGGCTTGAAACAGCGCGTTTCGGCAAGCGACGGCGCCTGGTCAAAGGCCTGAAGCACGTCCGCACCGACTTCGAACTGGCGCGCACCGATGCACGGCCCCAGCCACACCGCCACATCGTCCGGCGCACAGTGCGCCCCTTCACACAACGCCACCAACGTCGTCTCGAGCACGCCGCCGGCGAGCCCGCGCCAGCCCGCATGCGCGGCCGCCACCGCGCGTCCATCGGGCGCGGCAAACAGCACCGGCATGCAATCGGCCACCTGGATCGCGCAAGCCACGCCCGGCTCGTCGGTCCAGGCGGCATCGGCCTGCACCGGCGGGGCGTCGAGCAGCGCTGCGCCCACGCGCTGCACGCGGTTGCCGTGCACCTGACGCAGCCACACCGGCCGCGCGCCGAGCAGGTCGGCGAAGCGACGCCGGTTCTCGGCCACGGCATCGGCATCGTCGCCGACGGCGATGCCCAGGTTCAGGGAATCCCAGGGCGCCACACTGACGCCGCCGAGGCGCGTGCTCATCAGCGCGCCGACACGCTCCGGCGCGGCCCACACCGGCCGCAACGCATCGCCGGGCAATGCCGACGAGGGGTCAGAAGGCATCCGGGCAGGCTTCGGGCCGCGTCTTCTCGAAGGCCTCCAGTTGCATGCAGGCGTCGAACACGCGCATCACGTTCGGCACGTGATCGGTGCGGCACTTGAAGCGCTGGGCGTTGAAGACCTGCGGCACCAGCACGCAGTCGGCCATGGTCGGCGTGTCGCCGTGACAATAGCGCGCGGGCAACGCGGACAATTGGCGTTCGACCGCCTCCAACCCGGTCTCGACCCAGTGCCGGTACCAGCGGTCCTTGTCCTCGTCGGACACCTTCAGCGAATGCACCAGATAGCGCAACACGCGCAGGTTGTTCAGCGGGTGGATCTCGCAGGCCATGTCCAGCGACAGCGCACGCACGCGAGCGCGTGCCTGCGCATCGCCCGGCAGCAGCGCCGGCTTCGGATGGGTCTCGTCAAGATACTCGATGATCGCCAGCGACTGCGTGAGCACATGCTCGCCGTCGCGCAGCAGCGGCACCAACCGCGACGCGGACACCGACGCGTAGGACTCGGCGAACTGCTCGTTCTTGGCAAGGTGCACCGCCTTGTAGTCGTAAGGCAGTCCCTTCAGGGCCATTGCGATGCGCACGCGGTACGAGGCCGAGGATCGGAAGTAGTTGTAAAGCTCCATGGCTGAACCCCCTCGTTTTCGAATCAGCGCACCGCCACGCGCAGGCTGCCGAGGCCGGCGATGCGGCCTTCCATGACGTCACCGCGCTGCACCGCGCCCACGCCGGCCGGCGTGCCCGTGTAGATCAGGTCGCCGGGCTGCAGCAGCCAGGCGGCGCTCAAGTGCTCGATGATCTCGTTCACGCTCCAGATCAGCTGCGACAGGTCGCCCTTCTGGCGCGGCTTGTCGTTCACACTCAAGCCAATTTCGCCCTTGAGCAATTGCCCGGTGCTGGCAATCGGGTGGATCGGACCGATCGGCGCCGACTGCTCGAAGGCCTTGCCGATGCACCAGGGCCTCCCCTGCTTCTTCATGTCGGCCTGCAGGTCGCGCCGTGTCATGTCCAGTCCGACCGCATAACCCCAGATGTGTCCGGCTGCGTCGGCCGACCGGACGTCGCGCCCGCCGCGGCCGATGGCCACCACCAGTTCGATCTCGTGGTGCAGCTCCTGCGTCAGGCTCGGATAGTCCATCTCGCCGGTCTGACCTTGCGGCACGGGCAAGACGGTATCGGCCGGCTTGAGAAAGAAGAACGGCGGTTCGCGCCCGGTGTGACCCATTTCGACCGCGTGCTCGACGTAGTTGCGTCCGACGCAGTAGATGCGGTGCACCGGAAAGGAACGGCCGTCGGCCACGGGCACGAGGGTCGGGGCGGGGGTGGTCAGGACAAGGCTCATGGCGGGGCTTTCAAAGGCATTCGGCATCGCCCCACGACGGGGCCGACACATGATGCCACGCACGCCTGCCGGATAAACTTCCGCGCATGATCCCGCAGCGCATCAAGCATTGCCGCTCCTGCGGCGCGGCCACGCAGTACCGCGTACCGGTCGACGACAACCGCGAGCGTGCGGTGTGCACCGCCTGCGGCGAAGTGCACTACGAGAACCCGCTCAACGTGGTCGGTACCGTGCCGGTCTGGGGCGACCAGGTGCTGCTGTGCCGACGCAATATCGAACCGCGTTACGGCCTGTGGACGCTGCCCGCAGGGTTCATGGAATTGGGCGAGACCACGGCCGAAGGTGCTGTGCGCGAGACCGTTGAAGAAGCCGGCGCGCGCATCGAGCTCGAGGGGCTTTTCACCTTGCTCAACGTGGCGCGCGTCGGGCAGGTGCACCTGTACTACCGCGCCCGGCTGCTCGACACCGATTTCGCTCCAGGGCCGGAAACGATCGAGACACAGTTGTTTCTGGAACATCAGATCCCGTGGGAACATCTTGCCTTCCATACCGTGCGCGAGACGCTGCGGCACTACTTTGCGGACCGAGGGCAGGGACACTTCGGCCTGCACGTGGCCGACATCGGCTGACGCAGGGGAACGCGGCGGCGCGCTCAGTGGGGTTGCACCGCCGGGCCGGTGGCGCCGTCGAAGCCCAGCGCCCACAGGGCTGCCAGATCGGTTTCGTCGGCCACCGCCTCCGCCAGTACCTGCAGGTCCATGCCGCGCAGCAATGTGACCAGGCCGCGCGCCAGTTCGCGCACCGCGGGCGTGCTCGCAGCACCCTGCACGAAAGCGCCGTCGATCTTCACGTAGTCCACGCCCAAGGTATGCAGCCGGGCCAGCTCGCGCAGGTTGGCGCCGGCATGTTCCAGCCCGATGCGCACCCCGCTGCGACGCCACAGTCTGCCGGCCTCGCGCAGCCGCTGCGGCTGCAGCGCGGCGACCTCGACGAAATCGATGCAAAGGCGGGCCGACTCGGTCGGCGCCGCCTCCAGGCACCGCTGCACCTCATAGACGAATCCAGATGCCGCCAGTGACGCGGCAGCCATGTTGATGCAGCGCGGCAGGCCATCGCGCCGAATGGCCTCCAGGGCCAATTGCAGCACCGCCAGATCCAGCTTGTGAACGAGTCGGCAGCGCGCTGCCATGGCCAGCCATTGCGCGGCCGGCTCGAAGCTGCCGGCGGCTTCCAGCTGCAGGCGGGCCGGGCACTCCAGATGCAACAGCTCACCCTGTGGGCCGCGCAAAGCATATTCGGCCAGTTCGATGCGCCCGGCTTGCAAGGCATCGGTGATTCGCTCGTGCCATTGCTGCTCACCCAGCACGCGGCCATCGGCCGGCGGACCCGGTTCGACCTCGACCGCGAAGGCCCCGCTGCCTTCGGCCTGTGCCAAGGCCGCGTCGGCGATGGACAGCGCCGCGGGCGCGCCCATGGCCTGTGGCAGTTCGGTGCCGCCGATGACCAGCTCGGCGCCCTGATCCACCGTCGCCAAGGCTGCACGCAGCGCCTCGACCAGCGAACCTGCGGTTTCCACCGCCATACCGGAGGCAGGCAGGTAGAGCGCGAAATCGGAGCCGTTCAAGCGGCCTGCCAACGCGCCCTTGACGTGGCGCGGATAGCTCTGCAGCACCTGCGCCAGCGCGGCCAGCAGGCGATCGGTGCTGTCGTGGCCGATGCGCCGGTTCATGGCCTCCAGCCCGCGCAGGCGGATCAGCAGCAAACCAGCCCCGCGCTGGCGCTCGGCACCCAGAGCGGCGCTCAACTGGCTGGTGAACTGGCCGCGCTTCAGCAAACCCGTCACGCTGTCCAGGTGCGCCTGGGTACGCAGCTCTTCGAGTTGTGAGGCCTGGCGTTCAAAGACGCCTTGCAGCCGCTGCACCAGCGAATTCATGCTGCGCGTCAGGCGCTGCAACTCCGGCACGCGCGGCTCTTCGGCAACGACAAAGCGGCTTTCCTCGAGTGCCTGCGCCTGCGCCACGGCGGCATCCAGCGGGCGGCGCCAGCCGCGCACGGCCAGTGCCACCAGCAAGGCGGCCACGGCTCCGAGCACGGCCAGCCAGCCGGCCATGCGCAGGCAGCCGGCCCAGAGTTCGTCGACGGCCCACGACGCGTGGCTGGCCAGCTGCACGCGGCCGATGGCACGCCAGCCGTTTGACAGCGACGCCTCGCGAGGTTCGGCCTCGATCGGCAGGGCCCGAGCAAACCAGGCGGGCGCAGCCAGGGCCTGGGCCGATGCCTGACGCTCGAACAGCACACTGCCGTCGTCGCGCAGCAGGCGCAGCAGCCGATAGTGGCCGGTGTCGAACTGGGCCTCAGCCAGCAGCTTCATCAGCGACTCGTCGCCCTTCTGTTGCGACAGGGCCAGCGCCAGCATCATCGCGCCATCCGCGTTTCGCACCTGCATTTGCGCGCGCAGCGATTGCCGCGCCATCAGCGTGTGCGTGACCACGCTGCCCGTCCATGCGAACAACAACACACCGAACAACATCAGCCAGACCTGACGGATCAGGGTCATCATCGGATCGGATCTTCTCTCAAAGGAAGCACTCCGCACGCGCCTTGGCCGTGACATCACGCCAGCGTGACAAGCGGGTCACCGGGTCGCCCGCGCCGGCCATGCCTACACCCTGCCACAAACCGTCGCTGTTGAAGCTGAACACCGGTGTCAGATCGGTGCGCTGCGAGGCCGGCACGATGCGGTCGACCAGGTTGTCGGGGATCAGCGGTTCGCTCTGCCCATCGGTGTAGTAGGCCTGCACCATGTGCGCCTGCAAGCGACCGTCGAGCTGGGCGCGCACGTACACCCGTCGCAATCGGGTGACGGCCACACCCGCGGCCAGGAGGCTGGAATACTTGCCGATGGCGTAGTCCTCGCAATCGCCCTGCCCCTTGTTCAATGCTTCCAACAGGCTGGCCCGGCAGTCCACCAGGCCCCAGACCTGTTCGTCCGTGATGAAGGTGATGCGCTGGTTGCAGAACAGATTGATGCCACGCAACTGCCCGCCGACGTCGCCATCCTGCGTGATCAGCAACAGCGGCCGCAGCTCGCGCAGCGCGGCCTCGGCATGCGGTTCGAGACGCGCTGTGCTGCGCTGCAGGCGCTGCGCGTCCGCTGTCTGCGCTGCCGTGGCCAGGGCGAAGCCCATCGCGGCTGCGATCAGACAGCACAAGAGCGCCTGCAAGGCGCGTCTCCTCGGGACTTGGCGCGGAATGCACAAGATGTAGGCAGGGCCGGAGCCCGAAGCGCGCCGCCCGCGGCGCGCAGCCGGTCGGCACTAGGCCTTGTGCATCGACCCCCGCGCAGCCGACTTGAGCCCGCTGCCAGTCAGACGGCAGCGCGCAGCGTGCCAAGGGCACGCCTGCACGCAGTGCACTTCCCGCCAGGGGCTACTTGCGTGCCGGCGGCAGGTCGGTACAGCTGCCGTGCGCCACCTCGGCCGCCATGCCGATGCTTTCGCCCAGCGTCGGGTGCGGGTGGATGGTCTTGCCGATGTCCACCTCGTCGGCCCCCATCTCGATGGCCAGCGCCACCTCGCCGATCATGTCCCCGGCATGCGTGCCGACGATGCCGCCGCCGACGACACGGTGGCTGTTCGCATCGAACAGCAGCTTGGTGAAGCCCTCGTCGCGGCCGTTCGCAATGGCCCGGCCCGAAGCCGTCCACGGGAACAGGCCCTTCTTGATCTTGATGCCCTGCGCCTTGGCCTCGTCCTCTGTCAGGCCGACCCAAGCGACTTCGGGGTCGGTGTAGGCCACGCTCGGGATGACGCGCGCATCGAACATCGCCTTGCTGTCGCCCGAGGCCACCTCGGCCGCGACATGCGCCTCGTGCACCGCCTTGTGCGCCAGCATCGGCTGGCCAACGATGTCGCCGATGGCGAAGATGTGCGCGACGTTGGTGCGCATTTGCTGGTCGACCGGGATGAAGCCGCGTTCGTTGACCGCCACGCCGGCCTTGTCGGCGCCGATCTTCCTGCCGTTCGGGCTTCGCCCCACCGCCTGCAGCACCAGATCGTAGAGCTGCGGCTCCTTCGGCGCGTTGTCGCCCTCGAACTTGACCAGGATGCCATCGGCGGTGGCCGCGGCGCCGACGGTCTTGGTCTTGAGCATGACGTGGTCGAAGCGCGGCGCGTTCATCTTCTGCCACACCTTGACCAGGTCGCGGTCGGCGCCCAGCATCAGGCCGTCGAGCATCTCGACCACGTCGAGCCGGGCGCCGAGCGTGGAATACACCGTGCCCATCTCCAGACCGATGATGCCGCCACCGACGATGAGCATGCGTTTCGGCGAACCGCGCATCTGCAACGCGCCGGTGGAATCGACGATGCGCGGGTCATCCGGCAGGAAGGGCAGACGCATGGCCTGCGAACCGGCGGCGATGATGCACTGCTTGAAGCGGATGGTCTGCGACTTGCCGGTCTTGTCCTGCGCCTCGCCCTGCGTCTCTTCCACCTGCACATGAAACGGGTCGAGGAAACTGCCGTAGCCGCGAACCACCGTGACCTTGCGCATCTTGGCCAT
Source organism: Rubrivivax sp. (assembly GCA_024641965.1). Classification (GTDB taxonomy): domain Bacteria; phylum Pseudomonadota; class Gammaproteobacteria; order Burkholderiales; family Burkholderiaceae_C; genus Rubrivivax. The sequence continues at coordinate 48,856 of JAHECC010000007.1, forward strand.
CGCGGCCAAGCCGCCGGTGAGCTTGCCCACCACCTTGTTCTTGTGCGCCAGCAGCTTGGCGGTGTCGACCGTGGGCGCAGCGAAGCTGACGCCCAGGTCCGCGAAATGCTTGACTTCGTCCATCACCGACGCCACGTGCAGCAGCGCCTTGCTGGGGATACAGCCGACGTTCAGGCACACGCCGCCGAGCGACGCGTAGCGCTCGACCAGCACCACCTTCATGCCCAGATCGGCGGCGCGGAAGGCGGCCGAATAGCCGCCCGGGCCGGCGCCCAGCACCAGCATGTCGCATTCCAGGTCGGCACCGCCGGCATGGCTGGCCGCGGGAGCGGCCGCAACCTGCGCCGGCGCCGAGGCCGCTGCCGGCGCCTTAGCTGCGGGCGACGGCGCGGGAGCGGCTGCCGCGGCGTCGGTTTCGAGCATCAGCAGCAGGCTGCCTTCAT
>JAHECC010000306.1 GCA_024641965.1 Rubrivivax sp.
CGTGGCACGGATTTCGTGGTGGCTGCCGGTGAATAAGCTCCGCCGCAGCCTCGCGGCGCTGGGCCTGCTGGCGCTGCTGGGCGCCTGCGCGACGCCGCAAGGCGAGGTGGTGCTGCTGCCCGACGCGATGGGCAAGGACACGGCCGTGCAAGTCAAGCAGCCCGGCGGTGAACTGCTGCTCGACAAGCCTTACGCCGCAGCACAGTTGACCAGCGCCGGGCCGCAGCCGGCCACGTCGAGCGCCGAGCAGGTGCGCGCGAAGTATGGGGCGGCGCTGGACGCGCGCCCGACGGCGCCGGCGCAGTTCACGCTGTATTTCGTCGAGGGCAAGGACGAATTCACCGATGCGTCGCGGCGCGACTTCGACAACGTGTTCGCCGAGATCGCCCAGCGGCCCGTGCCGGACCTGCTGGTCATTGGCCACACCGACACGGTCGGCACCGATGCCTTCAACGACGCGCTGTCGCGCCAACGCGCCGAGGTGGTGCGCAAGGCGCTGGTGGCGCGCGGCATCGCGGCCGACAGCATTGTCGTCATCGGCCGCGGCAAGCGCGAGCCGATGGTGGCCACGGCCGACGGCGTGGCCGAGGCACGCAACCGGCGCGTCGAGATCCTGGTGCGCTGACAACACGCTCACGCCGCCGCTCCCGCGGGGCCGTTCCAGCGCAGCGCCAGGATCGTCAGGTCGTCGGCGGCCTCGGCCCCGGCGGCAAAGGCCAGCACGTCGGCATGCAGCGCATCGACCAGCTCGCGCGGCCCGGCCTGCGCGCGCTGCAGTTCGAGCAGTTTCTGCTGCAGCCGCGGATACCCGTACAGCTGGCCGTCGGCGGTGAGTGCCTCGGTCACGCCGTCGGTCATCAGGCACAGCAGTTCACCGGCTTGCAGGCGGCAGCGCGCACCCTGGTAGTCGTAGTCGGCCACGGCGCAAAGCGGCGGGCCGTCGCCGTCGGCGATGCGCAGCGGCTGCGTGTAGTCGGCATGCAGGCGGTAGGGGTTGTCGTGCCCGGCGTTGCAGTAGTGCATCTCGCCGCTGTCCAGGTCGAGGATCGCGGCGAAGGCGGTGACGAACAGGTTGCCCGGGTTGTCGCGCGACACCTCGGCATTGGCCACCCGCATGATCGCGCCGATATCGGCATCGGGCGCGCGCAGCATGGCGTTCTTGTAGAGCGCCTTGCTCACAGCCATGAAGATCGATGCCGACAGGCCTTTGCCGGCGACGTCGCCGATGAGCAGGAACAGGCGTCGCGGGTCGAGCCGGAAGTAGTCGTACAGGTCGCCGCCGACCTCGCGCGCCGGCTGCAGCGTGGCGCACAGCTCGGCGCGGCCATCACCCTGCAGCAGCGCCGCGCTCGGCAGCATCGCGGTCTGCACGCGCTGCGCGGCCAGCAGTTCGCCGGACAGCCGCGCCGAATCCTCGCGCTGCGCCTGCACCAGGGTCTGCAACGCGCGCGACTGCTGTGCCGTCTCCGCCAGCGACAGCGCCAGCAGCACGCCGAAGAACAGCAGCAGGCTCAGGCCCGGCGTGGCGGCGTCGAACAGCCATTGCTGCGAGCGGAAGGCCGCCAGCGCCAGCAGCACCGGTACGAACAGGCAGGCCGCCAGCAGCAGGGCTGCGTGGTGCGTGCGCCAGCGCGGCACGGCCCACAGCAGCACGCTGCCCAGCAGCAACAACATGGTGGCTTCGAGGGCGCCGGCCCAGCGCGGCCGCTGCAGCCAGGTGCCGTCGACCAGGTTCTCCAACAACTGGGCCTGGACTTCGGTGCCGGACAGGCGCTCGCCGATCGGCGTGTTCTGGAACTCCTGCAAGCCCAGGCCGGTCAGGCCGATGAGCACCAGGCGGCCACGCAGCAGCTGCTCGTCGAAGCTGCCGTCGAGCAGGTCCACCGCCGAGACGAAGCGCTGGTCGATGTGCGGAGAGAAGTACACGCGCACGGCACCGTCGGCCTCGGTCGGCACGCCCAGCCGGCCGATCGACATGCTGTCCACCGCGCTGCCCGACACGGCCAGCCGCAGCACGGGTACCTGCTGCGCCACGCGCAGCATCTCTACCGCCAGCGTCGGTACCAGCGTGCCGCCGATGCTGGCCACCAGCGGCATGCGGCGGATGACGCCACGCGTCGGCTCCACCGACACCAGACCCCAGCCATCGGCGTTTCGATCCAGCTCATCGATGCTGCTCAGCGCACCGGCATAAGAGGGCACACCGAGCTGGAGCCGGTCTTCGCTGCGCTGCACATTGCTCACCATCACCGGCGCGGCGCGCAGCGTTTGGCGCGTGCCTTCAGCCGTGCCGGCGACGATCAGCACCGTGGGCGCCAGGGCCAGTGCGCTGGCCAGTTGCGAATCGTGGGTCGGCAAGGCGCGCAAGGCCTTGCCCAGCGCGGCGTCGCCGACCGGGGACTGGGCCAGCAGGCGTTCGGGTGACAGCGCATCCGCCTCGGGCATCAGGATGTTGACGCCGATGACCGCCGGCTTGCCCTGCTCGATGATGCGCACCAGCCGCGCCAGCACGTTGCGTGGCCAGGGCCACTGGCCCAGGTCGAGCAGGCTCTTGCGGTCGATGGCGACCACGGTCACCGGCAGTGTGGACACCGTGCGCGGCCACAGCGCCTGGTGTGCGTCGAACCAGGCGCCTTGCAGTCTGGATGTCCAGGGCCCTTCGAGCCACACCGCCAGCGCCAGCCCAACGAGCAGTGCCGCGCCAATCAGGCGGACGCGACCGGTGCGCCCGGCGTCCGGCTCTTTCGAACCGGCAGAAGTCACAAGACGATGTCCAGCCCGTCGTAGGCCGCACTGATGCGCAGCGCCGCGCCGCTGCGGGTGATTTCCTCCAGGCGGCGCGTCTCGGCGAGCATGGCGTCGATGGCGGCGTCATCGAACACCGGTTCGTGGTGGGTCATGCACAGGTGCTTCGCGCCGGCCAGCTGGCACAGCTCGACGCCGACCACGTTGCTCGAATGTCCCCAGTCGGCCTTCACCGAAATCGAATCGGCCAGCGAGTACATGGCGTCGAAGATCACCAGATCGGCATCGCGGAAGAAGTTGACGAAGCGCTCGGTGTGTGCCGGGTCGGCCAGCGGGTGCTCGGAGTCGGTGGAGTACACCAGCGTCTTGCCGCCGGCTTCGAAGCGGTAGCCGTAGGAGTCGCCGGTATGGCGCTGCAGCATGGTGGTCACGCCGATGCCGGCGACCTCGTGGCGCACGCCGGGCTCGAGGGTCACGAAGCGGATGCGGTCCTCGAAGATGACGTCGAAGCCCACCGGAAAGGATGGCGGCTCCTGCTGGCGCCGCAATGCCGCTTCGATTTCGCGATGGCTGCCGTAGATGAAGATGCGGTTGCCCGGAATGAAGGCCGGCACGAAGAACGGCAGGCCCATGATGTGGTCCCAGTGCAGGTGGGACATGAAGATGTGGAAGGTCTGCGGCTGGCCGCC
>JAHECC010000307.1 GCA_024641965.1 Rubrivivax sp.
GCCCCGGCAACGCGGGCGGCGGCAACGGCGACGTGCCGACCGGCTGGTCGGCCACGCGCACCCGGCCGCTGTGCCCGTATCCACAGGTGGCCCGCTACCTGGGCCGCGGCGATGTCGAGAGCGCTGGTAGCTGGCGCTGCGTCGGCCCGCAGGGCGCGGGCCAGGACGCGGTGCGCGACACCGAAGCCGACGACTGAGACGCGCGTTGGCAGGCGGGCCGCGCCAGAATGGCGCGATGCCCTCAACCCCCTTGCTCTACCTGGCGTCGCAAAGCCCGCGCCGGCGCCAGTTGCTGCAGCAGATCGGCATCGAGCACGCGCCGCTGCTGGCCGACGACGCAGACGTCGAATCGCTGGAGGCCATGTGGCCTGGCGAACTGCCTGCCGCCTACTTGCAGCGCGTGACCCGCGCCGAGCTGCAGGCGGCCGTGGCCCGGCGCATCCTGGGCAAGCCGGCCGATGCGGGCGAGGCACGGGCTATGCTGCGCGCGCCATCCGGGAGCACGCACCGCGTGCTCACCACCGTGGCAGTGCACGACGACCGGCGCGCGCGGGCGGCGCTGAACGTATCGCATGTGCGCTTCGCCTCCATGCCCGAAGCAGCCATCGACGCCTACGTGGCGGCGGATCCGAAGCGCTGGATCAGCGTGACGGCACCGCCGTGGCCTTCGTCGGCGCGGAGCCCGGCATCGTCCAGCAGATGGCGCGTGATTACACGCTGCACCACCTGCAGCACCGGCGTGACCAGCTCGGGCTGCGCGGCCAGCAGCACGCGCAACGGGATCGACAGCGACAGCACCCATCGCCGCACCGGAACGTGCGGAATGACGTGGTCCACCATGTGGGCGGCCGTCCGCGACATGCGCCGCGCGCCGCACGACGGGCAGAACCCCCGGCGCTTGCAGTTGAAAGCCAGCAGCTTGTCATGGCCGCACTCGCCAGAGCGCAGCCTGAGGAAGCCGTAGGCCAGGATGCCGCACTCGAGGAAGGCGTCGCAATCGCCCCGTCGGGCCCCCACCTACGAGTGCCTGCTCGAGGGAGCCTGCCTTCGGGTGGCAAACGCCAGACGGCCGTCGGCGTTCGCATGGCAAGGTGAGATGCCCTGAAGCGGCCGGCCGTGTACGACCGGAACTGGCCGGGACTGCCAGTTCGCGGCCGCGCCGGGAAGCCGACAGCCGTCCATCAGACCTATGTCCCAGGTGCCGGACGCAGCCCGGGATGCTTTTATGGCTGCACCGCCTGCCCGGCGAGCCGTCCGCCGGGCGGCTGGATCCACGGGGCGCTCAGATCTCGGTCTGCTCAGAGATCTCCAAGGCATCGTCCACCTCGATGCCAAGGTAGCGGACCGTCGACTCAAGTTTGCTGTGGCCAAGCAAGAGCTGCACGGCCCGCAAGTTCTTCGTGCGCCGATAGATCAGCGTCGCCTTGGTCCGCCGCATCGAGTGCGTGCCGTAGTCTGCCGGATCGAGACCCAGTTCCTCGACCCAGTGTTCGAGGATCCGGGCGTACTGCCTGGTTCCCAGATGGGGCGAGTCGTGAATGCGGCTCGGAAACACAAAGTCGTCTGCCTTCAGTGCGGCCTGCCTGATCCACTTCTGGACAGCGTCCCGAGTCGCCGGCGTGATCTCGAACTGCACTGGACGCTGGGTCTTGTGCTGCATGACCATCGCGCGCGATGCGACTTGGTCGCCGTGGCAGATGTCCCGGACCTTCAGGCCAACCAGGTCGCAGCCGCGCAGCTTGCTGTCGATGCCCAGGTTGAAGAGTGCCAGCTCGCGCACCCGGTTCTCCATTTGCAGGCGGACTCGCAGCGCCCAGATGTCCTTGAGCTTGAACGGCGCCTTCTGGCCGACGATCTTGCCCTTGTTCCATGGCTCGCGATGACCAGCGTTGGCAATGGATTCCATGATGGACTCCCATCAAGTTGAGGGCCGACGAAGATGCGCCCGTGCAACGCCGCGACATTTGCCGCCGGTCAAAGTGGCAACACATCCGCCCGGCAATCAGCTTGTTGGCATCCCGCGGAATTGCACAGTCGGCCAGGACCAACCAGCCGCGAATGGCGGCTTCATGGAGGGCCGTCTTCTTCTTGAACTGGTCTTCACAGGATTGTTTTGGGCGACTCAGTTGACAACATACCAACTGGTCGGTACTGTACCTACATGGCAGCCGACGTTGATCGTCAAACGACACCGACCGCTCGGCAGCGCCTGCTAGATGCCGCCTTCGGCCTTGTGCGCACCAAGGGCTACCACGCGACCACGGTCGATGAGTTGTGCGCGGTCGCCGGCGTCACCAAAGGCGCGTTCTTTCATCACTTCGCGAGCAAACAAGACCTCGCAGTCGCCGCCGCCGATCACTGGTCGGCGGTCACCGGCGCGCTTTTCTCCGAGGCGCCGTACCACGCGTTGAGGAGCGCGCGCGAGCGCGTGCTCGGCTACCTCGACTTCCGCACCGCGATCCTGCAGGGCGCGGTCCCCGAATTCACCTGCCTCGTCGGCACGATGGTGCAAGAGGTGCACGATTCCAGCCCATCGATCCGCGACGCCTGTGCGCGCAGCATCGTCGACCACGCTGCGACGCTGGAAGCCGACATCGCGGAGGCGCTCGCCGCCAGCGGCGTCGGCCGCAGGACCGATGCCCATGGCCTGGCGCTGCACACCCAGGCCGTGTTGCAAGGCGCTTTCATCCTTGCCAAGGCAACGCAGGATGCATCGGTCGCGGCGGCGTCGATCGCGCATCTGCGCAGCTATCTCGAATATCTTTTCCAACCCGCTGCGCGAACGCGGCGCAACCCTGCAAATAGGCCCGACAAAGGAGCTTTGAAATGAACCCCGTTGTGCACTTCGAAATCCCCTACGACGATCCGGCGCGTGCCGCCACGTTCTATACGCAGGCATTCGGTTGGCACACCGAAGCGCTGGGCAAAGAGATGGGCAACTACGTTCTCGCGACGACGACCGCCACTGCCGACGGCCGCCCAACCGCGCCGGGCGCCATCAACGGCGGCCTGTTCCCGAAGCGGGCCGACTGGCCGGCGCCGTATCCGTCAGTGGTCATCGCCGTCGACGACATCGACCACGCGATGAAGAAGGTGCAGCGCGCCGGCGGCGAGGTACTCGGCGAACCGATGCCGATTCCGGGCGTCGGCCGCTACGTGTCCTTCATGGACAGCGAGGGCAACCGGGTCAGCATGCTTCAACCCGTAGCGCGCGAACGGTGACGGGGCTCCGCATGAGCACCGGCACCGTCCGCTTGCGCCGGATTCACATGGACGCCAAGGTCGGTGACGGCGGCCGTATCGTGGATTGATTACCTCACACCTCCAATTACCTCGAAGCTCGCCATGCCCAAACAAATCTTCATCAATCTGCCTGTGCGCGACCTGCCGAAGGCCAAGGCCTTCTATGAAGCGATCGGTGCCGTCAACAACCC
>JAHECC010000308.1 GCA_024641965.1 Rubrivivax sp.
GGCCCCTGCAGTGCCGACCTCGCGGCGGCAGTGAGCGCCAACGATGGCTATGATGTAAGCGATCACTCTCCTCTTTCGTTTGTCAAAACAAGCACCGGCTCGAACAGCTATTCGACAAGTCGCCGTCGTCCCAGAAGCTCATCGGCTTGCACGCGCATGCCGGCCACCAGCGGCTGCGTGCCGTCAAAGGCGTGTGCAACATCCGAATTACATGACCGTTCTGGTGGCCGAATTTCTGATAACAAAAGGCTTCGAAACGCAATCGCACTTCCTGATCCGGCCTGACGAAGCCGACCAAAGATTGACCAGAGCACGAGGGCGAAGCCGGCGTCGCCTGGGAATGGGTGCAGATCTCCAGCAATGTGGTCGCGATGGCCGATCCGATGTCGGTCGTGACCAACCTGCGCCTGGTCGGCAAGGAGGGCGAGGTGCTGACACGGTCCTGGAGTCAGCGCGCTTCCTCCACGAGATCGTGCATGCCCTGCCCTGGCAGAGCGAAGTACAGCGCGCGCTGCACGTCGGCCACGCCTGGGTCGGCGCGTCGACAGCTTCACTTCAGCGCCGCACTGCGCAGGCTGCGCGCGACGTACGCCAGGCACATCACGCTCACCAGCAGGCAAGCCAGCAGCGGCACGCCCATCTCCCACGCGGCCATCGGTTCGCCCTTCAGTACGCGGCCCATCAAGGTGATCTGCGCCAGCGCCGGCACCCACAGGAACCAGGCGGCCTCGCCTTCCTGGTTCAGCAGCGTCATCAACGGCAGCAGCGACACCACCAACACCAGGCCGGTGGCACTGGCCTGCGCCTCCTTGTAGCTGCGGCAGCGAATCGCAATGGCCATCAACATCGCCGACAGCGCGGCGGCCAGCGGCAGCAGCAGGGCCAGAAAGGCTGCGCCTTCGCGCACGCCGAAGCGGAACATCGCCGCCAGCGTTTCGCTGCGCAACAGCCATTGCCCGGGCAGGAAGCTGGCGCAGCTGAGCAGCGCAATGAGCATGGCCACGCACGCCACCGCCGCCCACTTGCCCAGCACCAGGGCAAAGCGCGGTGCCGGGTTCATGAGCAGCGGTTCGAGCGAACCGCGTTCACGCTCGCCGGCCGTGGTGTCGAGCGCGGCGTGCAGGGCGCCGTAGAGCACGGCCATGAGCACGAAGAAGGGCACCAGCGTGGCCCACTGCGCGGCCCGCGCCGCGGGGCTGGCCAGGTCGCGCTCGTCGATCTCGAGCGCCTGCAGCGCCGCCGGCGCCACGCCGCGCCAGGCCAGGCGCAGCGTGGCCTGCTCCTGCTGAAAGCCCATCAGCAGTCGCGTCACGCGCGACATGGCGGCGCTTGCGCGCGCGTTCGCCGAACTGCCGACCAGTTCGACGCGCGGCGACTCGCCACGCTGCAATTCGGCCTCGAAGTCCTTGCCGATGACCAGCACCGGATCGCCCAGCCGGTTGCCTTGCAGTTGCCGCTCGAAATCCGGCGCTGCGATCAGCACGCGATAGGTCTGGCGTTCGATGTAGTTGCGCAGCGTCGGCGCGTGCTCGATGCCGGAGACCACGACCTCACGTGTCTCGGCGCGCTGCTCGATGCCCGACACCAGTGTCGACAGCAGCACCAGCACCAACGGACCCACCGCCACCGAACTGAGCAGCACCATCAGCAGCGTGCGCCGATCGCGCAACGCGTCGCGCAGCTCCTTGCGCAGCACGATCCAGGCAGCCGCGATCAAGCCGCCCCCTCGCCGCCGAAAGCCAGGCGCACGAAGGCCTGCTCGAAATCGCTCTCGCCGGCCAGCGCGCACAGCTCGGCGACACTGCCCAGCGCCGCCGCGCGGCCCTGCGACATCACCAGCACCTCGTCGCACAGGCGCTGCACCTCCTGCATCACGTGCGTCGAAAACACGATGCACTTGCCCTGCTCGTCGCGCAAGCGTCGCAAGGCCTCGCGCAGCGCGCGCGTGGCCAGCACGTCCAGGCCGTTGGTCGGCTCGTCGAGGATGATGTTGTGCGGGTCGTGCACCAGCGCGCGCGCCAGCGCCGTCTTCATGCGTTCGCCCTGGCTGAAGCCCTCGGTACGGCGCTCCAGCAACGGTGTCATCTCCAGCACCTGCCCCAGGCTGTCGGCGCGTGCGTGGGCGGTGGCCTCGGTCATGCCGTGCAGGCGCCCGTAGTAGACGATGTTCTCGCGCGCCGTGAGCCGCGGATACAGGCCCCGCGCATCGCTGAGCACGCCCATGCGCGCCAGTGCCGCGGCGCGCTGCGTGGCCACGTCGATGCCATCCACCAGCACCTGCCCGGCATCGGGCTGCACCAACCCGGCGACCATGCGCAGCAGCGTGGTCTTGCCCGCACCGTTCGGCCCGAGCAGGCCGCTGATGCAGCCATCGGCCGCACGCCAGCTCAGGCCGTCGACCGCCTGCACTGCGCGCGCGGAGCGGCCCCGGCCCTGCACGAAGCGGCGCGACAGCTCACGTATCTCGATCACGGCGCCATGTTCGCAGGCTGGAAAGCCGGCGGCCGCGGAATGTTGCGGGCGCAGCGGGTGTCGACTTTCAGGGCGTCGGCGTCGGTCTTCGCATCGATGAAGCGGTAGACGACATCGCGCATGCAGGGCAGCGCGAGCAGCCCATGGCCGGCATTCGGCACCACTTCGTGCTTCGCCATCGCCCCCAGCGCCGTTGCCACGCGCGCGCCATGGCGTGGCGGCGTCACCGGGTCGATGCCGCCGGACAGCAGCAGTGTCGCCACCGGTGCTTGCGGCAAGTCGTAGAAGTGCGGCGGCGGCTCGGCGCGCGGCCATTCGGCGCAGACCGCCTCGTACAGCGGCGCCAGGCCGGCACCGAAGTCCCGCGCCTGCGCCGGATTCACTGCCGAGCGCGGCATGTCCTCGCCGCAGACCACCGAGAAGTGCATGCCCTGCGCCAGCGCAGAACTGCCACGTCCGGTGCCCAGAGCACTCGACAGACCGAGCAGCGGCGCAAGGTGGCCCTGTGCCGCTTCGTCCAGTGCGGCCGGCAAGGCGGCACTCAGTGCCGGCGCATACAGCGGCGCGCGCAGCAGGCCGAGCAGCATGTCGCGGGTCAGCGTCAGATGCTCGGCACGGCCCGTGAGCGGATGCACCAGATCGACTTCACGCGGCAGGCTGTCCAGCAGCGCCTGCCAGGACGCGCGCAGCCGAGGATGGCGCGCGCGACAGCTCGCTTCGTCCTCACAGGCGCGCAACAGCGCATCGAAGGCCGCCTGCGCATCCTGCGCCGAAGCTTCGGGCAGCACCATGTCGGGCGGCACCACGCCGTCCAGCACCAGCCGCCGTACCGACGCGGGGAACTGGCGCAGGAAGTCCAGCGCCGCGCGTGTGCCGTAGGACGCACCGATCAGGTTGATGCGGGCCGCGCCCAGGGCTTGGCGCACGGATTCCAGGTC
>JAHECC010000008.1 GCA_024641965.1 Rubrivivax sp.
ATGGGCCTGGCCTATGGCATCCCCGGCACCTTCCGCGAGCCGTGGCAGATGGCGCAATACCTGAAGAACATGGGCGGCGAACAACTGGTCAACGACCAGCTGCTGCCCAAGGGCGTGATCTACCGAACCGAGAAGGCCTACACCACCGAGCTGGTGGTGAACAAGAAGATCACGACGCTGGACGAGTTCAAGACGTTGAAGTTGCGTTCCGCGGGCACGCTGCTCGACTATCTGTCGATCGCCGGCGCGTCGCCGACGCACATCGCCGGCCCGGAGCTGTACCAGGCGCTGGCCACCGGTGTGGTCGACGGCGCGCACTGGGGCGCGGCGCAGGGCGCGATGTCGATGAAGCTGTGGGAAGTGGCGCGCTTTCACATGCTGCCGCCACTCGGCATCACCTGCGACGCCTATGTGTTCAACAAGGCGGCCGTGGACAAGCTGCCCGAGGACCTGCGTCTGAACCTGATGTCGCTGGCCGACGAGCGCTTCTTCAGCCGCACCACTGAATACCAGCTGAAGGAGGCGCAGGCCTTGACCAAGGGTCGCGAGACGATGAAGGTCGAGGTGGTGCAGTTCCCGAAGGCGGTGGAAGAGCGCTTCGCCGTGGCGTCCAAGGAGATCATGGCCAAGGAAACCGCAAAGGGGCCGCTGGCCGCCAAGGGCGCAGCCGCCGTGGCTTCGATCCTGAAGGACCTGGGCTACGCCTGAGCCAAGTGCTGGCACTCGCACGCGCCGTTACGCGCCTGAACCGCTGGATCGGGGCCACGGTGGCGTGGCTGATCCTGGTGATCTTCGTGTTGCTGATCATCGACGTGGCGATGCGCTACGCCGTCGGCCGCCCGACGATCTGGACCTCGGAGATGGCGCAGCTGGTGTTCGGCTTTTATGCGGTGATCGGCGGTGGCTACCTGCTGGCCGAGCGTGCGCACGTCAACGTCGACATCTTCTACGGGCGTTTCACGCGCCAGCGCAAGGCGCGGGTCGACGTGGCGACTTCGGTGCTGTTCTTCCTTTTCATGGCCGTGCTGCTGTACCAGGGCAGCTCGATGGCCTATGAATCGGTGGAGAAGTTCGAGACCTCGCAAAGCATCTGGAACCCTTGGGTCTGGCCGGTGAAGGTGGCCATACCGGTGGCCGGCGTGCTGCTGCTGCTGCAGGGCATCGTCCGGCTGATCTCGGACATCCGCGTGCTGATGGGCCTGCCCAGCGACGACGCCACCTTCGGCGTTCAGGCCGACGGCCCCACGCATTGATCGGCCGGTAGCGCGCCGTGTCGGTCGAAATCCTCACGCTGCTGTTCTTCGGCTCGCTGCTGGTCTTCCTGCTGCTGGGCGTGCCGCTGGCCTTCGTGCTCGGCGGCGTGTCGGTGATCTTCCTGTACTTTTCGATGGGCCCGGTGAGCTTCTACATCGTGGCCTCGAAGTTCTGGGACTCGATGACCAGCTTCACGTTGGTGGCGATACCGATGTACGTGTTCATGGCGATGATCCTGGAGAAATCCGGCGTCGCGCATGCGCTGTACCGCATGATGCACCTGTGGTTCGGCGCGCTGCGCGGCGGGCTGGCCATCGGCACGGTGGCGATCTGCGCGATCTTCGCGGCGATGAGCGGCATCAGCGGCGCGGCGGTGGTCACGATGGGCACGATCGCGCTGCCGCGCATGCTCGAACGCGGCTACGACACCAAGCTGTCATTGGGCGCGATCAACGCCGGCGGCGGCTGGGGCATCCTCATTCCGCCGTCGATCCCGATGGTGTTGTACGCGATGATCAGCGAGGTCTCGGTGGGGCGGCTGTTCGCCTCGGGCATCGGCCCCGGCATCCTGCTGTTCGTGCTGGTGACGATCTACATTGGCGTGCGCGCCTGGCTGCAGCCGTCGATCGCGCCGGCGCTGCCGCCCGAGGAGCGTGGCAGCTGGCGCGACAAGCTGCTGGCGCTGCGCGCGGTGCTGCTGCCGATCATGATCGTGCTGATGGTGCTGGGCTCGATCTTCGGCGGCTTGGCCACGCCCACCGAAGCTGCCGCCATCGGCGTGCTCGGCGCGCTGATTGCCGCAGCCATCAACCGCCAATTGTCGGTGGGTGTGGTGCGCCATGCGGCGATCCAGACGCTGCGATTGACCACGTTGATCATGTGGATCCTGTTTGCTGCGCACGCCTTCTCCACCGCCTACACCACGCTGGGCGCGCACGATTTCATCCAGCACCTGATGAGCCTGATCCCCGGCGGCAAGTGGGGCGCGCTGGCCTTCATGCTGTTCGTGCTGTTCCTGCTGGGCATGGTGCTCGACCCGGTGGGCATCATGCTGATCACCTTGCCGGTGTTCCTGCCGATCGTCGATGCGGCCGGCTTCGACCCGATCTGGTTCGGCGTGCTCTTCATCATCATGATGGAGATCGGCTACATGACGCCGCCCTTCGGCTTCAACCTTTTTTACATCAAGGGCGTGGCGCCGCCGAGCGTGACGATGGGCGAGATCTACAGCTCGGTGGTGCCCTACGTGATCGTCACGCTGGTCGGCATCGGGTTGATCATCGTGTTCCCGAACATCGCGCTGTACTTCCCGAACCTGTTCTTCGGCAAAGGTTGAGGCTGGTCCTCAGCCCTGCTGCAGCGCCTGTTCCAGATCGTCGATCAGGTCGCCGGCATCCTCGATGCCGACGCTCAGGCGCAGCAGGTCGGTGGGCACCGGCGAGCCGGCACCTTCGACGCTGCTGCGGTGTTCGATCAGGCTCTCGGTGCCGCCGAGCGAGGTGGCGCGCTTCCACAGTTGGACCTTGGCCGCAGTGGCGATGGCCGCCGCCTCTCCGCCCTTGACGCGGATCGACAGCATGCCGCCGAAGCCGCCGCGCATCTGGCGCGAGGCGACGGCGTGCCCGTCGAAACCGGGCAGGCCAGGGTAGAGCACGGCTTCGACGCGCGCGTGAGCGGCGAAGTGTTCGGCAATGCGCTGCGCCGAGGCGCAGGCGCGCTCGACGCGCAGGTGCAGCGTGCGCAGGCCGCGCGTCAGCAGCCAGGCCTCGAAGCTGCCGAGCGTGCCGCCGACATAGGCGCGGATCGACTTGATGCGCTGCCAGAACGCATCGTCCGCTCGCGTGACCAGCACGCCGGCGACCAGGTCGCTGTGGCCGTTGAGGTACTTGGTCGCGGCGTGCATCACGATGTCGGCGCCGTGCTCGATCGGGCGCGTGAGCATCGGCGTGGCGACGGTGGAATCCACCGCGAGCACGGCGCCGGCCGCATGCGCGAGCTGCGCTGTCGCGGCGACGTCGGTGATGGTCCACAGCGGGTTGGCCGGGGTCTCGATCCACACCAGCTTGGTCTTGCCGGGCCGGATCGCCGCCTTCACTGCCGCGCTGTCGCTCATGTCGATCAGTTCGACCTGCAATCCCCAGTGGGTGGCAAAGTTCAGCAGCCAGTTTCGCAGCGACCAGTACATGACCTTCGGCGCCAATACGTGGTCACCCGGCGCCAGCGCCTGGAACACCGCGGTCGCCGCGGCCATGCCGCTGGCGAAGAGCGCGGCCTGCGCACCGCCTTCGAGCGCGCGGATCACGGCCTCGGCCTGGTCGAAGGCCGGGTTGTCGGCGCGGATGTAGCCGCGGCCCGAGCGGTACTGGTTGTCCGGGTCGCGGATATAGGTTGAGGAGACGTGGATCGGCCAGGTGACCGCGCGCGTCGTCTCGTCGATCCAGCCCAGTGCCTGCGCGGCGATGCTGTCGGGGTGCAAGTCTTTGGCATCCATAGGTCAGTACAACAATCCCATTGCATCGCGCACATCGCGCATCGTCTGTTTGGCCACGGTGCGCGCGCGCTCGGTGCCGTTCTCGACGATCCATTGCACCTGCTTCGGATTGCTCAAGTACTTTTCGGCGCGCTCGCGCCACGGTTGCTGTTCGCGCAACACGCCGTCGATCACCGGTTGCTTGCAGTCCAGACAGCCGATGCCGGCGCTGGTGCAACCCTTTACCACCCAGTCGCGCGTGGAATCGTCGCTGTACACCTTGTGGAACTGCCACACCGGGCACTTCTCCGGGTCGCCGGGGTCGCTGCGGTGCACGCGCGCCGGGTCGGTGGGCATGCGCTTGATCTTGCGCTCGACCTCGGCCGGCGCTTCGCGCATCGCGATCGAGTTGCCGTAGCTCTTGCTCATCTTGCTGCCGTCCAGACCGGGCAGCTTGGTGACTTCGGTGTGCAGCGCCTGCGGCTCGGTGAGGATGCTCTTGCCGGCGCCGCGCAAGTGGCCGAGCAGCAGTTCGGTGTCTTCGGCTGCCCAGTTCGAAACAGCCGCGGCACTGCGCTGCACCAATGCTTCGCCCTTGGCGAGAGGCTCGGCCTTGCCGGTCTCGCCGAAGTCGCGCTTTTGCTTCTTGAAGTAGCGCGCGTCGTCCTTGGAGAGCTTGGCCAGCGTGGCCGCGACCTTGGCTTCGAAATCGGCGGCGCGGCCGTACAGGTGATTGAAGCGGCGCGCCACCTCGCGCGTCAGCTCGACGTGCGAGGCCTGGTCTTCACCGACCGGCACGAAGGCGGCCTTGTAGATCAGGATGTCGGCCGCCTGCAGCAGCGGGTAGCCGAGGAAGCCGTAGGTCGCCAGGTCGCGGTCGGAGAGTTTTTCGATCTGGTCCTTGTAGGTCGGCACGCGCTCCAGCCAGCCCAGCGGCGTGCCCATCGCCAGCAGCGTGAACAGTTCGGCATGCTCGGGCAGCCGGCTTTGCAGGAAGATCGTGCAGCGCTCCGGGTCCAGCCCGGCGGCCAGCCAGTCGGTGACCATCTCGTACACGTACTGGCCCATGACCTCGCGCTCCTCGTAGTGCGTGGTCAGCGCGTGCCAGTCGGCGACGAAGTAGAAGCAGTCGTAGTCGTGCTGCAGCCGCACCCAGTTCTTCAGCGCGCCGTGGTAGTGGCCGAGGTGCATCGCGCCGGTGGGGCGCATGCCGGAAAGGACGCGGGCTTGCATGGTGGGGACGAAGGATCAGCGGGAAGGCGCCGATTCTCGCAGACCGTACACTGCCGGCCGCGCTGCAAGCCGTCGTATGAAGAACATCGTCATCATGATCTCCGGCCGCGGCTCCAACATGGAAGCCATCGTGCAGCGCTGCGCTGCCGAAGGCTGGCCGGCTCGCGTGGCGGCGGTCATCGCCAACCGCGCCGACGCCGCCGGTTTGCGCTTCGCTGCCGCGCACGGCATCGCGACACAGGTGGTCGAGCACCGCGCTTTTGCCACGCGCGAGGCCTTCGACGATGCGCTGGCGATGGCCATCGATGCGCACGCCGCTGACCTGGTGGTGCTGGCCGGCTTCATGCGCATCCTGGGCGCCGCCTTCGTGCGCCGCTACGAAGGCCGATTGTTGAATATCCACCCGTCGCTGTTGCCGATGTTCCCCGGGCTGCACACGCACCAGCGCGCCATCGACGCGGGCATCAAGCTGGCCGGGGCTACAGTGCATTTCGTCACCCCCGAACTGGACCATGGGCCGATCGTCATTCAGTCGGCGGTGCCGCTGCTGGCAGGCGACGATGCGCAATCCCTGAGCGCGCGAGTGCT
The DNA here is from genome assembly GCA_024641965.1 of Rubrivivax sp. Lineage (GTDB taxonomy): Bacteria > Pseudomonadota > Gammaproteobacteria > Burkholderiales > Burkholderiaceae_C > Rubrivivax. The sequence goes on from JAHECC010000008.1 coordinate 5,546, forward strand.
CGCCACCGAGCACCAGATCTACCCGCTGGCAGTGCGCTGGTGCGTCGAAGGCGCGTTGCGTATCGAAGGCGGCGTCGTGCGGCAGATGCAGGGTGCGCCGCAGCTCTGGCTCGCGTCCTGAGCGGCAGCGAGTGCGCGGGGGTGGCACGGATAATCCACCGATGAACCGCAGCCACCTGCTCGACCAATGCGGCGAATTGCTGCGCACCGTCATGCGCTTCGATGCGCCTGCCGATGGCGTGGTCTCGGCCTTCTTCCGCGGCCACCGCACGCTTGGCCCGCGCGAGCGCCACACGCTGGCCGAGACGACCTACGCGGTGCTGCGCCGGCGCCTACTGTTCCAGCATCTGGCGCAGGACGGCAGCGGCGCGGCCGAACGGCGGCTGGCGATCCTGGGCTGGCAGGGCGCGGAGGTCCACCTGCAGGCGGCGCTTCAATCGCACGAGCGCAGTTGGTTGCAGCGCTGCCGCGAAGTCGACGTGGCGACGTTGCCCGACAAGCTGCGCCACAACCTGCCCGACTGGCTGGCCGGCGCCCTGCGCGAGCAACTGGCCGACGCGGACTTCTGGGCGCTGGCCGATGCCTTGCTGCATCCGGCGCCTCTGGACCTGCGCGTGAACAGCTTCAAGGCCAAGCGCGAGGCGGTGCGTGCTGCGCTGCTCGAAGCCGGCATCCAGGCTGAGCCTACACCCTTCTCAACCTGGGGCCTGCGTGTGGCGGGCAAGCCGGCGCTGAACAAGCTGGATGTGTTCACAAGGGGCGAAGTCGAGGTGCAGGACGAAGGCAGCCAGCTATTGGCGCTGCTGACCGACGCCAAGCGCGGCGAGATGGTGGTGGACTTCTGCGCCGGCGCCGGCGGCAAGACGCTGGCGCTCGGCGCGGCCATGCGCAACACCGGTCGGCTTTATGCCTACGACACCTCCGGCCACCGCCTGGATGCGATGAAACCGCGCCTGGCGCGCAGCGGCCTGAGCAACGTGCACCCGGTGCAACTGGCGCACGAGCGTGACGAGCGCATCAAGCGCATGGCCGGCAAGATCGACCGCGTGCTGATCGACGCGCCGTGCTCCGGCCTGGGCACCTTGCGCCGCAATCCCGACCTGAAGTGGCGCCAGTCACCGAAGGCCGTGCAGGAGCTGAAGGTCAAGCAGCAGGCCATCCTGGACAGCGCCGCGCGGCTGCTCAAGCCCGGCGGGCGGCTTGTCTATGCCACCTGCAGCCTGCATCGTGCCGAGAACGAGGACATCGCCGATGCGTTCGAGCAGGCCGAGGGCGAGCGATTCGTCGCGCTGAATGTGGGTGAACTGCTGGCATCAGCCCAGGTCGCACGTGCCGGCGATCTGGACGAAGCCGGGCGCTTGAGACTGTGGCCGCACCGCCACGGCACCGACGGCTTCTTTGCGGCAGTCTGGCAACGCCGTTGAGTATGGGAACGCCAGGGCTGTGACGCAGCGCAAGCAAGCGTTGCGGAACCGCCGAATGGGCTGCCCACACTAAGGGATTCGATGGCCAAAGGCGCGGAACCGCCGTTTACAATGTGAGATTCGCTCACTTTCTTGGGCGGCAACACAAGACACACAATGTACGTACTCATGAATCTGCACGACGCGGTCGTGGATCTGCTGGCCAATGGCCTGCTCGGCGCATCAACCTGGCAGGTGGTGGTGGTCGCGCTCGTGTTCACGCACATCACCATCGCCTGCGTCACGATCTTCCTGCACCGCGCGCAGGCACACCGTGCCTTGGAGTTGCACACGATCCCGTCGCACTTCTTCCGCCTGTGGCTTTGGCTGACCACCGGCATGGTGACCAAGGAATGGGTTGCCATCCACCGCAAGCACCACGCCAAGTGCGAAACCGTCGATGACCCGCACAGCCCGGTCACCCGCGGCATCAAGACCGTGCTGCTGACCGGCAGCGAGCTCTACCGCGCCGAAGCCAAGGTGCAGGACACGCTGGACAAGTACGGCCACAACACGCCCGACGACTGGATCGAGCGCAACCTGTACAGCCGCTACTCCTGGCAGGGCGTGGGCGTCATGCTGGTGATCAACATCCTGCTCTTCGGTGCCATCGGCGCCACGGTGTGGGCAGTACAGATGGCCTGGATCCCGATCACCGCCGCAGGCATCATCAACGGCCTGGGCCACTGGTGGGGCTACCGCAATTTCGAGGCGCCCGACGCGTCGACCAACATCTCGCCCTGGGGCATCATCATCGGCGGGGAAGAGTTGCACAACAACCACCACACCTATCCGACATCGGCCAAGTTGTCGGTCAAGCCCTATGAGTTCGATATCGGCTGGCTGTACATCCGCACGCTGGAAGTGATGGGCCTGGCCAAGGTGCGCAAGACGCCGCCGATGCTCAGGCTGGGCGATGTCAGGCCGGTGGCCGACGGCAAGACGCTCGAGGCGATCATCGCGAACCGCTATGAGGTGATGGCCAACTATGCCGTCGAGTTGAAGCGCGCCTGCGCTTCAGAGTTGGCGCGCATGAAGGCGCAGGGTGCGCACAACAGCGCGCGCTGGAAAAGCATGAACGCGGCCAAGCGCTGGTTGCATCGCGACGAGGACAAGATCCCCGCCGGGCAGAAGCCGCTGTTGGCGCGGGCCATGGGCGACAGCCCGGCACTGGGCAAACTGGTGGCGATGCGCGAGGAACTGCGCTCGTTGTGGACGCGCACCAATGTGTCTGCCGAACAACTGGTGCTCGACCTGCAAGCCTGGTGCAAGAAGGCGGAGGAAAGCGGCATTGCCGCGCTGCAGGAGTTCTCGCTCAAGCTGCGCGCGGCCCACGCCTGATGGTCCCACCCCCGCAGCGGCTTCGCCGCTCCCCCTCAAGGGGGCGCCACCTTCGGACTGGCAAAGCCAGATCCGAGGTGGCCGCTGGATCTTCCACCAAAGCAAATGGCCCGCATCGCGGGCCATTTGCTTTTCGGGCAGCCCAGTAGGCCGCGCCTTACTTCAGCTTGGTTTCCTTGTAGGCCACGTGCTTGCGCGCCACGGGGTCGAACTTGTTGAATTCGAGCTTGCCCGGGGTGGTCTTCTTGTTCTTACTGGTGGTGTAGAAATGCCCGGTGCCCGCCGATGACTCCAGCTTGATCTTTTCGCGTCCGCCTTTGGTGGCCATGGTCTCGCTCCTGGTTCAGGTTCAGATTTCGCCGCGCTTGCGCAGGTCGGTCAGCACTTCGTCGATGCCCACCTTGTCGATCAGGCGCAGCGCCGAATTGCTGATGCGCAGGCGCACCCAGCGGTTCTCGCTCTCGACCCAGAAACGCCGGTAGTGCAGGTTCGGCAACCAGCGACGCTTGGTTTTGTTGTTGGCGTGGGAGACGTTGTTTCCCACCATCGGGCCCTTGCCCGTGACTTGACAGACGCGTGCCATGACGCTTCTCCGTAGGTTGGTGCTGCCGCAGTTCCGGCAAAGCCCGCGAGTATACCTTAGCTGCCCTGTTCCATGAACCGCTGGGCGTCCAGCGCCGCCATGCAGCCGGTGCCGGCGCTGGTGATGGCCTGGCGGTAAACGTGGTCCTGCACGTCGCCTGCGGCAAACACGCCGGGGACGCTGGTCATCGTGGCCATGCCGTTGAGCCCGGTGCGCGTGATGATGTAGCCGTCCTTCATCTCCAGCTGACCCTTGAACAGCTCTGTATTGGGCTGGTGGCCAATGGCGATGAAGCAGCCCTTCAGTGTCAGTTCGTCGGTCTTGCCGTCCTGCGTCGACTTCAGCCGCACGCCGGTGACGCCCGACGCGTCGCCAAGTACCTCGTCGAGCGTGTGCCAAAGGTGCAGCACCACCTTGCCGGTCTGTGCTTTGGCCATCAGCTTGTCGACCATGATCGCTTCGGCACGGAACTTGTCGCGCCGGTGCACCAGGTGCACGGTGCGGGCGATGTTCGACAGGTACAAGGCTTCTTCCACCGCGGTGTTGCCGCCGCCGACCACGCACACATCCTGTTCGCGATAGAAGAAGCCGTCGCAGGTGGCACAGCCGCTGACGCCGCGGCCCATGAAGGCCTCCTCGCTCGGCAGGCCCAGGTACTTGGCGCTGGCGCCGGTGGCGATGATCAGTGCGTCGCAGCTGTAGGCGCCGGAGTCGCCGACGAGCTTGAAGGGCCGTGCCGACAGGTCCACCTGGTTGATGTGGTCGAAGACGATCTTCGTTTCGAAGCGTTCGGCATGCTGCTGGAAGCGCTGCATCAGATCGGGGCCCTGCACACCGTCGACATCGGCGGGCCAGTTGTCGACGTCGGTGGTGGTCATCAGCTGGCCGCCCTGTGCCATGCCGGTGATCAGCAAGGGCGAGAGGTTGGCGCGCGCGGCATAGATGGCGGCGCTGTAGCCGGCCGGGCCGGAACCCAGGATCAGCACTTTGGCGTGCGTGGAGGTCGTGCTCATTGGTGGGATGCTCGGTGGATATTGAAGGGGCGCGGCGTCGCGTGAATCCCACGCGAACCGGAACTTGAGGGCTGGCCCGGCTGGATTCCAGCCTGTCAATGGGCACAATAGAAGAAATTGTAGTGACCGCGGCATTCCTTCGCGGCCTGCCGATTTCCAACAACGCCGAGGGGACCACCGATGTCGCTGATGTCCAACCTGGACCTGATCCGCCGGGTGCCGCTGTTCTCCATGCTCACCAACGACCAGGCCCAGTCGATAGCCGACGCCGTGGTCAAGCGCCGGCTGCGTCGTGGCGAACTGGTGGTCGAGCAGGGGCGCAAGAGCAATGCGCTGTTCATCCTGCTCAATGGCCGGGCGCGGGTGCTGACCTCGGATTCGCGCGGCCGCGAGGTCATCCTGGCGGTGCTGGAGGCCGGAGACTATGTCGGCGAGATGAGCCTGATCGACAACGAACCGCATTCGGCCACCGTGCGTGCCGAGGTGCAGACCGACATGCTGGTGCTGGCCCGGGCCGACTTCGCGCGCTGCCTGCCCGAGAACTCCACGTTGTCGTATGGCGTGATGCGCGGCCTGGTGCGCCGGCTGCGCAACGCCGACCGGCAGATCGAATCGCTGGCGCTGCTCGACGTCTATGGCCGCGTGGCACGCACGCTGCTCGACATGGCCGAGGACGACAAGGGCGTGAAGATCATCCGCCACAAGGTCTCGCGCCAGGACATGGCCAAGGTGGTCGGTGCCTCGCGCGAGATGGTCAGCCGCGTCATGAAGGATTTGGAGGAGCGTGGTGTCATCGAGACCCAGGAAAACGGCTCGGTGATCATCAAGGAGCGGCTGCAGAACGACTGAGCGCATAGCGGCGGCAGGCTGCCAGTCCCGCAGCCGGCATGTCGTGTAGTGATGTGAAGGCGGCAAGAGCCGCAGTGTGGTCGCCATAATCACGGCCATGACCTTTCCGCTCGGGTCCCTGCGCGCCGAAGGCGGCGGCGCAGGCAGCACCTACACCCGCAAGTCCGCCAAGTCGAAGACCGCCCCACCACCGCCCTTGCCGGCGCCGCGCTGGCGACGCCAGGCCTTGCTGCTCGTGGGTGCGGTGCTGTGGCTGCTGGGCCTGCTGGCCCTGGCCACGCATCACGTGGGCGACCCGGGCTTCTCGACCACGGGCGACGGCACAGCGCTGCGCAACATGGCGGGTCTGGCCGGTGCCTGGGCGTCGGACTTGGGCTTGTTCCTGTTCGGCTATTCGGTCTGGTGGCTGGTGCCGGTGGGGTTGCGCGCCTGGCTGTCCGGCTTGGCGAGCATGGCGCGCCGCGCCGAAAGTGTGAACGCTGCGTCGACGGCGACATCGCCGGCACTGCCGCGCGCAGTCTTCTGGGCAGGCTTGGCGCTGCTGATGGCCGCCAGTTCGTCGCTTGAATGGACCCGCCTGTACCAATGGGAATCGCTGCTTCCTGGCCATGCCGGGGGCGTGCTCGGCTTCACGCTCGGGCCACTGTCCACGCACTGGTTGGGTTTTGCCGGCTCTGGCGTGCTCTGGATTGCCGCATTGATGATGGGCCTGTCGCTGGCGATGCGCTTTTCCTGGCTGGCACTGGCCGAACGCATCGGCGAGACCTTCGATGCGCTGCGCGAACGCCATCAGCGGCGCAAGGAGCAGGCCGAAGACCGGCGCATCGGCGAAAAGGCGCTCGTCGCGCGTGAGATCGATGTCGACCTCGAGCGCCAGGAGGTGGTGGAACATGTGCCGCTGGTGATCGAGCCGACGCTACTGCAGGTGCCGAAATCCGAGCGCGTGGCCAAGGAACGGCAGAAGCCGTTGTTCGTCGAGCTGGCCGACACCAAACTGCCGCAGGTGGACCTGCTCGACGAGGCGCCGGTGCGCGTCGAAAGCGTCTCGGCCGAGTCGCTGGAGATGACCTCGCGGTTGATCGAGAAGAAGCTCAAGGACTTCGGCGTCGAGGTGCGCGTGGTGGCGGCCTCGCCGGGGCCGGTGATCACGCGCTACGAGATCGAGCCGGCCACCGGCGTCAAGGGCTCCCAGGTTGTCGGCTTGGCGAAGGATCTGGCGCGCTCGCTGTCGCTGGTCAGCATCCGCGTCGTCGAGACCATCCCGGGCAAGAACTACATGGCGCTGGAGTTGCCCAATGCGCGGCGCCAGACGATCCGCCTGGCAGAGATCCTGGGCTCGCAGGTCTACAACGACGCCGCCTCGCAGCTGACCATCGCGCTGGGCAAGGACATCGTCGGCAACCCCGTGGTCGCCGACCTGGGCAAGATGCCGCATTGCCTGGTTGCGGGCACCACCGGCGCGGGCAAGAGCGTGGGTATCAACGCGATGATCCTGAGCCTGCTATACAAGGCCGAGGCGCGCGATGTACGGTTGATCCTGATCGACCCGAAGATGCTCGAGCTGAGCGTCTACGAAGGCATTCCGCACCTCCTGTGCCCGGTGGTCATCGACATGAAGCAGGCCGCCAACGCGCTGAACTGGTGCGTCGGCGAAATGGAACGTCGCTACCGGCTGATGAGCAAGATCGGCGTGCGCAACCTGGCCGGCTACAACAAGAAAATCGCCGAAGCACACGATCGCGGCGAGACCTTGCCCAACCCCTTCAGCCTGACACCCGAAGCTCCCGAGCCGCTGGAGCGCTTGCCGAACATCGTGGTGCTGATCGATGAACTCGCCGACCTGATGATGGTGGTGGGCAAGAAGATCGAGGAACTGATCGCGCGCCTGGCGCAGAAGGCACGCGCCTGCGGCATCCATCTCGTGCTGGCCACACAGCGCCCAAGCGTGGATGTCATCACGGGCCTTATCAAGGCGAACATTCCCACGCGCTTGAGCTTCCAGGTCAGCAGCAAGATCGACAGCCGCACCATCCTCGACCAGATGGGCGCCGAAGCGCTGCTCGGCCAGGGCGACATGTTGTTCCTGCCACCGGGCAGCGGCCTGCCGGTGCGCGTGCATGGCGCCTTCGTCAGCGACGAGGAGGTGCACCGCGTCGTCGAATACCTGCGCAGCCAGGGCGAGCCGAACTACATCGAAGGGCTGCTCGAAGGGGGTGTACTCGAGGGCGATGCCGAGATGGGTGCCGCAGGAGAGGGCGGCGCCGGCGGCGGCGAGGCCGACCCGATGTACGACCAGGCGGTGGGCATCGTGCTGCAGCACCGCCGCGCCTCGATCTCGCTGGTGCAACGCCATCTGCGCATCGGCTACAACCGCGCCGCGCGGCTGCTCGAGCAGATGGAGAAATCGGGCCTGGTGTCGGCAATGGGCACCAACGGCAATCGCGACATCATCGTTCCCAAGAGAGATGAATAGCCCCCCCCCCGAAGCGGCTTCGCCGCTCCCCCCCGGGGGGGAGCTGACTGCGGCCCGGCAAAGCCGGTTCCGTGTCAGCTGCTTGATGCGTGGCATCAGCAGTGCCATTTGCTTGCTTGGGTTGTGGGCCTCGGCGACGGCCGCTCGCGCCGACGCGCTGGACACCTTGCGTGACTTCGTGCGCGACGTGAAATCGGGGCGCGCCGCCTTCACCCAGACCGTGACCTCGGCCGACGGTGCGAAGCAGAAGACCTCCAGCGGCCACTTCGAGTTCGCGCGGCCGAATCGTTTCCGCTTTGCCTACACGAAACCGTTTGAGCAGCTCATCGTCTCCGACGGACAGAAGGTCTGGATCTACGACGCCGACCTGAACCAGGTGACGGTGCGAAAGTTTTCGCAGGCCCTGGGCGCCACGCCGGCGGCGTTGCTGGCCGGGGCATCGCTGGATGCGTCCTTCGAGCTGGCCGTGCAACCTTCGGCCGAAGGCATCGACTGGGTGCTGGCCACGCCGCGCCAGAAGGACGGCGCCTTCCAGTCGATGCGCATCGGCTTTCGCGGCACCGCGCTGGCGTCAGTGGAGATCCACGACAACTTCGGCCAGCGCTCATTGCTGCGCTTCAGCGACTACAGCGCCAGTCAGGTTATCCCGGAGCAGAACTTCCGCTTCGTGCCGCCGAGTGGCGCCGACGTGATCGAACAGTAGCCGGGACATGGACGCGCAGGAGCCGCTGTTCGACGCCGATGCGGCGCCGCCCGGCCATGCCGATACGCCGCCTGGTGTGGACGCACCGCTGGCCGAGCGGCTGCGACCGCGCACCCTAGACGAAGTTGCCGGCCAGGCGCATCTGCTCGCACCCGGCAAGCCCTTGCGCGTGGCCTTCGATTCGGCGCACCTGCATTCGATGATCCTGTGGGGCCCGCCGGGTGTGGGCAAGACCACGCTCGCACGGTTGATGGCCGGCGCGGTGGTCTCTGATTTCATCGTGCTGTCGGCCGTGCTGGCCGGCGTCAAGGACATCCGCGACGCGGTCGAGCGCGCCAAGGCGTCGCGCCGCCAGGGCCGCGCCACGGTGGTCTTCGTCGACGAGGTGCACCGCTTCAACAAGGCGCAGCAGGACGCCTTCCTGCCGCATGTCGAATCGGGCTTGTTCACCTTCATCGGCGCGACCACCGAGAACCCGTCCTTCGAGGTCAATGCGGCGCTGCTGTCGCGCGCCACGGTGCATGTGTTGAAGTCGCTCGAAGCTGCGGATCTGTCGTGGCTGCTGCAGCGCGCGCAAGCCTTGCTCATCGCGCCGCCGCTGGCCGATGCCGCTCGCCAGAGGCTGCTGTCCTTTGCCGATGGCGACGCGCGGCGCCTGCTCAATGCCTACGAGAACGTCGCCAACCTGGCCGCGCGCGATGCGGCTGTCGACAGCATCGGCGAAACCTTGCTCGAACAGGCGTTGGGCGAACAACTGCGCCGCTACGACAAGAGCGGCGACCAGTTCTACGATGCCATCTCGGCGTTGCACAAGTCGGTGCGCGGTTCCGACCCCGATGCCACGCTGTACTGGCTGGCGCGCATGCTCGACGGTGGTGTGGACCCGCGCTACGTGGCGCGGCGTCTGCTGCGCATGGCCAGCGAGGACATCGGCCTGGCCGACCCGCGTGCGCTGCGCCTCGTGGTCGATGCGGCATCGGTCTTCGAGCGCCTGGGGTCGCCCGAGGGCGAACTGGCGCTGGCGCAGGCGGCGGTGTACCTGGCGATGGCACCGAAGTCGAACGCGCTGTACAGCGCCTGGAATGCGGTGCGCGATCTGGTGCGCAGCGATGGCACCCGGCCGGTGCCGGCGCACCTGCGCAATGCGCCGACGCGGCTGATGAAGGAACTGGGGCATGGCCGGGACTATCGCTACGCGCACGACGAAGCCGGTGGCTTCGCCGCCGGCGAGAACTACCTGCCCGAGGGATTGCCGCGCACGCGCTTCTACGAACCGGTGCCGCGCGGCCTCGAACTGCGCATCCGCGAACGCCTGGCCGAACTGCGTGCGCTGAATGCCAAGGCCGGCAAACCCGGCTGAGCCACTTTCTTGGAGCGTCGGATGCATGCCTGCCAAGGGGGAAAGCCCGTGCCTGCGCGTCCGACCGCGGCCCCTAGAATGGCCGCGCCTCAAGGGAGCGTGGCACGTGCCATGCTTCGCCTCAGCCCCCGCCCAGCGCGGCGACTACAGGGAAAGCTTCAATGGATACCTTCATCCAGCAGATCATCAATGGTCTGGTGCTCGGCAGCATGTATGCCCTGGTTGCACTGGGCTACACCATGGTGTACGGCATCATCAACCTGATCAACTTCGCGCATGGCGAGGTGTTGATGGTGGGCGCTCTGGTCAGCTGGACGGTGGTCACTGCATTGGCCGACATGGGGCTGCCGGGCTGGCTGCTGCTGCTGATTTCACTGGTGGCGGCGATCCTGGTGTGTACGACCTTGAGTTTCACCGTCGAGAAGATCGCCTACCGACCGTTGCGCAGTGCGCCGCGGCTGGCGCCGCTGATCACCGCCATGGGCGTGAGCCTGCTGCTGCAGACGCTGGCCATGATCGTCTGGAAGCCCACCGTCAAGTCCTACCCGATCCTGCTGCCGATGGAGCCGTACCACATCGGCGGCGCGGTCATCAACACCGTGCAGATCTGCATCCTGGTGTCTACTGCGGTCACACTGGCGGCGCTGATGTTCCTGGTCAACCGCACCAAGCTCGGCCGCGCCATGCGCGCCACCGCCGAGAACCCGCGCGTGGCCGGCTTGATGGGCGTGCGCCCCGACACGGTGATTTCGGCCACCTTCATCATTGGCGCGTCGCTGGCTGCGCTGGCCGGTGTCATGTACGCCGCCAACTATGGTTCGGTGACGCATATGATGGGCTTCCTGCCGGGACTGAAGGCCTTTACCGCGGCGGTGTTCGGCGGCATCGGCAACCTGGCTGGTGCCATGGTCGGCGGCGTACTGCTGGGCTTGATCGAGGCCCTGGGCGCCGGCTACATCGGCGACTTCACCGGCGGCGTGCTCGGCAGCCACTATCAGGACGTCTTCGCCTTCATCGTGCTCATCCTGGTGCTGACCTTGCGACCGCAGGGCCTGATGGGCGAACGCGTTGCCGACCGGGCCTGAGGGGAGCACCGACATGAAGAACAAACTCGTGGTCTTCCTGGCCTGCGGCTTGGCGCTGCTGGTGCTGCCGCTGGTGGCGCAGCAGTTCGGCGATGCCTGGGTGCGCATCATGGACATCGCGCTGCTGTACGTGATGCTGGCCCTGGGGCTGAACATCGTCGTCGGCTACGCCGGCCTGCTCGACCTGGGCTACGTCGCCTTCTACGCCGTGGGCGCCTACATGTTCGGCCTGCTGGCCGGCCCGCACCTTTGGGAGACCTTCCCCTGGATCAAGGCGATGTTCCCAGACGGCATGCATGTGGTCTGGTGGTTGGTCATTCCCTTGGGTGCCTTTCTGGCCGGCGCCTTCGGCGTGCTGCTCGGTGCACCGACGCTGCGGCTGCGTGGCGACTACCTGGCCATCGTCACGCTCGGCTTCGGCGAGATCGTGCGCGTGTTCCTGAACAACCTCGACGCGCCTGTGAACATCACCAACGGCCCGAAAGGCCTGGCCGGCATCGACTCGATCAAGTTCTTCGGCCTGGACCTGGGCCGCTCGACCGAGTTGTGGGGTTTTCCGATCTCCTCCGTCACGCTGTACTACTACCTGTTCCTGACGCTGGTGATCTTCAGCGTGATCGTGTGCTACCGGCTCGAGCGCTCGCGCATCGGTCGCGCCTGGATGGCGATCCGCGAGGACGAGGTCGCCGCCAATGCGATGGGCATCAACACGCGCAATCTCAAGCTGCTGGCCTTCGGCATGGGCGCCACCTTCGGCGGCATCTCCGGCGCGATGTTCGCGTCCTTCCAGCGTTTCATCTCGCCGGAGTCCTTCTCGTTGCAGGAGTCGATCATGATCGTCGCCATGGTCGTGCTCGGCGGCATCGGCCACATCCCCGGCGTGATCATCGGTGCGTTGCTGCTCGCGGCGCTGCCCGAAGTGCTGCGCTACGTGGCCGACCCGCTGCAGGGCATGACGGGTGGCCGGCTGGATGCATCGATCCTGCGCCAGCTGCTGGTCGCGCTGGCCATGATCAGCATCATGCTGGCGCGCCCGCGCGGGTTGTGGCCATCGCCGGAGCATGGCAAGGCCGCGCCGGCGCCGGTGCAGAAGTGAGGGGCTGCAAATGACGGAAGTCCTGAAGGTTGCAGGCGTGTCGAAGCGATTCGGCGGCCTGCAGGCCCTTTCCGATGTCGGCATGACCATCCTGCCGGGCCAGGTGTATGGCCTGATCGGCCCCAACGGCGCCGGCAAGACCACGTTCTTCAACGTGCTCACCGGCCTGTACACGCCCGATTCGGGCAGCTTCGAACTCGGCGGCAAGACCTACAAGCCGACGGCGGTGCACGAGGTGGCGCGCGCCGGCATTGCGCGCACCTTCCAGAACATCCGCCTGTTTGCCGAAATGACGGCGCTGGAGAACGTCATGGTCGGCCGCCATGTGCGTACGCATTCAGGCCTGCTCGGCGCGATCTTTCGCACCGGCAGCTTCAAGGCCGAGGAGGCCAAGATCACGGCCCGCGCGCAGGAACTGCTGCACTATGTGGGCATTGGGCATTTCGCCGAATACAAGGCGCGTACCTTGAGCTACGGCGACCAGCGGCGGCTGGAGATCGCGCGGGCATTGGCCACCGACCCGAAGCTGATCGCGCTGGACGAACCAGCGGCGGGCATGAACGCCACCGAGAAGATCGTGCTGCGCGAGCTGATCGACCAGATCCGCAAGGACGGGCGAACGATCCTGCTGATCGAGCACGACGTGAAGCTGGTGATGGGCCTGTGCGACCGCGTCACCGTGCTCGACTACGGCAAGCAGATTGCCGAAGGCACCCCCTACGACGTACAGCGCGACGAGAAGGTCATCGAGGCCTATCTCGGTGCCGACCACAAGGCGCACTGAGATGGGAACTTCGCAGATGAGCAACGCGGTCATGCTGAAGGTGGGCGACCTGAAGGTGGCCTATGGCGGCATCCAGGCCGTCAAGGGCGTCAGCTTCGAGGTCCGCCAGGGTGAACTGGTCAGTCTGATCGGGGCCAACGGCGCCGGCAAGACCACCACCTTGAAGGCCATCACGGGGCTTCAGCCCGTGGCTGGCGGCGAGATCAGCTTCATGGACCGCAGCCTGCGTGGCCAGGGTGCCTGGGACCTGGTCAAGCAGGGCCTGGTGATGGTGCCCGAAGGGCGCGGCTGCTTCACGCGCATGACCATCACCGAGAACCTGATGATGGGCGCCTTCGTACGCAACGACGACGAGATCGAGGCCGACATCGACAAGGTGTTCGGCATCTTCCCGCGCCTGAAGGAGCGCCGATCGCAGTTGTCGGGTACGTTGAGCGGCGGTGAGCAGCAGATGCTGGCCATGGGCCGGGCACTGATGGCGCGGCCGAAGGTGCTGCTGCTCGACGAGCCGTCGATGGGCCTGTCGCCCCTCATGGTGGACAAGATCTTCGAGGTCGTGGCCGAAATCCACGGCCAGGGCACGACGATCCTGCTGGTCGAGCAGAATGCCAGCCGCGCGTTGCAGTTGGCTAACCGCGGCTACGTCATGGAGTCCGGCGAGATCACGATGAGCGGCGATGCCAAGGAACTGCTCAACGACCCGAAGGTGCGTGCGGCCTATCTCGGCGAGTGACGAAGCCTAAACTGCGATGTGAGCGCGGCGTGTTGCCGCGTGGCACGCGAGGAGCGCTGAAATGACCTTATGCCCGATCGCCGTCGTGGCCGGCTGCCAGAAGTGCCCGGCCTTCAAGGTCTGCCCGCTGAAGACCGTGCTTGGTGACCAGCCGAGCAAGCCGCCCTCCGGCGGTGGCGATGCGCCGAAATCCAAGCCGTAGCCGTTTGCCCGGGGCGCAGGCAGCCGGCTACCGCGCCGCCAGGCCGTCGAACCAGCTCCTCAGCACCAGTTCCACGACCTGCTCGTCACTGTACTTGCCGGTGCTCTTGAGCACGGCGAGCACGGGGTCGCAGGCGCGCGCGTACAGCGTGTAGAGCACCAGCTCCGGGGGCAGGTCGGCAGCAATCCGGCCCGCGGCCTGCGCGGCCATGATCCAATCGCCCAAGCGCTCGCTCAACTGCATCAAGCGGTCGACATAGTCGGTGCTGGCTGCCAAGGCGGCGCGCAGGGCCGAGTTCTGCGTCGGCAGCGATGGCATCTCGCCGGCGAGTTGTTCGTGCATGGCCCAGCGCGCCACGGCCTTGAGCTGCGCGTCTGCAGGCGCCGCCTTGTCGTTGCCAAGCCGCTCGACTTCGGCCAGCGCCTTGTCGAGCACACGCTGCATGGCCGCGCCGGCCAGCGCCTCCTTCGATACGAAGTGCTTGTACAGGCTGGCTTTGGCAATGCCCACATCGGCTGCCACCTCGTCGACCGTCATCTGATCGAAGCCCTTTTCGGCCAGCAGGCGGTTGACCGAACTGACGATGGCGTCTTCACGCACACGCAAAACCTGATCGCGAAACGAAACCTTGCTCATCCCTAGATTGTAAGCAGTAGCACTCATCAGGATGCAATGAGACCATATAGTTCTCATGAAAGACCATACGGTACATAGGAAATACCGAGTAGTTCAAACTTCGTGGCCTCAACTATCGGCGCGTGTCGATAGAGGACTTCTCAACCCTTTGGAGACGACGATGAAGCAATGGAAGACATGGATGGCTGCCCTGGGGGCGGCGACCCTGCTGGCGGCCTGCGGCGGCAGCGATGATCCCGCACCGGGCACGCTGGCCAGCGAGGCGACCAACCGTGGCTTTGGCGCGCTCGTGGCCGCAGCGGACAAGGCGGGCTTGGTGCCGGCGCTCAGTGACGGCGCATCGGACCTGACCGTCTTTGCACCCACCGACGCCGCCTTCGACACGCTCGCCACGACGCTGGGCTTCGCTGACGCCACCGCCATGGTGATGGCGCTGGACAGCGCCACGCTGAGGAAGATCCTGCAGTACCACGTGCTGCCGATGCGCAAGACGGCTGCCGATCTGGCCTCGGGCGGCCTGAGCGAAGCCACGCTGTATGTCTTCGAAGGCTCCGCCACCACGCTGAAGCTGGACACGGCCAGCGGGGTCAAGATCACCGACGCGGTGCTGACCCAGGCCAACGTCACCGCGGCCGATGTCGCGGCCAGCAACGGCACGATCCACGTCATCGACAAGGTGCTCGTGCCGCCGGGGGTGCTGAACATCGTGCAGATGGCCCAGCTCAACCCGGACTTCTCGGTGCTGGTCGAAGCCGTGGTCACGGCCGGCCTGGTGTCGACCTTGAGCGATCCGGGCCCGTTCACGGTATTTGCTCCCACCGATGCTGCGTTCACGGCAGCGCTGGGCGAACTTTCGCTGACGAAGGCACAACTGCTGGCCAGCCCCTCGCTGGGGGCGGTGCTGACCTATCACGTCGTCGCCGGTGACGTGCGCGCGGCCGCGGTCATGGCTCTGTCCAAGCCGGCCGTCGTCGGCACCGTGCAGGGCGGCAACTTCAGCGTCGGCGCCGACCTCGGCATCACCGATGCGGCTGGCCGCGTGGCCACGCTCTTGGCGACCGATGTCGTGGCCAGCAATGGTGTGATTCACGTGATCGACAAGGTTCTCCTGCCGGCGGCTCCGTAAGGCGTCGTCTTACTTTCCTCAAGCTACTTAACCCTTTGAAGGATTCATCCATGAAAAAGCTCATCGCTGTGACCGCCCTGTCCTTTGCCGCCATCGCGGCGCAGGCCAAGGACATCGTCGATACCGCTGTTGCTGCGGGCGACTTCAAGACCCTGGCCGCGGCCCTGCAGGCCGCCGGGTTGGTCGACACGCTCAAGGGCCCGGGCCCGTTCACGGTCTTCGCCCCGACGGACGCAGCCTTTGCCAAGATCCCCAAGGCCGACCTCGACGCGCTGCTGAATGACAAGGCCAAGCTCGTCGCCGTGCTCACCTACCACGTGGTGCCCGGCAAGGTGATGTCCAAGGACGTCAAGCCCGGCATGGTCAAGACGGTGGAGGGCGCCGACCTGACGATCACCACCACGTCCGGCGTGATGGTCGACCAGGCCAAGGTGACCGCGGTGGACATCGTGGCCGACAACGGCGTGATCCACGTGATCGACACCGTCGTTCTGCCCAAGTAACTGCGCGTCGGCGCATCACAACGACGCGCCTGGCGGGCTTCCGCCGGGCGCGTTTTGTTTTGCGGGCGCCGCGCGGGCGTCGTGGCTGCGCTGTAGCGACATCGGCCCGCGGTGCATACTTGGCGCAGTCCGCGGCACCAGCCGCGGCCCTGGACTACCGTGGATCCGACATGCCTCTGTACATCATCGAACGCAACTTCGCCGAACAACTCGAACTCGACGCCGACGGCGTGGTCGCGATCTCGAAGATCAACGGCGACATCGGTGTCAACTGGGTGTTCTCGTTCCTGAGCGCCGACAAGCGCAAGACCTATTGCCTGTACGAGGCGAAGGACCCGGAAGCGATTCGCGAAGCCGCGCGCCGGGCGAATGTGCCGGCCGACGTGGTGGTCGAGGTGTCTCAGGCTTTCGGCGACACCATCGCTGCCGCGAAGTCCGCCGGCTGAGCGCTGGCGCCCGGCGCCGGGCGCGCCGCGGCAGCCTTATCCAGCCTGCGCGTAAACCCGCATAGTCAGGTTCTGGCCATGCCGAATGGTCAGAACGAACTATTTCCCCAGCAAGGCATGCCGCCTAAAAAGTGGCCATGGCGCAGTCATTCCGACCGTGCCGCCTACCGGAGATAGACCATGCTCAATCCCAACCGAGTGACCGAACTTTCCGCCGTGCTGCGCGGGCGCATCGTGCAGCCGGACGACACCGACTACGACACCACACGGCGTGTCTACAACGCCATGATCGACCGCTACCCCGGCCTGATCGTGCAGTGTCGCGATGTGGCCGACGTGATGCACTGCGTCAACTTCGCACGCGAACAAACGCTGCTGCTGGCGGTGCGCGGCGGCGGCCATAACGGCGGCGGGCTGGGCACCTGCGACCAGGGCCTGGTCATCGACCTGTGCGGCCTGAAGGGCATCCGCGTCGACGCCCAGGCGCGCACCGTGCGCGTCGAAGGGGGATGCACGTGGGCCGAGGTGGACCATGCCACGCACGCCTTCGGCCTGGCGGTGCCCTGCGGCATCATCAGCAGCACGGGCGTCGGCGGGCTCACGCTAGGCGGCGGCCTGGGCCACCTGACGCGCAAATACGGCCTGACGGTGGACAACCTGCTCGAAGCCGACGTGGTGCTGGCCGACGGCAGCCTGGTCACCACCAACGCCCAGCAGCACCCTGAGCTGTACTGGGCATTGCGCGGCGGCGGCGGCAACTTCGGCGTCGTCACCTCGTTCCTGTTCCGCACGCACCCGGTGAAGATGGTGATGGCCGGGCCGACCTTCTGGCCGCTGGAGAAAG
The DNA here is from genome assembly GCA_024641965.1 of Rubrivivax sp. Taxonomy (GTDB): domain Bacteria; phylum Pseudomonadota; class Gammaproteobacteria; order Burkholderiales; family Burkholderiaceae_C; genus Rubrivivax. Next base: position 22,786 of record JAHECC010000008.1, read on the forward strand.
CCGGCGAGGTGATGCGCTGGTACCGTGACTTCATCGTCTCGGCGCCGGAAGACCTGAACGGCTTCTTCGCCTTCCTGACGGTGCCGCCGGTCGCGCCGTTTCCCGAGGCCCTGCACGGCAAGAAGGTGTGCGGCGTGGTGTGGTGCTACACCGGCGACGATGCCGATGCAGTGTTCAAGCCGATCGCCGAGTTCGGCCCACCGCTGATGCACGGTGTGCAACCGATGCCGTTCCCGATGCTGCAGGGCGCCTTCGACGGCCTGTACCCGAAGGGTGACCAGTGGTACTGGCGCGCTGATTTCGTCAACGAGCTGAGCGATGCGGCCATCGCCGAGCACCTGAAGTTCGCCGCGCAGCTGCCCACGCCGCAGTCGACGATGCACCTGTACCCGATCGACGGTGCGGCGCATCGGGTGAAGTCCTCGGACACTGCGTTCTCGTATCGCGAGGCCAACTGGGGTGCGGTCTTCGCCGGCGTCAGCAGCGATCCGGCCGAAGTGCCGGCGATCACGGCCTGGACCAAGAACTACTGGGATGCGCTGCATCCGTATTCGGCCGGCGGCGCCTACGTCAACATGATGATGGACGACGAAGGCGACGACCGCGTGCGCGCCTCGTACCGCGACAACTACCCGCGTCTGGCCGCGGCGAAGAAGCGCTATGACCCGGGCAATCTGTTCCGCGTGAACCAGAACATCAAGCCGCACTGATTCCGATTCGGCACCGAGTCGAGCCCGTACGCGTCTCCCGCGTGCGGGCTCATTGCTTTTCGATCAGCCCCTCGCGATTGGCAAAGGCTGCAGCCTCGGTGCGATTGGCGGTGTAGGTCTTCTCCAGGATGTTGCGCACGTGGTTGGCCACGGTGTTGGGGCTGATCGACAGCACGCTGCCGATCTCGCGGTTGTTGCGCCCCATCGCGATCAGCCGCAGCACCTCGACCTCGCGTTCGGTCAACCCGCAGGGATAAGCCGGCGCCGGCGCGGCAATCGCATCGATAAGCGCCTGGATGCGCGGTGTCAGCGCCTGCATGCCCAGCGTCGTGCTCTGCGCCAGCGCATCGGCCAACAGGGCCCGCGCCCGGTCCAGGTCGCCGGCCTTGGCGCGGCGATGCAGCATCTTCGCGTAGTCGTGGCGGGTGTGCGCCAGCCACACCTGCCAGCCGGTAGCGGCATCCATCGCCAGCGCCGCTTCGAAGTGGCGCTGCGCGACCTCCCACTTTTCCATCACCATGGCCAGGTTGCCGAGCAGCCGATCGGCCGAGCCCATGCACGGTCCGCTGGAGTCGCCCAGCAGGTTCATGCCGGCGCTGCCGTGGAGGATGTCGTACAGCAACGCGGCGCGCTCGGCGTCGCCCAGGTAGACGCAGACTTCGGCCAGGAAGATGGCGATGGTCATGCGGCCGGCATCGCTTGGCTGCCCGGAAACGCGCTGCCAGGGCATGCCGTCGTATTCGGCCAGGCACTGCTCGCGCATGTCGAGCTCCGCGTACAGCAGCGCCAACCCCGGCTTCCAGGTCTGCGCGTCGGGCGTGTCCTGCACGAACTGCTGCAGCATCGGCAGGGCCTCGCGCAGCCTGCCCTGCTCGCGGCGCAGGCAGAACATCTGCATGCCGTAAGCGCCGATGGCCCTGTCTTCAGCCACACCGCGGCCCTCGCGCAGCGCCAGCGTGGACCACCGTTCGGCATCGTCGAAACGCCCCTCGTTGACGGCCACTTGCACCTCGATGTGCTGGCACAACGATAGCCAAAAGGGTGCGTGCCACCGCGTGGCCAACTGCAGACCCTGCTCGCGCAATTGCGCCAGGCGGGTCACATCGCCAACATGGATCAGATCGCACAGGTAATAGGGCAGCAGATGCCGCATACGCTCGCGCAGGTCCAGTTGTTCGGCAATATCCCAGGCCTCGGTCGCCGCGGCCAGGCGTTCGTGCAGCAGCTTGGGCCAGTAGATCGCCGAGGCAATGGCGGCCAGAGCCATGTAAAGGCTGCGCATGTCACCGATATCGCGCGCCAGCGCGACAGCACGCCGGTGGGCTTCCATGGCTTCTTCGGCACGGTCGCAATAAACGTAGGCCACGCACACGCGGGCGATCAGCTCGACGCGCACCGCGTCGTCACCCTGATGCAGCGCGATGGCCTCGAGGAGCAGGGCTACCGCAGCTTCGCCGGAATGGCCGGCGTGGGTGCTGCTTTCCGAAAAGCCGATGGCCGCCCTGGCGAAGAAGGCCGTCAGGCTGCACTGGCGCGCCACTTCGGCGGCCTGGCGGTACCAGTCGCTGGCCGCTTCCGCTGCGCCAAACCAAATCTGCGCATCGCCAAGCGCCAGCAGCACCTCACAGCGCTGTGGAAGATCGCCGACGAAATGGCGTTGCAGCAATTGCAGCGCCACGCCGTACAGCCGAGCCGATTCCTCGAAGGCCAGCAACTGGCCGGCATGCTCGCCGGCACGCTTGGCATAGTCGAGGGCCTTGGCGGCGGCCCTGCCGGCACCGGCTGCGCTGAAGTGGTAGGCCAGTTGCGGCCACACGCCGGCATCGTCGCTGCCATGGCGCTGCTCCAGCATCTCGCCGATGCGCAGGTGCAGCCGTGCGCGCCGTACGCCGAGCATCTCGTCGTACAGCGTCTCGCGGATCAGCGCGTGGCCGAAGCGGAAGTCGTGCGTGTCCGGCACCGGTTCGATCAAGTGCTCGGCCAGCGCCTCTTCCAGCGCTGCCAGCAATTCGTCCTCGGACTTGTCGGCTTCGAGCTGCGCCAGCAGCTGCAGGTCGAAGGTGCGCCCGATGCAGGCGGCGATGGACAGGTATCGCACGGCTGGCACCGACAGGCGGTTCAAACGCTTGCCAATGACTTCGCGCACGCCGGTCGGAATGCCCTTCAGCAGCTGCGCATCGTCGCCGCTGGCGTCGAAGGGCCGCGGTGCGCGCGCATCGATCATGTAGCGCAGCGTCTCTTCGAGGAACAGCGGGTGGCCCTCGGTGCGCGCGTACAGCGCCTGGATCAGGCGGGCGCTGGCGGTGCCGTGGCTGGCCGCGGTGGTGAACTGCTCGGTCTCGGCCACGCTCAGGCCCTTGAGTTCGATGCGCTGGCAACTGGATGAACGCGCCAGATCGGCCAGCGCCTCGAACAGCGGGTGCTGGCGCGACAGCTCGGTGTCGCGGTAGGTGCCGAGCACCAGCACCGGCGAGTCGTCGAGCTCTTGGGCCAGGAACGTGAACAGGCGCAGCGAGGTGGCGTCGGCCCAGTGCAGGTCCTCGAAGATCAGCAGCAGCGGCGCGCGCTGTGCCGCGCGGCGCCAGAAGCCGACCACCGCATCGAAGAGGCGAAAGCGCGACTGCGTCGAGTCGCCGACGGCGCCGCGTTCGACGTGCACGTTGAAGCGCTCGGCCACTTCGGGAACGATGCCTGCGATGTCCTGCAACCCGCTGCCGAACAGCTGCGCCAGGTCGGTCTGCGCACTGCTGCGCAGGCGACCACGAATCAACTGCCGCCACGGCCAGTAGGGCGGGGCGCCGGCCTCCTCCAAGCAGCGGCCCCAAAGCACCGTTGTACCCTCGCGCTCGGCCTGCAGCGCCAGTTGCTGAACCAGGCTGGTCTTGCCCATGCCGCCGGAGCCGGCCAGCAGCACGACGCGGCCGAAGCCCTTGCGCGCAGAGCGCAGCGCATTCGACAACTGCGCCAGTTCCGGCTTGCGGCCGATGAACAGGGCTGCGGGCCGCTCGCGGGCCGGCGCGACGGGATCGGAAGCGGGTTTCGGCTCGGCCGGCGGAACCGCGCCGTGCGCGTCGCCGACCTCGTCGGCAACCGACGCGGCGACGGGCGCTTCGCCGAAGTGGATGGCATAGGCGCGGATCGGTCGCGCGATGTTCTTCAGCGCCTGCGCACCCTTGTCGACGAAGCCGGCGCTGACGCGTCCGCTGACAACGCCGCGAATGGCATCGGAGACGACGATGCCGCCCGGCTCGGCCAAGGCCTGCAACCGCGCCGCGATGTTCACGCCGTCGCCATAGACCGTGCCGTCGTGCTTCTCAATGACGTCACCCAGGTGCAGGCCGATGCGAAAGTGCATGCGCTCGCCTTGCACCGCGGCATGCAGCGAGGCCAGACCCTGCTGAATCGCCAGCGCTGCATCGACGGCCCCGGTGGCGGTTTCGAACACCGCCAGCACCGAATCGCCGGCCATGTCGATGACGCGGCCCTGCCTCGATTCGATTTGCGTCTTGAAGATCGCGCGTCCTGCATCGAGTGCCGCCAGCGTCGCGCGCTCGTCGATGGCCATCAGGCGCGAGAAGCCGGCGGCATCCGCAGCGAGGATGGCGGTGAGGCGGTGTCTGATGGAAGTTTGTGCCATGCGCGACGGATGGCCAGCACCCAGTCGAATGCAGCATTGCACGACGGGCCGGCCGGTGCCAACCCGCTGCATTCTTGCATGTAGGCCCTATGCGGCCTGCTTGTCGGCCATCGACGTGAAAGCGTCGGCGTAGAACTCGTTCTCCGGCAGGCCGCACAGCGCGACGAAGTCTCGCTGTGCGGCCTCGACCATCGCCGGCGCACCGCAGGCGTAGACCTGATGTGCCGACAGGTCGGGTTGGTCGGCCATGACCGCCTGATGCACCAGGCCCGAACGGCCGCGCCATTCGGCTTGCGTGTTCTCCGACAGCACCGGCACGTAGCGCAGGTTCGGCATCGTGGCGGCCGCGGTCTCCGCCCAATCGTGCAGGTAAAGGTCAGCAAGGCTGCGGCAACCCCAGTACAGCACGGCAGGGCGCGTGATGTTCTTCAGCCGCATGTGCTCGATAAGCGCCTTGATCGGCGCGAAGCCGGTGCCCGCGGCGAGCAGCACGATCGGCTTGTCGGATTCCTCTCGCAGGAAGAAGCTGCCAAAGGGCCCTTCGATGCGCAGGATCTCCTTGTCCTTCATCTGCGCGAACACATGGTCGGTGAACACGCCGCCGCTCATGTGGCGCAAGTGCAGTTCCAGCGCCGGTGGCTCGCCCAGGTTGTGCGGTGCATTCGCCATCGAATAGCTGCGCCGCTGCCCGTCGCGCAGCAGGATCTCGATGTACTGGCCGGCGCGGTACTGCAGGTTCTGGTTGGCCGGCAACTGCAGCTTCATGAGCATCACATCCGGGGCCGCACGTTGCAGGCTGAGCACGCGCGCCGGCATGCGCAGCACCGGGAACTCGCCGGCACCGGGCACGCTGCGCGCTTCGATCACGCAGTCGGTCTGCGCCGCAGCGCAGCACGGCAGGATCAGGCCGGCGTCTTCTTCGGCGACGGACAAGGCCTTGGACTGGTGCGCGCCATGGATCACGCGGCCTTCGAGCAGGCGGCTCTTGCACGAGCCGCAGGCGCCGTCGCGGCAGCCGTAGGGCAGGCCGATGCCCTGGCGGATCGCGGCCGACAGGATCGGTTCGTCGCGCAGCACCTCGAAGCTGCGCTGGGCCGGCATCAAGGTGATATTGAAACTCATGAGATCGCCCGGCTCGACACTTAAACTGCCGGCGCATTGTGCCCGCACGGCCATCCCCCCATGAACAGCTTCCCTACACGTCGACAACGCCGGCCGACCCTATTGATCGTCGGTTGCGGCGACATCGGCTTGCGTGTGCTGAAACTTCTGCATGGCCGCTATCGCCTGCTCGCGCTGACGCATTCGTCGCAACGTGACGAGGCGCTGCGCGGGGCCGGCGCGGTGCCGCTGCGCGGCGACCTCGACGATGCGGCCACGCTCGGCCGCCTGGGCGGCCTGCCCGACCTGGTATTGCACCTGGCGCCGCCACCGGGCCACGGTGACAGCGACCCGCGCACGCGTAACCTGCTGCACGCGCTGGCGCGCGGCGGCCGTGTGCGGCGCATCGTCTACGTCAGCACCAGCGGTGTTTATGGTGATTGCGGCGGAGCGCGCTTCGACGAGACGCGGACGCCGAACCCGGCGACGGCGCGAGCCGTGCGCCGTGTCGATGCCGAAGCGCTGTTGCGCTGGTTCGGCCGCTGCACCGGCGCGGCGGTGTGTGTGCTGCGCGTGCCCGGCATCTACGCGGCCGACCGCCCCGGCGGCCATCCGCGCGATCGCCTGGCGCGCGGCACGCCGGTGCTGAATGTCGAGGACGACGTCTACACCAACCACATCCACGCCGACGACCTGGCGCGCGCCTGCGTGGCCGCGCTGCACCATGCCCGACCCCAGCGCCTGCTGCATGTCTGCGACGACACCGAACTGCGCATGGGAGACTATTTCGACCTGGCCGCCGACCTGTGCGCGCTGCCGCGGCCGCCGCGCATCGGCCGCGCCGAGGCGGCCGAGCTGCTGTCGCCGCTGCAGCTGAGTTTCATGAGCGAATCGCGGCGCCTGGACAACCATCGCATGAAGCGCGAGTTGCGGTTGCGCCTGCGGTACCCGAACGTGGTCGACGGGCTGCGTGCCTGAGCAGCGCAGCGCGCGCGGACAATGCAACAGCATGAAGACCCTGCTGCTCACCCACCCGATGCCCGCGGCACCCTTCGTCGAGGCCCTGCATGCCCTCGAGCCGCAGATGCCGGTGCTGGCCTACCACCCGCGCATGGGCGAACACGAGCTTGCCGATGTGCAGGCGGTGCTCGGCTGGCGCTTCCCCGAGGGCGTGGCGGCGCGCCTGCCGAATCTGCGCTGGGTCTGCTCGGTAGGGGCCGGCGTGGAAAAGCTGCTCGTGCCGGAGCTTGCCACCGACATTCCGGTGTCGCGCATCGTCGATGCCGAGCAGGCCGCGGGCATTGCGCAGTACGTGGTGCTGATGGCGTTGCGCCACGCGCGCGGGCTGGCGCGCTACGAAGCGCTGCAGCGCGAGCGCCGATGGTCGCGCCGTCCGACCGGCGCGTTGCGCTGCCGAGTCGGTGTGCTGGGCGTCGGCGCGATGGGCGGTGCGGTGGCCGACATGCTGGCGGCAGTCGGCTTCGAGGTGCAGGGATTCAGCCGGCACAGCGGCATGCCGCTGGCGGCTGTGCTTGGTGCCAGCGACATCGTCGTGTGCGCCCTGCCGCTCACGGCCGACACCACGGGCTTGCTGAATGCGCGCACGCTGGCGCTGATGCCACGCGGCAGCTATCTGATCAACATCGCGCGCGGCGCGCATGTGGTCGAGACCGACCTGATCGAGGCCGTGCGCTCGGGCCATCTGTCAGGTGCGGCGCTGGACGTGCAGGAGCGTGAGCCGATGCCCACCGACGACCCCTTGTGGGCCGTGGACGGCATCACCATCACGCCGCACATCGCCGCGCAATCGTCGGCAATGACGATCGCGGCGCAATTCATACAAGGCTGGCGTTGTCTGCAACGCGGCGAGTTGCCGGCCCATCGCGTCGATCGAAGCAAGGGCTACTGAACGCGGGTCAGATGCCCTGCGCGCTCTTCAACGTCTTCATGCGATCCACCGACTGCAGCTTCAGCGTCCGTGCCTGGCCACGGCGCTCGATGTCGAGCGTGACCTCGCGCTCGGGTGCACCGCCGGCCCACAGCGTCTTCCACAGCACCGCCAGTGCATCGACCTCGGTGCCGTCGATGCGCACGATGCGATCGCCCGGTTCGAGCCCGGCCACCTCGGCCGGGCTGTCGCGATTGACACGCACCACGCGCACGCCACCTTCGGTCTCGACGCAGTTCACGCCCATCCAGGCGCGCCGGCTCTGGTTGCTGCTCCCAAGGCTGCGTAACTCGGCCAGGATTGGCTTGAGCAGGTCCACCGGCACGAACATGTTGCCTGCCAGTGACGGCCCGGCGGCACCGAGTGCGTCACGCACCAGCAGCGAGCCGATGCCGACCAGTTCACCACGGCCGTTGAAGAGCCCGGCGCCGCTGTGATCGGCGCGTGGCGGCGCGGTGAACAGTGCGCCGTCGACGTGGTACTCCCAGTAGCCGGCGAAGGGCCGGCGCGACCGCAATTGCACCACGGCCACGTTGCCCTGCTCGCCGCCGCTGGCCACCATCAGCGCTTCGCCGTCGACGATGTCGGCGGCCACGCCCATCGGCGCCGGCTCGACCTGCAGCGGCGCCAGCGCCTGCACCAAGCCGAAGCCGGTGGCCACGTCGTAGGCCAGCACACGCGCCGGCACCTCGCGTGCGTCTTCGGTGGTCAACAGCAACCGCTCGGCTTCGAGAATCAGGTAGCCGATGGTCAGCACCAGCGTGCCGTCGTCGATGACCACGCCCGAGCCTTGCCGAACCTGCCCCAGGGTCGCCGCCGAGCGCGCACCCGCAACGGCCTGGCTGTGCAGGCCGACCACGGCAGCATGGGCGCGCGCGAGAGAACGTGATTGCGCCTCGATCGACATCGGTGCAGCCGGGCTCGCATCGGCGGCCTGCACGCCGGGACTGAGCGTAACGGCCAACGCAAGGGCGGCACGGAACAGGCGCATCGCGGTCATCGACATGGCACACCTCCACGGGAGAAGCCGATCGATGATAGGGCGGCATGTGCCGCCGTGCGTGTGGCAGGGTGCTGGGCGCTCGGCGAGCCGTCAGCGGCGCGAGCTGCCGAAGGGTGCTTGCCCGCGCCAGTAGCGGATCATCAAGAAGCCGCCAAGCATGCCGCCCAGGTGTGCGAAGTGCGCCACGCCGCTGCTGCCGCCCAGGCCAAGCAAGAGCTCGAGCGCGCCGAAGACGATGACGAAGGTGCGCGCCTTCATCGGGATCGGCGGGATCAGCGGCACGATGATGCGGTTCGGGAAGAGCATGCCAAAGGCCAGCAGCAGCCCGAACAGCGCGCCCGATGCGCCCACCGTGGGCACGTTCGAGCCGCTCAGCCAGGTGATCAGCAGTTGCGTCGCCGCCGCCGCCAGCAGGCTGGCCAGAAGGAACTGCCAGTAGCGCGTGCGGCCCCACAGGCGTTCGAGTTCAGAGCCGAACATCCACAGCCCCAGCATGTTGAAGGCCAGGTGCATCAGGCTGCCATGCAGGAAGCCGTAGCTGACCACCTGCCAGGGCATGAACAGCCCGCTTTGCAGCGGCCACAGCGCGAACAGGAACTCCAGCCGCACGAAGAAGCCCAGGCAGAACACCGCCGTGCAGGTCAACATCAAGGCCTTGGTCAGCGGCGAGATCGGCGGCATGGAATGAGGAAGGTCGACAGGTGCATGCCGGCGCGCGGCAGCACGCGATGCTGTGGTGCCCGGGGCCGGACTCGAACCGGCACGCCTTGCGGCGAGGGATTTTGAGTCCCTTGCGTCTACCGATTTCGCCACCCGGGCGATGGGTGCTTCAAATGGCACGTGTGCGCAGCGGCGGATTATCGCATCAGCCTGGGCCTCGGAGCCGATGGCCTGCCACAATGGCGGTACGGAATCCGCGCCCCATGCCCCAGAGAAAGCCACCCCGCTACAAGTCCCTGCAGGAGACGATCGGCGCCACACCGCTGGTGCGGCTGCAACGCTTGCCCGGCGCGGAGAACGCGTCGCGTGGCAACGTCATCCTTGGCAAGCTCGAAGGCAACAACCCGGCCGGGTCGGTGAAGGACCGCCCGGCGCTGAGCATGATCCAGCGTGCCGCCGAGCGCGGCGATATCCAGCCCGGCGACACGTTGATCGAGGCCACCAGCGGCAACACCGGCATTGCGCTGGCGATGGCAGCGGCGATGCTTGGCTACCGCATGATCCTGGTCATGCCCGAGGATCTGTCGATCGAGCGTGCACAGACCATGAAGGCCTATGGCGCCGAACTGGTGCTCACGCCACGCTCGGGCGGCATGGAATACGCACGCGACCTGGCCGAACAGATGGTGGCCGACGGCAAGGGCCGCGTGCTCGACCAGTTTGCCAATGCCGACAATCCGCGCATCCACTACGAGACCACCGGCCCGGAGATCTGGAACGATACGGCCGGACGCATCACGCATTTCGTCAGTGCGATGGGGACGACCGGCACCATCACCGGCGTGTCGCGCTACCTGAAGGAGAGGAGCCCGCAGGTGCGCATCGTCGGTGCGCAGCCGGCCGAAGGCTCGCGCATCCCCGGCATCCGCAAGTGGCCCGAGGCCTACCTGCCGAAGATCTACGACCCGAAACACGTCGATCAGATCGTGCTGGTCAGCCAGGCCGATGCCGAGGACATGGCGCGTCGCCTGGCACGCGAAGAGGGGCTGTTCGCCGGCATCTCGGCGGCCGGCGCCTGCTGGGTGGCGCTGCAGATGGCCCAGGAATTGCACGACGCGACCATCGTCTTCGTCGTCTGCGACCGCGGCGATCGTTACCTGTCCACAGGCGTCTTCCCGGCTTGAGCATGGCCCAGGGCTACCGCTTCTGCCCGAACTGCGCCACGCCGCTCGAATGGCTGGGCGCGCTGGAAGATGGCGGTCACAAGGAGCGGCTGCGCTGCCCGGGCTGTGCCTGGACACATTGGAACAACCCCACGCCGGTGCTGGCGGCCGTGATCGAATGCACCGACCGCGAAGGCCATTTGCTGCTGGCGCGCAATGCCGCCTGGCCAGCCAAGTTCTACGGCCTGATCACCGGCTTCATGGAGGCCGGCGAGACGCCGCAGCAGGGCATCGCGCGCGAAGTGGCCGAAGAAACCGCGTTACAGGTCGACGCGCTGGCGCTGATTGGCGTGTACGACTTCCAGCGCATGAACCAGGTGATCATTGCCTACCATGCACAGGCACGCGGCGAGGTGAAGCTGTCGCCGGAGTTGAGCGACTACCGGCTTTACACGCCGCAGAACGTGCGCTGCTGGCGTGCCGGCACCGGCTTCGCGCTGGCCGACTGGCTGCGCGGGCGCGGCCACGAACCCCAGTTCATTGAACTTCCTGGCCGCGCCTGATCGAACTGAGACCGAGGACGAAGATGGAAGTGCAAAAGGAACTCGACACCCGCGGGCTGAACTGCCCGTTGCCGATCCTCAAGGCGAAGAAGGCTTTGGCCGACATGGCCAGCGGGCAGGTGCTGAAGGTGCTGGCCACGGACCCCGGTTCGGTGCGCGATTTCCAGGCCTTCGCGCGCCAGACAGGCAACGAACTGGTCGAGCAGAGCAGTGGCGACAACGAGTTCGCGCACTACCTGCGCCGGCGCTGACTACAGTTCCAGGCCGCGCAGGAAGTCGCGGAAGCCCGGCCCGAGCGTCGGGTGTGCGAGCGCCAGTTCGACATTGGCTTCGAGAAATCCTTCCTTGCTGCCGCAGTCGTAGCGCTTGCCTTCGTAGCGATAGGCAAAGACCTTCTCGCGTCGCAGCAGCGAGGCGATGCCGTCGGTGAGCTGGATCTCGCCGCCGACGCCCCGCGGCTGCGATTCGATTTCGCGGAACACACCGGGCGTGAGGATGTAACGTCCGGCCACGCCGAGCCGCGACGGCGCAGCTTCGGGCGCCGGCTTTTCCACCATCTGCGTGATGTCGACGATGCGCTCGTTGACGGCCTTGCCGGCGACGATGCCATAGCGGCGCGTGTGGTCGGCCGGCACTTCCTGCACCGCCAGGATGGAGGCCTGCCATTCCGCATACTGCTCGACCATCTGCTTGAGGACCGGCGGCGTGCCGACCATCAGGTCATCGGCCAGCAGCACCGCAAAGGGGTTGTTGCCCACCAGTCGCTTGCCGCACAACACGGCGTGTCCGAGGCCGAGGGCCTGCGACTGGCGCACGTAGATGCATTCCATGTCCTCGGGCTTGACGCTGCGCACCACATCGAGCAAATCGCGCTTACCCGCCTGATCAAGGGCTAGCTCAAGCTCGAAAGTCATGTCAAAGTGGTCTTCGATCGGCCGCTTGTGGCGGCCGGTCACGAAGATCATCTCGCGGATGCCGGCCGCGTAGGCTTCTTCGACGGCGTACTGGATCAGCGGCTTGTCCACCACCGGCAACATTTCCTTCGGTTGCGCCTTGGTGGCCGGCAGGAAGCGGGTACCGAGTCCCGCCACGGGAAATATGGCTTTGGTCACTGACATGGGCGTCCCTACAATCTTCTGCGACTCAACAAATCATTCTGGCATGCATGGCAGCGCATGCCGCGTGGCTGACGAGGTGGAAATCACGTGGATGTCCTGATCGTCGAACCGATGGAGCCCGAGGTCCTGCAGTGGATCGAGGCCCGCCATCCGGTTCGTTTTGCGCCGCAGTTCGAACGCGATGATCGGGCACTGCGTCAGGCGCTGTTCAACGTGCGTGCGCTGATCGCACCGCCTTCGGTGGCGCTGGACGCGCAGGCGCTGCAGTTCGCACCGGTGCTGCGCGCGGTGGGCCGGCTCAGCGTGGGTGCGGAGAACTTGGACACCGAAGCCTTCGCGCGCGCCGGCGTCGAGATCGTGCGCCCGGGCTCGGCCAGTGCCGGCGCCGAAGCCGAGTTCGCCATCGGCTGCATGCTGCAGTTGCTGCGCCGCGTGCCGGTGCAAAGCGCCGACGGGCTGATGGTCGGCCGCGAACTGGCCGGCGCTACGGTCGGGCTGGTCGGCCTGCCGGCGGCGGCGCGCCCCTTGGCCGACTTGCTCGGCGCCTTCGGCGCGCGCGTCAGGGGTTACGACCCGGCGGTGCACATGAGCGACGCGGTCTGGGCGCATTCGAAGATCGAGCCGCTGGGCCTGCGCGAGCTGGTCGAACAGTGCGATGTGCTGTGCGTGCTGCTGAACTATTTCACGCGCTACAAGGGCCTGCTCGGCGAGCGCATCCTGCCCGATTGCAAAGCCAACCAGGTGCTGGTGAGCCTGTCGAATTCGAGCCTTTTCGATGACGAGGCGCTGGCCTCGGTGCTCGAGACCGGGCGCATGGCCGCCGCATGGTTCGACAGCATGGAGCCCAGCATGCTCGATTTCGGGCGGCCGCTGCGCCGGGTGCGCAACCTGCAGGTCACGCCGCGCGTGGCCAGCACGACGCGCGAATCACGCATTCGCAGCGCCTGGACGGTGGTGCGGCGCATCGACGAGATCCTCAGCGAATCGCCGGCAAGGCCCGAGTTCAGGCAGGCTATCGAAGACGATTCGCTTGATCTCGAAGCCGGTCCAGCGTCCGCCTGAAATCGTCGAGGCGCTGCCGTTCCTGCGCCACCACTGCGGCCGGCGCGCGCGCCACGAAGCTCTGGTTCTGCAGCTTGCCTTCGGCCTTGCCGACCTCGGCATCGATGCGCGCAATCTCCTTGGCCAGCCGCGCCTGTTCGGCGGCCACGTCGATTTGCACCTGCAGCGCCAGACGGGCTTCGCCCTGCACCGCCACCGGCGTGCTGCGCGTGGCCTCGGCAAAGGCCGCCTCGTCGGCCAGTACGCGCACCTCTGACAGCCTGGCCAGCGCCTTCAGCAACGGCGTGGCCGCATCGATGAAGGCGGCGTCGCCGATGACGATGAGCGGCACACGTTCGCCGGGTGACAGATTCATTTCCGAACGCAACTGGCGGCAGGCGCTGGCCACGGCCTTGAGCCTGGCCATCCAGGCATCGGACGCGGCGTCGATGCGCTGCAGTTCGGCCTTGGGGTACGGTGCGGTGGCCACGCCGGCATTCGATTCGGACCCACTGCGATCGGCCAGCGGCGCAACTTGTTCCCACAACTCGGCAGTGATGAAGGGTGCGATCGGGTGCAGCAGCCGCAACACCGTTTCCAGCACGCGCAACAGCGTGCGCCTTGTCGCACGTTGCTGGGCACCATTGTTGCTGGCGAGCTGCACCTTGGCGATCTCGAGGTACCAGTCGCAATACTCGTCCCAGACGAAGGCGTAGATCGCGTTGGCGACGTTGTCCAGCCGGTAGTCGGCGAAGCCGCGCTCGACTTCGGCCTCGACGCGTTGCAGTTCGCTGACGATCCACTTGTCCGGTGGCGAGAAATGCATGTAGCCCTCGGGACCGCAGTCACGCGTGCACTGGCCCATGCCGCGTTCGTGGCCGTCGAGGCCCTCGACCTGCATCAGCACGAAGCGCGTCGCGTTCCACAGCTTGTTGCAGAAATTGCGATAGCCCTCGCAGCGCTTGCTGTCGAAGCTGATGTTGCGCCCCAGGCTGGCCAGCGCGGCGAAGGTGAAGCGCAGCGCGTCGGCGCCGTAGCCGGGGATGCCGTCGGGGAATTCCTTCTCGGTGTCCTTGCGTACGCGCGGTGCTGTTTCCGGCTTGCGCAGGCCGGTGCTGCGCTTGTCGAGCAGCGCCGGCAAAGCGATGCCGTCGATCAGATCCACCGGGTCGAGCACGTTGCCGTCGGACTTGCTCATCTTTCGGCCATGTGCGTCGCGCACCAGGCCGTGGATGTAGACGTGGCGGAACGGCACCTGGCCGGTGAAATGCGTGGTCATCATGATCATCCGGGCGACCCAGAAGAAGATGATGTCGAAGCCGGTGACGAGCACGCTGCTGGGCAGGAACAGGTCCTGCTCGATGGTCTTCGCTGGCCAGCCGAGTGTCGAGAAAGGCACCAACGCCGACGAGTACCAGGTGTCGAGTACGTCGGGGTCGCGCGTCAGCGCGCCGCCGTAGCCCGCGGCCGTGGCCTTGGCCCGGGCTTCGTCTTCGTGGCGCGCGACGAAAAGTTCGCCGCCCGTGCCATACCAGGCCGGGATCTGGTGGCCCCACCACAGCTGGCGGCTGATGCACCAGTCCTGGATGTTGTTCATCCACTGGTTGTAGGTGTTGACCCACTGCTCGGGCACGAACTTCACCGCGCCCGATTCCACAGCGTCGATCGCCTGTTGAGCAATGCTCTTGCCGCCCGCGCCGGGCTTGGTGGTGGCGACGAACCACTGGTCGGTCAACATCGGCTCGACGATCTGGCCGGTGCGCGCGCAGCGCGGCACCGTCAGCTTGTGCTTCTTCACTTCGACCAGCAGGCCAAGGGCTTCCAGGTCGGCGACGACCTTCTTGCGCGCGACGAAGCGGTCGAGCCCACGATAGGCTTCGGGCGCGTTGTCGTTGATCGTGGCGTCCAGCGTCAGCACGCCGATCAGCGGCAGAGCGTGGCGTTGGCCGACGGCGTAGTCGTTCTGGTCGTGCGCCGGTGTCACCTTGACCACGCCAGTGCCGAATTCGCGGTCGACGTACTCGTCGGTGATGACCGGGATGTCGCGATTGCACAGCGGCAGGCGCACGCTCTTGCCGACCAGCGCGGCATAACGTTCATCTTCGGGGTGCACCATCACCGCCACGTCGCCGAGCATCGTCTCGGGCCGCGTGGTGGCCACGACCACCTCGCCGTTGCCATCGCTCAACGGGTAGCGGATGTGCCACAGGAAACCGTCTTCCTCCTCGCTCTCCACTTCCAGGTCGGACACTGCCGACTTCAGCACCGGGTCCCAGTTGACCAGCCGTTTGCCGCGGTAGATCAGCCCTTCCTCGTAAAGCCGCACGAAGGTCTCGGTGACGACAGGCGAGAGCTTGTCGTCCATCGTGAAGTACTCGTGCGCCCAGCTGACGCTGTCACCCATGCGCCGCATCTGCTGCGTGATGGTCGAGCCGCTGCGTGCCTTCCATTGCCACACCCGCTCGGTGAAGGCTTCGCGACCCAGGTCGTGACGCGACTGGCCGGCATCCTGCAACTGACGCTCGACGACGATCTGCGTGGCGATGCCAGCGTGGTCCGTGCCGGGCAGCCACAGCGTGTTGTGGCCGCGCATGCGGTGGTAGCGCGTCAGCGCATCCATGATCGTCTGGTTGAAGGCATGTCCCATGTGCAGCGTGCCGGTGACATTCGGCGGCGGCAGCTGAATGCTGAAGGATGGTCGGGCCGGATCGAGCGTCGGCGCGAACGCGCCGCAGGCTTCCCACAATGGGGTCCAGCGCGCCTCGATGGCGGCGGGTTCGAAGGACTTGGCGAGTTCGGTCATGAAATTCTGACGTTGGTGTTGTCGCGCAGAGCGATGTGCCTTACATGAACAGGTGCTCGCCGGCATTGTCGCCACCGAGGATCACGTAGTTGACCTTGCGGATGTCGAACAGCGTGGTGCCGCCGCCATAGCTGATCGAGCTCTGCACGTCCTCGCGCATCTCGCGCAGCGTCTCCGCCAGCGTGCCCTTGATCGGCTCGAGGATGCGCTTGCCCTCGACATGCTTGTACTCGCCCTTGTTGAAGTCGCTGGCCGAGCCGAAGTATTCCTTGTAGAGCGCGCCGTCGACCTCGACCGTGCGCCCGGGTGATTCTTCGTGGCCGGCGAAGAGCGAGCCGATCATCACCATCGACGCACCGAAGCGCACGCTCTTCGCGATGTCGCCATGGTCGCGGATGCCACCGTCGGCAATGATCGGCTTGGTGGCGACACGCGCGCACCACTTCAATGCCGACAGCTGCCAGCCACCGGTGCCGAAGCCGGTCTTCAACTTGGTGATGCATACCTTGCCTGGACCCACGCCCACCTTGGTGGCGTCGGCGCCCCAGTTTTCCAGGTCAATCACCGCTTCGGGCGTGGCCACGTTTCCGGCGATGACAAAGCTGTCGGGCAGCCTGGTCTTGATGTAGTCGATCATTTGCATCACGCTGTCGGCATGGCCGTGCGCGATGTCGATGGTGATGTAGTCGGCGCCCACGCCGTCGGCTGCGAGCTTGTCGATGGATTCACGGTCGGCCTGCTTCACGCCCGAGCTGATCGACACGAACAGATCCTTGTCGCGCATGCGCCGCGCAAAGGCCACGTTGTCGATGTCGAAGCGGTGCATCACGTAAAAGTGTTCGTTGGCCGCCAGGTATTCGGCGATGGGTTCGTCCACCACCGTCTTCATGTTGGCCGGCACCACCGGCAGCTTGAAGCGGCGCGGGCCGAATTCGACCGAGGGGTCGCACTCGCTGCGGCTTTGCACGCGGCACTTGCGCGGCAGCAGCAGGATGTTGTCGTAGTCGAAGATTTCCATCGCGGTCGGCTCCAGCACTGAAGGGGCGAGCGCTTGACCGGAATCCGGGTCGTTCGGGCACTGCGCAAACGACACCGGGCTCCTGAATTTGGGCCCGGTGGCCCATTCTACGCGGCTCCTAGAATCGGTCGATGATCCCCCAGACCCCTGAACAGACTCCGCCCGGTGCTGGCAAGCTGCTGCAAAACCTGAACCCGGAACAGTTGGCGGCGGTCACGCTGCCGCCGCAGCCGGCGCTGATCCTGGCCGGCGCCGGCTCGGGCAAGACGCGCGTGCTGACCACGCGCATCGCCTGGCTGCTGCAGACCGGACAGGTCTCGCCGGGAGGTGTGCTGGCGGTGACCTTCACCAACAAGGCCGCCAAGGAGATGCTGGCGCGGCTGTCGAACATGCTGCCGGTGAACGTGCGCGGCATGTGGATCGGCACCTTCCACGGCCTGTGCAACCGTTTCTTGCGCGCACACTGGAAGCTGGCCGCGCTGCCGCAGAGCTTCCAGATCCTGGACATGCAGGACTCGCAGAGCGCGATCAAGCGCATCATCAAGGCGATGAACCTGGACGAGGAGCGCTTCGTCGCCAAGCAGGTCAGCTGGTTCATCTCCGGCTCGAAGGACGACGGCAAACGCCCGCGCGACCTCGAGATCCGCGACGAGCACTCGCGCAAGCTGGTCGAGATCTACCAGGCCTATGAAGACCAGTGCCAGCGCGAGGGCGTGGTCGACTTCGCCGAGTTGATGCTGCGCACCTACGAGCTGCTGCGCGACAACGACCCGTTGCGCGAGCATTACCAGCGGCGTTTCCGCCATGTGCTGGTGGACGAGTTCCAGGACACGAACCGGCTGCAGTACGCCTGGCTGAAGATGTTTGCTCCGCCACCCGGCAGGGAAGAGCAAGGCGTGTTCGCCGTCGGCGACGACGACCAGAGCATCTATGCCTTCCGCGGCGCCAAGGTCGGCAACATGGCCGACTTCGAGCGCGAGTACCGCGTGAAGAAGATCATCAAGCTGGAGCAGAACTACCGCAGCTTCGGCAACATCCTCGACTCGGCGAATGCACTGATCAGCCATAACGCAAAGCGCCTGGGCAAGAATCTGCGCACCGAGGCCGGGCCGGGCGAGCCGGTGCGCGTGTTCGAATCGACCAGCGACTTTGCCGAGGCGCAGTGGCTGCTGGAGGAGATCCAGGCGCTGCACCGCGGTGGGCTGGCGCGCAGCGAGATCGCGCTGCTGTACCGCAGCAATGCGCAGTCGCGCGTGCTGGAAAGCGCACTGTTCAACGCCGGTATTCCGTACCGCGTGTATGGCGGTCTGCGCTTCTTCGAACGCGCCGAGGTCAAGCATGCACTGGCCTACCTGCGGCTGCTCGAGAACGCGAACGACGACACCAGCTTCCTGCGCGTGGTGAACTTCCCCACGCGTGGCATCGGCGCGCGCACCGTCGAACTTGTGCAGGACGCGGCACGGGCCAGCGGCCGCAGCCTGAGCCAGAGCGTGGCTGCGGTGCCGGGCAAGGGCGGCGCGAACCTGGCGGCCTTCGTCGCGCTGATCGACGCGATGCGCGAATCGACACGCGGATCGACGCTGCGCGAAATCATCGTGCAGATGCTTGACGCATCCAGCCTGCTTGAGTTCTACAAGGCCGACAAGGAAGGCCAGGACCGCATCGAAAACCTGGAGGAACTGATCAACGCGGCCGAGGCCTTCGTCACGCAGGAAGGTTTCGGCAAGGATGCTGTGGCGTTGCCGGTGGACGAGCAGGGCAGTGGCCTGTCGCCGGGCAGCGTCGCGCCCGGCTCAGCGCTGGCGGTGGCCGCGGTCGATCTGGCGCCGGACGCCGAGACCGGTGAAATCATGTCGCCCCTCGCCGCCTTTCTGACGCATGCCGCGCTCGAAGCCGGCGACAACCAGGCGCAGGCGGGCCAGGACGCGATCCAGCTGATGACGGTGCATTCGGCCAAGGGCCTGGAGTTCGACGCGGTGTTCATCACCGGCATCGAAGAAGGCCTGTTCCCGCACGAGAACTCGCTGTCAGATGCCGACGGCGTCGAGGAGGAGCGGCGGCTGATGTATGTGGCCATCACGCGCGCGCGCCAGCGTCTGTACCTGAGCTTCAGCCAGACGCGCATGCTGCACGGCCAGACGCGCTACAACGTGAAGAGTCGCTTCTTCGACGAACTGCCCGACAGTGCATTGAAATGGCTGTCGCCGCGCAATGCGGGTTTCGGCTCGGGCCATGCGCGCGAGTACCAGAACGCCTGGGCGCGTGGCAGCGGCTTGAGCTCGATCGTCGGTGCAGGCAAAGTCGACGCACGTGCTTTCGGCGCCGGGCCCAGTACGTCGAGCACCGGCAACGGCTCGGGCCTGCGCACCGGGCAGTCGGTGTTCCACACCAAGTTCGGTGAAGGCGTGATTCTGACGTTGGAAGGCCGCGGCGCCGACGCGCGCGCGCAGATCAACTTCGGCCGCCACGGTGTCAAGTGGCTGGCGTTGGGCATCGCCAAGCTCACGCCGATCGACTGAGTTTCAAGCGGCGGGCAAGGCTGTCGACTGCGGCGACGCTGTGCTGAAGCAGCCTTCGTAGGTGAACCACAGCGACACATAGAACACTGTGGAGAACATCAGCCCGGCGGGCATGGCCACCAGCCCGGCCATCTCGCGCGCGTCGAACAGGCTGAACACCAGCGCCGCAGCAGCGCCGAACAAGGCGATCACGCCGGCCCAGGCCAGCGAATACATCAGGAACGCGCCCCTGCATCGCCACACGGCCAGCGTGCTGGAAAACAGCGCCTGCGCCACGCTCTGGCGCTGCCAGTAGACCAGGGCCGGCGCATGCCAGAAAGGCACCGACAGCAGCGCGGCCAGGCCGAAGCGCGTGACCAGCCCCCAGACCAGGCGCGGGTCGGCCAGCGTGGCCTCCAGTTCGGGCCGCGCCTCGTCACCCTTGGCCATCAGTTGCTGCAGGCGATCGAAGCTGCCGCCGTCGATCCATTCACTCAGGCTCATGATCAGTACCGTGCCCAGCGCATAGGCCATGCACAGCGACAACATCGCCTTGCGCCGCGGCACATCGCTGCGCAGCGGCTCGATGAACTGGCCCGGATGCACCGGCATGTCGTTCAACGCGGCGCGGCTGGCGAGCATGAAGCCCAGGCTCAGCAGCGGCAGCGACATCAGCATGATCACGCCGCCGACCAGCGGCACGAGCGTCACCAGCAGCGCAACCACCAGGAAGCTGATGAACATGCCGGCGAAGGGCAGCGGCCGGCGCATGAACAGCCGGAATGCATCGCGCATCCATGACACGCCCATGGCGGGGGTGGCCTGTCGAATTGAGATTGCCATCGAAGCTCGGGATCAGTGAAGCGGGTGCCAAGGTTGGTCGATGCGCTGACGCAGCACGCGCTCGAAATGTCCGGGGTCGTGCGCGGTCAGCAACGAGGCGTCGCGCGGCAGGTGCAGGTCCCACAGCCGTGAGAGCCAGAAGCGGAAAGCCGCGGCGCGCAGCATCGCCGGCATCAGGCGCACTTCGGCGCCGCTCAGCGCGCGCTGCCGATGGTAGGCGTCGCACAGCGCGGTGGCCTGTTCTTCGACCAGCCGACCGCTGGGCAGGTCGATGCACCAGTCGTTCAGGCACACCGCCAGGTCGAAGACGAAGGCATCGGTGCCGGCGAAGAAGAAGTCGAACAGCCCCGCCAGCCGGTCTTCGCCACGCAACTCGTCGAAGACCACGTTGTCGCGGAACAGATCGGCATGGATCGTGCCGTGCGGCAGTGCTGCCACCGCGCCTGCGTCGGCCAGCGCCTGATGGAAGGCCAGCTCCTCGCGCATCAGCCGCGCGCGCTCTTCGTCCAGGAAGGGCAGCACCGCGGGCACGGTGTCGATCCACCAGGCCAGGCCGCGCGGGTTGGGCTGGTGCAGCGTGAAGTCCGCACCGGCCAGGTGCAAGCGCGCCAGCATCGCGCCCAGCTGGGCAATGTGCTGGATGTCGGGGGCCAGCACATGCCGTCCGCGCAGGCGATTCAGCAGCGCCGCCGGGCGGCCGTTCAACCGGTGCAGGATGCGCCCCTGGCCGTCGTCCTGCGGCGCCGGCACCGGCATGCCGTGGCCGGCCAGGTGCTGCATGTAGCGCAGGTAGTAGGGCAGTTGTTCGGCGCTGATGCGCTCGAACAGCGTCAACACCCATTCACCTTGCTCGGTGGTGGCGAAGTAGTTGGTGTTCTCGATGCCCGAGGCGATGCCTTGCAACGCGGTCAGGCGGCCGTGACCCAGAGCTTGCACGAATCGGTCGGCCTGCTCGAAGCTCACCTCGGTGTAGACGGCCATGCCGGGTCAGAACGCGAGCAGTTGCCACAGCGAACGACCTTCGGAGCGCCGATCCTGGCTCGTATCGCGCCCGTCGGTGGTGCTGCTGATCTCGTAGGCCGGCGCGCCGGCCACCTTCGGCTGCACCACCACGCGCTGCGTGACGCCGCGCACGCGCAGTTCCTCGATGCGCGCCGATCGGCCGTCATTGACGGTGCGCTCCACCTGGGGTTCGCCGCCGCTCTGCGTGGGGCCGCTCGACGGGGTCAGCGCAGGGCGTGACGCTGCAGCGGATGGGGCCGATGCCGCCGAAGCACCTGCCTGCGCCATGCAGGGCAGGCAAGAGCACAAGCACAGCGCAGCGAGCAGCGGTTTCATGCCGCCATTCTAGGCGGCCGGTCCACCAATGCCGCGCTGCCGCGGCCCAAGCCCTTCAGGCTGCGGTTCAGCGCAGACAGGTCAGCTGCCACTTCCGCCACGCGCGCGGCTGCGACCACCACGACGTTGCCGGACCATGGGTCCGGCGCGCCTGGCAGGAAGACCACGACGCGGTCATCGGCGCAACGCTCGACCTCCATGGCCAACAACTGATGGTCGTCGAAGGTGACCAGCACCGGCTTCAGCCGTTGCGCGCCTTCTTCGCTGACCAGCCCCTGGGTCATGGCCTTGATCACCGTGTAGCGCGGGTACAGCGCGTGCAGCCGGCTCTCGAACTTCTCGCTCAATGCGCGGCCGACGGCGGCGCGCGCCATCAGCCCGGCGGCATAGCAAATCGACAGCACCAGCGCCAGCGCGACCAGCGTGACCACCGCCACGCCGCCGATCTCGGCTTGCGGGACCAGCGCCGCCAGCGGTGCGGCCAGGCCGGCCACCAGCGACAGGCCCTGGCCGACCACGGTCAGCACCACGATCAGCGGCAGCAGGAACACGAGGCCACCGAGCACGGTGGTCATCAGGGGTTTCAGCGTGAGTGACATGGCTTGCCTTTGCAGAGGGGTCGATGCGCTTCGAGCTTACATGGGCCGTCGTCGCCGGCTGGGCCGACAATCACCGCATGAGCGACAAGACGATGCTGCTGGTCGACGGCTCCAGCTACCTGTACCGCGCTTACCACGCGATGCCCGACCTGCGCGCGCCGGACGGTTTCCCGACCGGCGCGATCCACGGCATGCTGGCGATGATGAAGCGGCTGCGCGAGCAGTATCCGTCGGCGCATGCGGCCTGCGTGTTCGACGCCAAGGGCCCGACCTTCCGCGACGACTGGTATGCCGAGTACAAGGCACAGCGCGCACCGATGCCCGAGCCGCTGGTGCAGCAGATCGAGCCGATCCACGAGGCGGTGCGCCTGCTCGGCTGGCCGGTGCTGGAGGTGCCCGGCATCGAGGCCGACGACGCCATCGGCACGATTGCACGCGTCGCCACCGAACACGGCCACAAGGTGATCGTCTCCACCGGCGACAAGGACCTGGCGCAACTGGTGAATCCGCGGGTCACGCTCATCAACACCATGAGCAACGAGACGCTGGACGAGGCGGCCGTGCTGGACAAGTTCGGCGTGCCGCCGCAGCGCATCGTCGACTACCTGACGCTGATGGGCGACACGGTGGACAACGTGCCCGGCGTCGACAAGGTCGGGCCGAAGACGGCGGCCAAGTGGATTGCCGAACACGGCTCGCTCGACGGCGTCATCGCCGCTGCGCCGAAGATCAAGGGCGCCGTGGGTGAGAACCTGCGCAAGGCGCTCGACTGGCTGCCCACCGGCCGCAAGCTGGTCACCGTACGCACCGACTGCGACCTGTCGGCACAGCTGCCGGGCTGGCCGGCGCTGGACGATCTGGCGCTGCACGAGGTCGATCAGGCCAGGCTGCTCGACTTCTTCGTGCGTTTCGGTTTTCGCACCTGGCGCAAGGAGCTGGAGGACAGTCTGCAGGGCGGCGCCGCGCCGCCATCCGATGCGCCAGCTGCGGCCGCGTCCGACCTGTCGCACGACTACCAGACGTTGTTCACGCTCGAACAGCTGGAGCGATGGCTGGCGCACATCGGCGCGGCCGAATTGGTGGCGCTGGACACCGAGACCGATTCGCTCGACGGCATGCGCGCACAGATCGTCGGCATCTCCTTCGCCACCGAGCCCGGCATCGCGGCCTACGTGCCGTTGCGTCACGATTATCCCGGCGCCCCGGAGCAATTGCCGCTGGACGAGGTGCTGGCACGGCTCAAGCCCTGGCTGGAAGACGGCAGGTGCGCCAAGCTCGGGCAGAACATCAAGTACGACCTGCATGTCTTCGCCAACCACGGCATCGCGGTGCAGGGCTACCGGCACGACACCATGCTGCAGAGCTACGTGCTCGAAGCGCACAGGCCGCACGGCCTGGAAAGCCTGGCCGAACGCCACCTGGGCCGAAAGGGGCTGAGCTACGAAGAGCTGTGCGGCAAGGGCGCGCACCAGATTCCCTTCGGCCAGGTGGACATCGAGCGTGCCTCGACCTATTCGGGCGAGGACAGCGAGATGACGATGCAGGTGTACCGCACGCTATGGCCGCAGCTCGAAGCCGATGAAAAGCTGCGCTTCGTCTACGAGCGCATCGAGTTGCCCACGGCCATGCTGCTGCAGCGCATCGAGCGCACCGGGGTGCTGATCGACACCGAGCAACTGGCGCTGCAGAGCAGGGACCTGGGCGAGCGGCTGGTGGCGCTGGAGCAGCAGGCACATGAACTGGCCGGCCAGCCTTTCAACCTGGGCAGCCCCAAGCAGATCGGCGAAATCCTGTTCGGCAAGCTCGGGCTGAACGTGGTGAAGAAGACCGCCAGCGGTGCGCCCAGCACCGACGAGGAAGTGCTGGAAAAACTGGCCGAGGACCACCCGCTGCCGCGCTGCATGCTCGAGCACCGTGGCCTGGCCAAGCTGAAGGGCACCTACACCGACAAGCTGCCGCTGATGGTGAACCCCGACACCGGGCGCGTGCACACCAACTACGCACAGGCGGTGGCCATTACCGGGCGGCTGGCGAGCAACGACCCGAACCTGCAGAACATCCCGATCCGCACGCCCGAGGGCCGGCGTGTGCGCGAGGCCTTCATCGCACCGAAGGGCCACGTCATCCTGTCGGCCGACTACTCGCAGATCGAGCTGCGCATCATGGCCCACCTCAGCGCCGATCCACACCTGCTGCGTGCTTTCGCCGAAGGGCTGGACGTGCACCGTGCCACCGCCAGCGAGGTCTTCGGCACCAAGCTGGACGAGGTCAGCAGCGAACAGCGTCGTTATGCCAAGACCATCAACTTCGGTCTGATCTACGGCATGGGCGCCTTTGGCCTGGCGAGTGCGCTGGGCATCGAGCAGAAGGCGGCGCGCGATTACATCGAGCGCTATTTCGAGCGGTTCGCCGGCGTCAAGCGCTACATGGCCGATACCAAGCAGAGCGCCGCCGAACTCGGTTATGTGGAAACGCTGTTCGGCCGGCGCATCTACCTGCCCGAGATCAAGGGCGGCAACGGCCCGCGCCGCGCCGCGGCCGAGCGTCAGGCGATCAACGCACCGATGCAGGGCACGGCCGCCGACCTGATCAAGCTGGCGATGATCGCGGTGCAAGACGCGCTGGACCGTGAACACAAGGTCATGCGCATCGTCATGCAGGTGCACGACGAACTGGTGTTCGAGGTGCCGGACGACGAGCTCGATTGGGCGCGCGAGGCGGTGCCGCGGCTGATGGCCGGCGTGGCCGAACTGTCAGTGCCGTTGCTGGCCGAAGTCGGCATCGGCCCGAATTGGGATCAGGCCCACTGATGGACCCACCCCCGAAGCGGCTTCGCCGCTCCCCCTCAAGGGGGCACCATCTGCGGCCCGGCGAAGCCGGTTGCGCGCTGGTTGCTTTGAAAGCCCACCGCTGCAACGGCACATGGAGGAAAGAGGCATGGCCACGTTCATGATCATCCACGGCGCCTGGTCTGCGGGCTGGGCCTGGAAGAAGCTGCGCCCGCTGTTGCGCGAGAGGGGCCACGAGGTCTTCACGCCGACCTGCACGGGTCTGGGCGAACGCGCCCACCAGTCCGGCCCCGAGGTGAGCCTGGACACGCACATCGAGGACATGCTGGCGGTGCTGGAATACGAGGACTTGCACGAGGTGGTGCTGCTCGGCCACAGCTACGGCGGCATGGTGGCCACCGGAGTGGCCGACCGCGCCGCGGCACGGCTGTCGCAACTGGTCTACCTGGATGCCTTCGTCCCTGCCGATGGGCAGAGCGTTTTCGACCTGATCCCGCCCAAGGCGCGCGAACGCAATCGGGCGCAGGCGCGCGACGAAGGCGATGGCTGGCTGCTGCCGCCGAACCCGTTGCCACCGGACACCGATGTGGCCGATGTCGAGTGGGCGCTGCCGCGGCGGCGCATGCAGCCGATGCGGGCCTTCAGTTCGCCAGTCCGACTGGGCGCTTCGGTCGGCGCGCTGCCGCGCAGCTACATCTATTGCACGCGCAGCGGCCCGGGCGATGTGTTCCGGCCCTTCGCCGAACGCGCCCGCGCCGACGCCGCCTGGTGCTACTTCGAGCTCGACGCCAGCCACAACCCGCACATCACGATGCCCGCCACGTTGGCCGATCTGCTGCATCGCATCGCGTCCCCGTCCGACAACACTTAGAGCACCCGCTCTAGGGAAAACCCCAGGAATTGAGGTGTGTCCCCTAGGCTTCGCGGGCAAAGTTGCTGCTGTCCTGATCCACACCCGAGATCAGGTTGGATTAGAAACCCAGGAGCAACAAATGAGCACCAAGAACCTGTCTACCGTCGCCAACGAAGTCATCGAGTCCTACGGCGTCATCAACACCAACTTCATCAATGCCTACCGCTTCGGCGGCGAGCGCATGATCGGCTTCGTCGACG
>JAHECC010000309.1 GCA_024641965.1 Rubrivivax sp.
TCCTTGTGGGCGACGCCGGTGTGGCAGTCGATGCAGGTCGCCTTGCCGGCAGCGAACTTCTTGTGCTGCTTGACCGCGCTCTGGTCCTGTGCTTCGTGGTTCATCGCCGCCGGGTCATGACAGGTGCGGCAGTTGGCCGAGTTGTTCTCGCGCATTTCGTCCCAGACGATGTTCGCCAGGCGCCAGCGCTCCTTGTCGAACTTCTCCTGCGTCGAGATGACCCCGCGGAACTCCGCAATGGCATCGGTGATGCCCGCCTTCGCCTTGTAGATCAGCTTGGCGGGGTAGGTGTGCGGCACGTGGCAGTCGACGCACATCGCGCGCACGCCGGTCCGGTTGCTGTAGTGCACCGATTCCTTGTGTTCCGGGTACACGAACTGGGCATGCGAATGACAGGCATTGCCACAGAAATCGTCGGTGCCGGTCACGGCCACGGCGACCTGCGTGCCGACCACCGACACCGCGCCGGCGATGCCACCCACCAGCAGCAGCGCAAAGACCGACCAGCGCGCGGAAGGCGAAAACAGCCAGCGGAAGAATCTGCGGATCAAGCCGGGGCGGTTGGCGTCAGCCATGACGTGCCACCCGGTGGAGGCCAGCCGAACTCGCGCGGCTTGCTGGTCGCTGCATCACTTCGACGAAAGCACGATCTGCACGATCGCCTTCAGGTCGGCATCGCTCGCCTTGACGATGTTGTGATCGTCCTTGCCGCCCGTCTTGAGCATTTCAACCAGCTTCGCTTCGGCGCCCGCATCGCCCTTGTACTTCTCGGCGACCGAGGCCCAGGACGGCCCCTTCTTCGTGGTCTTATCGGTGTGGCACTTGCTGCACTTTTCCTTGGAGATGATGTCCTCGGCCGCGCCGGCGAGGGCACCGCTGCTCAATGTCGCGGTGGTAAAGGCAGCCACGAGGGCGAGGACCAGTTTCATGTCGATTCCTTTGCGTGAAGCGGCGGATAGCCGGACGATGGAGATTTTTGCACGCACGCACTCGCAAGGTGACGGAACCCAGCGAACGGCATTTCGAGGGCATTCTGTGCGCCGTCCGTGCGGCTGGGATTGACCTGCATCAAGGTGATTCGTGTGCCATCACATTGGCCATTGTGCCTGGTCGCGGTGCAAGGCCAAGTGGCGCGGCGTCCACGAGGGTAGCACGTGGTGCACGAAGTTCGACCGGGCGATGTGATAGCTCGGGTCGAAGCCGTAGAAGTTGCGCCGCATGCGCTCGAGCTCCTCGGCCCGGTAGGCGGCCAGGGACTTGCGCGATTCATCCGCCTGGCGTTGGCGACGCTTGTGCTGCAGCAGCTCGGGAAGCCCGGCGCTGCCCGCCAGCGCGGTGGCGCGTGCGCGCACCTGCTCGACGAAGTCGTCCAGGCTTTCAGCGAAGACCTCATCCACCAGACCCAGTTCCGCCGCTCGGGCGGCCGACATCGGCAGCCGGCGCTGCATCACGTCGTTCGCACTGCCCGACGTCAACCGGCGCGGCAGCAGGTAGGTCCAATACTCCGAACCGTACAGATTGCCCATGTTCTTGTAGTGCGGATTCAGCACCACGCCGCACCGCGCCCACACGCGGTCCGCGGCCAGCGCCATGAAGACGCCGCCAGCGCCGGCATTGCCGCGCATCGCCGCAATGACCAGATGCCCGGTGGCCTCGATCAGCATCAGCGTCAGGTCGTCGATCGCCTGGATGTTGTGCCACGACTCGTCGGCAGGGCTTTCGGCGGCTTCGATGACGTTGAGGTGGATGCCGTTCGACCAGAACTCGGCGCCACCGAGCAGCACCAGCACGCGTGCGGGCTGGGCCAGTGCGAAGCGCAGCGCGGCGATCAGGCGCCGGCACTGGGTCGTGCTCATCGCGCCGTTGTAGAAGTCGAAGCGCAGATAGCCGACGCCGTCCTGCACCGTGTAGCCGATGTCGCGCCAGGCGTCGCCGGACTCGGCTGCATCGAACGCCAATGGCCATTCGGGCAGGGCGGCGAAGTCGGCGGCGAAGGCCAGCGCCGCGGGCAGCTTGATGCTGTCGGCAAGGTCGGGGCGGCGCACATGGCCGATCCACACCGCGCCATCGACCGTGGCGCGCAGCAGCGCGTCGTCGCGACGGCCGATGACTTCGCCCGCCGGCCGTGGCGTGGGCAGCGCCTGCGCATGGGCGTCGAACAGCCGGCATGGCACGCCGAAGAGCTCGTCGGCCACGCCGGGAGAGCCGTCGGCCGCGTGGATCTTGCGCAGCACACTGCGCGTGCTGTCGCGTTGCCAGTCGATGCGCCGCTCGTCCTGGCGCATCAACGGGCGCCAGCGGCCCGGGCCCCTGCCGACCGCCATCGCCGCGCCCGGGCCCGCCTCGGCGAATCGTCGCACGGCCGACAGCACCGCCTGCACGGCAGCCTCGGTGACTTCACGGCGGTACAGGCTGGACTTGCTGGCTTCGCGCATGGCAAAAGCCTGGGTGGCCCATACCGGGCCCGCATCCATCTCGGCTTCGGCCTGCAGCACCGTCACGCCCCATTCGGCTTCGCCGTCGCTGATGGCCCAGTCGAGTGCCGACGGCCCGCGGTCGCCGACGATGCCCGGGTGCACCACCAGGCACACATGCTGGCGCCACACCGCCTCGGGAATGGCGCGCTGCAGGTACGGCGCGATGACCAGCGCCGGCTGGAACAACGCCACCGCCTCGATGGTCACGGCATCGGCGATGTCGTACTCGACGGAGATCTCGTGGCCGAGTGCCGTGAGTTCAAGGTACAGGCGCTGCGCCAGGCTGTTGAAGCTGCGCGTCAGGAACAGGATGCGCATCGCTGCAGTCGCTGACAGCCCAGGGCTTCAGCAGATGCGCGGCAGCTGGTCGCCGGCCAGCCAGTCGACGATGCGCTTGCCGCCGAAGCGGGTGCGCATCTGCACGAAGTGATGCGCGTCTTCGAGCACCTCGCCGATCAGCGCCGACTGGCGGCCGAGCGGATGGGCGCGCATCGCCTCGAGTAGTCGCTGCGCTTGCCCGCCCGGCACGATGGCCACCAGTTTGCCTTCGTTGGCCACGTACAGCGGGTCCAGCCCGAGAAATTCACAGGCCGCCTGCACCTGGCGCTGCACCGGCAGCGCGGCCTCGTCGATCAACATGCCCACGCCGGACTGCTGGGCAATCTCGTTCAGCGTCGTCGCCAGGCCGCCACGCGTGGGGTCGCGCAGCACGTGCAGTTGGGGCACGGCCTCGACCATCGCCGCGACGAGCCCGTGCAAGGCCGCAGTGTCGGAGCGCAGATCGGTGCCGAAGGCCAGCGCCTCGCGTTGCGACATCACCGCCATGCCGTGGTCGCCGAGCGTGCCGGACACGAGGATGCGGTCGCCCGGGCGCGCGCGGTCGCCGGAGATCTCAATGCCCGGCGGCACCACGCCGAC
>JAHECC010000009.1:0-16907 GCA_024641965.1 Rubrivivax sp.
ATCGAAGCGCAGGGCCGGCTCACTGGACAACAATGGCGCCGAGGCGCCTGTGCCGATCGTGAGCCCGGTGCCGAAGCTGGCACCACCTCCGACCCCGGCACTGCCGCCGAGGCCGATGCCGCCACCGATCGACAGCCCCGCGCCGGCACCGGCACCGGCACCGAAGCCGGCCGAGCCGCCGGCAAAGGACACCGCTTCGCGCAACTGCACGCCGCCCTGCACCGACAGGCTGGCGCCGGCCGA
Source organism: Rubrivivax sp. (assembly GCA_024641965.1). Lineage (GTDB taxonomy): Bacteria > Pseudomonadota > Gammaproteobacteria > Burkholderiales > Burkholderiaceae_C > Rubrivivax. Next base: position 244 of record JAHECC010000009.1, read on the forward strand.
AAAGCGCAGGCTGGCTTCGCCGTTGATGCCGGCGATGGCACGTGCCGCGCGAAGGTCGCCACCGGCCAGCGCCACGCCGGCGGCGCCGCCGACGCCGGCACCCAACGCGGACGGCACCTCGAAGGCGCTGGGGTTGGCGGCACCGCGCGGGTTGTCGTGCTCCAGCGCGGTGAACTCGCCCGGCTGCTCCTTAAGGCTCATCGCCACCTGTGCGCGCAATGGCACGCCGTCGGCGGAGAAGAAGTCGAGCGTCTCGCGGTACGACTCGGCGATACCGGAGAAGGTGAAGGTGCCCCACTGGAAGGTCACCAGCGGCGGCACGAAGGCGGCCCCGGCGTCGCCAGCCGCGCTGTCGCCTCCGCCCTGTGCATCCTGGGGTGCGCGCACCGCCGCGCGCAACGGCCGTGTCTTGCTGCGCACGTCCTCGCCGACGGCGCTGGTGTCGAACAGCAGGTCGAGCCCGAGCTTGGCGCTGGATTGCGTGGACACCTGGTTGGTTCCGCCCGCCTCACCCTGCTGGTTGATGCTGTTGGTGATCTCCACCTGCAGCGACACCGGGTTGAACTGCACGGGAATCGTCTGACCGTTGATCACGACCTCGGCCTTGGCGAGCTTTGTCTCACTCATGAGGAGTGCTCCAGGCCTTCGTGCACGATATGCAGTTCCTCGACGCCGACATCGGTGGCACGGGCATTCAGGTCCGCGCACTTGAACTTCACCGGCAGCGCGCGGCGCAGCGTCCAGGCCATCATCGGCTCGCCGGCGGTGTCGAAGATCTGGATCTGCGCGCGCAGCCGCGCTGCGTAGGTGCCGCTGCCCATCAGCTCGAACCACCACCACAGGTCGCGTGCGCGCGTGATGCCGCGCTTGAACACCACCGTCGAGAAGTTCACCGCGCCGGGCCGCTGGTGCGCGCCCCAGTTGAGCCCGCCTTCGCGGATGGCGCGCGGCTCCATCGTCGCTTCGAGTCCACTGACCTCGGAGAATGCGCCCTTGCAAAGCGCCACGTCCTCGGACTCGTTGCCGCCGTCCACCGGGTCGCGCGAAAAGGCGACATGAAAATTGAACAGCGCCTGCGGCGCATGCGTCGCGGCATCGGGCCTGCCGATCATGCCGTCACCTCGTCCAGATCAGCCGCATTGGCCAGCGACACGCTGCCGTCTTCTGCCAGCGACAGCGCGACGCGCAGCCGCTCGATCGACAGCTGTGGTGCGAAGCTGATCAGCACCACGACGCGGCCGTTGTCCAGGTCGTTCTGGCTCATCACGCTGCGGTCGCACTGCACGCTGAAGGCCTCGGCCGCGCTGGTGCCGCGCAGCGCGCCGGCTTGCCAATAGCGCGTGAGCATGTCCTCGAAACGGCTGCGCACCCGTGTCCACAGCGCCTCGCCGGACGATTCGAAAACAAGCGTCTCGCCCACCTGCCGTGCGGTGCGCAGCAACTGACCCAGCAGACGCACGACGCCGGCATGGCGCCATTCGCTCAGCGCGCTGCAGCTCAGGTCGGACAGCAGCCGCACACCGTCGGGCGTGGGCGCGAACAGCGAGAAGCGCGACACCAGCGAGCGGGCCTCGCGTTCGGGGGTGGGTGTGCGCAGCTCCTCGTCGCCGGGCTGCGGGAACACCGCGTGCACGCCGATCGGCGCCGCGCCGGCCACCGTGCGTGCGGCGCCGCGCGACAGCACGCCTGCGGCCACCAGACCAGCCAGTGCGCCGTCGCCGGGCAGCAGGCCTTCGGGCGCGCGTGCCGCGCGGGTGGGTCGCAGCCACGGCGTGGCCAGTTGCACCATGCTGGAACGCAGCGTGACGGCGTCGGCGAGTTGGCGCGCGGCGCGCGAATCGGCGGTCGGCAGCGGCGTGGCCAGCAGCAGCATCAGGTCGCGTCGACGCATCGCCATGCGATCGCTCAGCGCACGTACCGCGGCGTTCCAATCGACGAAAGCGGCGTCGCCCGCGCGTGCCGCCTGGATGCGCTGCACGCCGCTGACCGCTTCGGCACCGAGCAGCGTATCGGCGCATTCGACAAAGACCTCCGCCACCGCCGGGGCCTGCGCCTCGTCGCCCGGGACGGCCGTGCGCGCATCGCCGAACAGATCGGGCAGGTCGGGCACGAGCACCAGGCTCACGTCGTCCAGCGCCCAGGCGGTCTCGATGCCGCGCCAGGCCTCGCGTTGCCACGACGAGATGCCGGCCGGCGGCAGCAACTGCGCCAGGCGCGTAGCGCGCGCGGTGGCGTCGATCTGCGGTATCACCGGGCACGGGTCACCCAGGCGCACGACATAAGCCTTGCGCCCGCCGTTGGCGAAGAAGGCACGCAGCGCCAGGCCCAGGTAGTCGTCGCAGCGTTCGCCCGCGCTGCCGCCCACCGGCCGGGCGCGCCAGTCGAACAAGGCGTCGAACACCGACCAGCTGTCGATCGGCACTGGCCAGTTCAGCAAGGCATCGTCCTGCCAGGCGCTGGTTGCGAAGGCATCGGGTGCCAGGTAGCGGCGCGCGTGCAGCCAGTCGGCCACCGCGCGCGGCAGCTTCGCGCCGGCGCGGCGCGTGGTCCAGCCGATGAACAGCGCGATGTCGGCGCGCGCCGGGTGCGCGGCCTCGACGGCGGGGGTGTTCTCGAAGCTGAGTCCGAACATGAGCGGCGATCGCTGCAGGCGAAGCCTCAGACGGCCTCGACTTCCATGCCTTCGGCGGCGAGCACCAGCTCTTCCATCGCCACGTCGCCGCCGCCCTTGGCGGCCAACGTCGGGCCGGTGTACTTCATCGGGATGACGTTGCGCAGCATCCAGGTCTGCACCGGGTTGCGGGCCTCGTCCATCAGCGTGATCGACACGTCCTTCTGGCCGTTGACGCCGTTGCTGCGCACGTCGCGGATCCACTCCCACACCGACTCGGAGTTGATGACGCCGCGCTTGAGCGTGACATCGCCCACCTTGTGCACGCCCGGCACCTTGCGCACGTGGTTTTCCTTGTCGCTGCCGTTGCGGTATTCGGCGACGGTGATCTCCGAGCCGATGCCGGACACGTCGGAAAAACCACCAAAGGCGTCACTGCCGGCGAAGTTGACGATGAAGTTGAATGCGCCATAGGGAACCTGACGGGCCATGATGTGTGCTCCTGTTTGTGGAAGTCAGTGCAGCGCGGGATCAGTCCCTGGCGTCGGCGGTTTTCTGGCCGATGCGGAAGATGACGAATTCGGCCGGCTTGAGCGCGGCCACGCCGATCAGGCAGACCAGGCGGCCGTTGTCCAGGTCGTTCTGCGTCATCGTCGAACGGTCGCAGCGCACGAAGTAGGCGTCCTCGGCCTTGCCGCCGAGCAGCGCGCCGTTGCGCCATTCGTTGAACAGGAAGGAGCCGATGGTTTCGCGGATGTTGGCCCACAGCCGCTCGCCGTTGGGTTCGAACACGGCCCACTGCGTGCTGCGGTCGATCGACGCTTCGAGGTAGTTGAAGTAGCGCCGGATGTTCACGTACTTCCATTCCGGGTCGCTGCTCGCGGTGCGCGCGCCCCACACGCGGTAGCCGCGCCCGGGGAAGAAGCGCAGGCAGTTCACGCCCAGCGGATTCAGCATCTCCTGCTCGCCGAACGCCACCTCGCGCTCGAAGCGCAGCGCACCGCGCACCACCTCGTTGGCCGGCGCCTTGTGCACGCCGCGCTCGATGTCGTTGCGGGCATAGATGCCGCACAGGAAGCCCGACGGCGGCAAGCCGATCTCGCGCGGGATGTCGTCGCGCCCCGGGCGTGCATTCGGGTTGGCGATGACCACCCAGGGGTAGTACAGCGCGGCGTACTTGGAATCGATGGTCGAACGCGCCGCGCGCGCCGCGCCTGCATTCAGCCCCGCATCGGTGTCGAGCACGGCGATGCGATACATGCGCCGGCCTTCGGCATGTGCGATCAGTGCGTTGCGGATGGCGTCGCGCGACACGTAGGCGCTGCTACCCGGCGCGGCCACGATGGCGATGTCGTCGATCTTCGCCAGCGCCCCCAACGCCGCGGTGTAGGCCGCGTCGGTGGGCATGACGCCGTCGTCGCCGCCGGTCAGCGCGAAGGAACCACGCCGGCCATTCAGGCGCAGCAGCGCGGTGGCGGCGGCATCGGCGCCAGTGTTCTGTGCATCGGGGAACAGCGCGTTCAGCAGCGCGCGGCCGTTCACCGCCGTTCCGATGTTCAGCGCGTACAAATTCTCGATCTGGTCCGCGCGGCGGTTCGGCGTGGGCGACATGACCGTGCCCACCCAGCGCGGATGGTTGCGGTCGTAGCCCAGGTCGTCCATCGCCAGTCCCAGACCGTCGGCGTCGGTGGTGATGACGGCGAGCGTGATCAGCGAGGCATTCGCCAGCGCCGCGGCATTGGCCGCGACGGCGTCAGGGGCGACGCTGCCGTCCTCGGCCATCAGGAACCACTGGCCATCGCGCTTGAGGAAGTAGCCGAAGGGGCCGACGCCGGTACGCACGATCGAACCCACCGGCGCGCTGTCGAGCACGCGCTGCGGCGCCGGCGCGACGATCTCGCGTGTCTGGATGCCGCTCAGGCGCGGCTGCTCGGTGGTCGGCACCGCGCCGTTGCCGCAGCGCCCCGGGAAGCGCGCGACGAAGCGGACGCGGTTGCTGTCGTCCTCGGCGGGCAGGCCGGCGCCGACGCGCAGGTCGGCGCTGGTGGCGGTGCCGGCGCCGCCGTTGGCCAGGTGCACGCGCGCCACGTACAGGCGCGAACCGCCTTCGTTGAAATAGGCGCGTACGGCATGCGCCAGGTAGTTGATGGGCCGCGCGTCGGCGGCATTGCCCACCGCCAGCTGCAGGTCGGCGAAGCCGCCGTAGATGCGTTCGAAGTCGGCATAGCTGGTCAGGATCTCGGGCAGCAGCTCGGCCGTGGCCACCGGGCCCTTGCGCGTGGGTCCGGCAAAGGCGGTGGTGCTGGTGCCCACGCCTTCGATCGACTTGGCGCGGAAGGAGGTTTCTTCGACATACACGCCAGGGGCAAGATATTCGGGCACGGTGCTTCTCCTTGGGTTTGCGCGTTCAGGGCAGGTCGATGCGCAGCGTGTCGGTGCGGCCGCTGGCGAGGTTGTGGGCGACGGTCTGGCGGATCACGCCCGCACGCACCGCCAGCGTGTCCGGGTTCACCGGTTGATCGGCGGGTGCCGCGGCATCGAAGCTGATGACCAGTTCGGCCGGCACTTCAGGCGTGACGACGATGTCGCCTGCGCCCACGCTGATTTGCGCAATGCCGGCGGCGATAACCAGAGCCTCGCCGCGCGCATCGCTCAGGCCGCGGCCGAGCAAGGCGCCACCGCCGGGCGGCTGCAGCCGCAGCACGGCGTTGGCCGCCGGCCGGTCGGCGCGAAACACGGTGACGCGCAGCACCGCCCAGGTCGGCAGCAGCGCTGCGGCCGGTGCGGCATCGAGCGTCACGTCGAGTGGATTGAATCGCGGTGCCGTCGGGCCACCGGGGTCGACGGCACGCGGCAGCGCCAGGTCGAAGCGGCGCGGCAGGTACCGTGCGGCCGGGTCCCTGACACTGGCGCTGACGACCAGCGGCGCCACCGCCGGCGGCAGGTCGAAGGCGACTTCGTAGGCTTCGAATTCGGCGCGCCGCGTGTCCGGCCGGTCGAGCTGCATAAGCACATGCAGGTGCGCTCGGTTGCGCTGCCAGCGCGCGCCTGGCGCGCTCAGCTCGAGCGGGCCTTCGACGGTGCGCGCCGACGCCGCATCGACGAAGCGCACGGCGCCCCAGATGCGCCGCAGGTCGGATTCGATGACCGCCGCCAGCGCCATCCTCATTCCACCTTGACGTAGTCGAAGCGACGCGCCAGCACCGGCGCGGCCTCGTCTTCTTCCAGATCGATGGACACGATGCGCGCGACAAAGGGCACGCTGATGCGGTAGGACGGCGTGATCGCCTCCCACAGGCGCATCATGTCCTCGACACTCATCTCGGCCGGCACCAGTTGCACCACCTCGTCGGCGCGCCAGCCGCCGTTGCCCGACAGCGCCGAGGCATCGAGGATCGGCTCGCGGTGCAGCTCGCGCATCACCCAGGCCAGCACCACCAGTTCGGTGGCCGCGCTGCCGCTCCACACCGACAGCAGCAGGTGCACGTCCAGCGCCAGCGGCCGGTTGCGCCGTCCTGGCACGGCCAGCGATGCCGGGCGCAGGTTGCGCAATTGCTCGTTGACGGTGACACGGTGCGGCCATACGCTCAGCACCGCGCCTTCGGCGCCCAGGTCGGCCAGCAACCCGCCCGAGCCCACCGACTGGAAGCTGCACGGATGCGCCACCTGCAGCGCCGCCGGGTAGGCGTTGGTGAGCCGTGCGGCCAGCGAGTCGGCCAGCGAGATGAGCGCGAATTCGTTGGCCATCGACGTGTTTCAGGGGGCTGCCGCCGCATCGTTGCTGGCGGCGCCGGCCACCGGCAACTCGCCGTGCACGGCCTCGAAGCGGCTGATCGCACCCGACAGCATCAGCAGCAGCGCTTTTGCATAGGCCGGCGTCATGATCACGCTGGTGTGACGCATCTGCATGTCCATGCCATCGAAGGCCTGCGCGAAGCGCAGCAGCACCTCGTAGTGGCCAAAGCCGACCTCGAAGTGGTTGACGTAGTCGAAGCCACGCGCATCGGTAGCGTTGCCGATGCGGTCGAGTTCGAAGGAGGTGCCGGCACGCGGTCGCATGACCTGTTTGTCAGCAGATCGCGTGCCAATCGGCCGCTTTCCACAAATGCCTTGCAATTCAAGCACTTGGCATATGGCGCTGGCCATGGGCCGGGTTGCTTGTCACAGCCCCAAAGTGACAGTTGCGCGACGAACACCAGCGTATTCAATGCGCTGCGCTGTCACGACCCGATGTGACGGCGCACGTTACGTTGATGCATGCTGGCCAGAGGTCGCGATAGTCGAAGCCCGGCGCATAGCGATATCTTTCGAACCATGCCGACGAGGAGGCGTGAACGGCCATGAATGGACTTCAAAGGCGCGCCGCGAAGCGGATGTTCGACCGATGGAGCACCGTGCTGAACTGAGCATTCCTCATTTCTGAGATCGCGGCGTTGGCTGGGAGATCGCGTCGAGCACACTTGGCCCATATGCGGACGTGATGAACCGTCGTCGGACTCCGCAATGTCACCCTTGTTGCTGCGACAGGGAAGACGAGTGACCTGTTGTCCGCGTGCAATCCGGGCAGACGGCGAAGGGCGTGGCGCGCTGGGTCCACGCAAGACGCCAGCTTTCAGGCGACATCGTGCCGACCGCACGAGTGCGGCCGCCCGGCCACGACCTTGGTGGTTTCAGACATCGTTGCACTTGCCTAAGAGATGAATTAGCATTCACCCCATTTGTGAACTAAGGTTCATTTCTTTTATGGCCTACCGTCAGACTCCTGCTGTCGAGGCGCGCTTGCAGGACAACCGCAGCCGTATCCTCGCGTCGGCTCGAGCCTTGGTCAGTGAAGGCGGCTGGCGGCAGGCGCAGGTGGCGAGCGTGGCCTCCGCAGCGGGCATTGCCACCGGCACCGTCTACCGGTACTTCCCTTCGAAGGCCGAGTTGTTCGCAGAGGTACTCGGCGCGGTGTCGCAGCGAGAGGTCGACGTTCTTGCGGAGATTGCGCGGTCCGATGGCATTGCTCTGGGTCGCCTGCATTCGTCCGTCACCACCTTCGTCAAGCGGGCGATGCGCAACGCGCGTCTGGCCTATGCACTGATTGCGGAGCCCTGCGACCCGGAGATCGACAAGGCGCGCCTGACATACCGCGCTGCGGTCAGCGAGGTGATTCGCTCCATCATCGCGGCCGGCCAAGCCGCAGGAGAAATGCGCCGTGACATTCAACCCGACATTGCGGCCAGCGTCATCGTCGGTGGGTTCATGGAAGGCCTCATTGGCCCCCTCTCGCCACTAAGCGGCCATCAAGACGAAGAAGCCGCGGACTATCAACGCAAGGTCGCCGAACTGGCCGACCAGATTGCTTCCTTGGCATGCGCCGGCATTGCCGCCGTGCCTCAGACCAGCCATGTCCTGAAACGGAGACAAACATGAACAAGCCCCTTTCGGTCGGCGTCCTTGAATCGCAAGTCGACCGCTACAGCACGCACCAGGTCCTGAATCAAGCCCAGCCTGCAAGCGGTTTCAACGCCTTCTCGGGCGACGTGGTGCTGCGCGAAGCCATCGCGCGAGACGCACCCTGGGCCGCCGAACGATGCGCGGCACTCGGTGCGGTTGCGGGCGATGAGGACGTGCAGGAGCTCGCCCGACTGGCGAACCGACATCTGCCGGAACTCAAGACCCACGACCGCTTCGGAAACCGAATCGACTGGGTGGACTTCCACCCCAGTTGGCACGCCTTGATGTCACTGGCCTGGAAGCACGAGGTCCCCAATCTCGCGTGGCGAACGAACGAGCCGGGCGGACATCTTGCGCGTGCCGTTCTCTCCTACCTGTGGAACCAGGTCGAACATGGAACCGGCTGTCCGACGGGGATGGCGTACGCGTCCTATGCGGGCTTCGAGGCAGAGCCGGCCTTGGCCATCTGGGCCGAGAAGTCCAAGGGCACGACCTACGAGTTCAGTCGGCGCGAAGTTGCCAACAAGCCCGCCGTCGTCATCGGCTACGCCATGACCGAGAAGCAAGGCGGCTCGGATCTTCGTCAGACCCAGACCACCGCGCGCTTCTCGCATTCGAGCGACTACCACGGTGCCACGGCGCACTGGTACGAACTGACGGGCCACAAGTGGTTTTGCTCGGTGCCGCAGTCGGATGGCTTCTTCACGCTGGCCAAGGTCGACGGCGGGGTGACGTGCTTCTTCCTGCCGCGCACGATGCCCGACGGCAGCTACAACCGCTTCTTCATCCAGCGCCTGAAGGACAAGGCCGGCAACAAGTCGAACGCCTCCAGCGAGATCGAGATGGCCGGAACCATGGCCATACGCGTCGGCGAGGAAGGCCGCGGCATCCGGGAGATTCTTTCGCACTCCCACCTGACTCGCCTCGACTTCGCGGTTGGTTCCGCGGGTCTGATGCGCCAGGCATTGACACTTGCGATGCGTCACACGATGACGCGCAATGCTTTCGGAACCGCCATCGCCGAAAGGCCGATGATGGTCAACGTGCTGGCCGACATGGCCGTGGAGGTCGAGGCCGCGACCTTGATGGCCCTGCGCGTGGCCAAGGCCACGGACTTGATGGGAAGTAGCGAGCACGACAAGCTGCTGGCTCGCGTGGCGACCCCGGCCGCGAAGTATTTCAACTGCTCGCGTGCGCCCGCCATCGCCAATGAAGCCCTGCAGTGCCACGGCGGTAACGGTTTCGTCGAGGAAAACCCGATGGCTCGTGTCTACCGCGAGGCGCCACTCAACAGTGTGTGGGAAGGCACGGCCAACATGATGTGCATGGACGTCCGTCGGGCCATGATGAGGGATCCGCGCACGCTCGACGCGCTGTTCGACGAAGTCAAGCCGCTGGTGGGGCAGGACTCGCGATTCGACGCCCTCGCGCAGGGCGCCGAGCGGCTGGTGAGGTCTCGGGTAGCTGATGAATTCATGGCTCGACCGATGACCGAGTCGGTGGTGCGCCTCCTCCAGGCAGCTGAACTGATTCGCTACAGCACCACGGACGTGGTTGACGCCTTCCTCGCGACCCGAGCCCATTCAGGCGCTGGTGCATGGAGCGCGCACTTCGGCACGCTGGCAGGCTCGGTCACGGAGTCGGCGGCCCGGCGCATCGTCCGTCGCGCCGTGGTCGGCGCTTGAACCCGTGCCTTTGGCGCGAACAAGACCCGCCATGCTGAGCCGCCCCGGATTTCGTGGAGACTCCTTGGCCCAAGTCGAACCCGGCGCGGTTGGTTCCGCAACGTGACGACGCTTTTCGCGACTCGCAGGTGGGAGCAATCGACAGCGGCAATTCGAGCGTCGGATTCAAGGCGATGAATCGGGTACAGCGAGCATCTTGTACGGGTCCATTGGCTGAGATCGTCAGCGTTGCGCGAACAGCCGCAGGGCGCCGCAAGCGCCGGTTCACTCATGCTCGAACGCGGGCGACAGGGCTCAGCTGCCGATATGCCAGTGCTTCATCTTGCGGTACAGCGTCATGCGCGACCAGTGCAGCAGCGCAGCCGTCTTGCTGCGATTCCACTCACAATGCTCCAGCGCATCGAGGATGCGCCTCGATTCGCCGGCAGCGGCGCTCGGTGCCGGCAGCGGCAGATCGCCGGCCTGCAGGGCCTCGCCTTCGAAGACGATGCACGCGGCTTCGACCAGATTGCGCAGCTCGCGGGCATTGCCGGGCCAGTCATGCTGGCACAACCGCACCAGCGCAGCGGGCCGCAATTCGAGACGGCCGAAGCGGCTGCGCGCGGCCAACTGGCTCGCGAAATGCTCGAACAGCACGGCCACGTCTTCGCGTCTGTCGCGCAGCGGCGCCAGTTCCACACGCGCGACGTTCAGGCGATAGAACAGGTCGGCACGGAAGCGTCCACGATGCACCAACTGCTCCAGCGCGCCATGCGTGGCCGCGACGATGCGGAAATCCACGTGCCGGCTGCGCATCGCGCCGATCGGGAAGACCTCGTGCGTTTCGAGCACGCGCAGCAGCTTGGCCTGGGCCGGCAGCGGCATGTCGCCGATCTCGTCAAGGAACAGCGTGCCGCCCTGGGCCAGCGTGATCTTGCCAGGGTAGGCGCTGCTGGCGCCGGTGAAGGCGCCGCGCTCGTAGCCGAAGAGCTCGCTGTCGAGCAGTGAATCAGGCAGCGCAGCGCAGTTGATCGACACCAGCGGCGCAGCATGGCGCGGGCTGACCTGGTGCAGCGCCTGCGCCACGCACTCCTTGCCGGTTCCAGTTTCGCCGGTGATGAGCACGCTGCAGTCGGCCGCGCCGAGCTTGGGCAGCAGACGTCGCAAGGCACAGATGGATTCGCTGACACCGACGATCGCCGACAGCGCGCTTTCAACGGCACCGGCACTGGGCAGCGGCCGGGGCATGAAGGCGGCGTAGGAGGACATCGATGATTGTTGTTCAGCGTGTGGCGCGTTCGCCAGGCAGGCGATCGAGGCTATGCGCTGCACCCATGCGGCACCATCCTGCTATCTAGGGGTTGCCCAAATGTGCTGCGATGCAGGCGCAAATTCCCTATCCCACTATCGAGCACCGGTGCCGATGAAACTGTATGTTGCGACACGCGCACCGAACCCCCGGCGGGTGACGATGTTCATGGCCGAAAAAGGCATTCACGACATCGAAAGCGTGAATGTCGATCTGCACAGCGGTGAGCATCGCAGCGACGCTTTCATGGCGATGCGCCCTTTCGCCAAGGTGCCCGCGCTGCAGCTCGGCGACGGTCGCGTGCTGAGCGAGGCACGCGCGATCTGCGTCTACCTCGAGGGTCTATACCCGACACCCAACCTGATGGGCGCGGGCGGCACCGAGCGCGCCTTCATCGAGATGGCCGACCGGCAGGACGACTTGTACCTGTTCGCCAGCGTGGCCAACTGCATCCGCCACACGCACCCCGGCCTGGCGGAGCTGGAGGTCCGGCAGTTCGCCGATTTCGGCGCGGCGCAGGGCGACAGGGTGCTGGGGGTGGCGCGGCACTTCGATGTACTTCTCGCGTCGCGCAAATTCGTGACGATGGAGCGCTTCACCATCGCCGGCATCACGCTGCTGTGCGCGCTGGACTTCGCCAAGGGACCGATGAAGTTCAGGCCCGCCGAACAGGGTCTGCAGCATATGCAGGCCTGGCGCGACCGCATCGCCGCGCGGCCGAGCGCCAGCGCCTGAGGCAGCGCGGCTACTTGGGCGCGCGCGTGAACAGCTTGGCGGCGCGGCCTTTCAGTTCGAGCAGCTCACTGGGCGTGACCGAATACTTGCCGGTCACGACGTCGACGTCGACGCGGAATTCCACGTCGCGTCCGGCATTGGACAGCGTGCCCGAGGTGAACTCGTAGCTCTCGTCCTCGGCCGGCAGACCGAGTGCTTCGAAATCGTAGTCGAGATAGATCACGTCGCGGATTTCGCCGCTGGCCAGGTCGAGCGTGGCATTGGCCGTGATGATCGATTCGGTCAGTTCGTCGACGATGACGATGGGTAGGTAAAGATCCATGCAGTCGTCCCTGCGCAGTGGGTGCGCCCCTCCAGCGGGGCGCAACGTGTCATTGTCTCGCGCTTTTGCGGCACGCCACGCGACGGTTATGATTTGCCGCCCTCTTAGAAACTGCCATGGCGTCATCCGAGTCGACCGTCCACGACGCCGCGCAACCGGTCGATCAGGCGTTGCGCCAGTTGCCGGGCGAGATCGGCAAGGAGATCGGCAAGGCCGAGGCCGTCGTCGTTGCCGACATCCAGCCGCCGCTGTTCCAGCGCATGGAGCAGTTCATGTCGGCGCCGGACCTGCTGTTCGGCGGCGCCATGCTGCTGATCATCGTGTTCGTGCATGCCACCGGCGTGGGGCTGGTGACCTCGCGTTTCCAGCGTCGCATCGAGGCGCTGCGCGCGCACCCGTCGACGTGGAAGCCCGACCTGCACATGATCGGCGCGGTGGTCATGCTGCTTTGCGTGCACCTGATCGAGATCTTCATCTGGGCGGCCTCACTGGTGGGTTTCGGGCTGGTCGCCAACTGGCGCATCGCCGGCTACGTCGCGTCCAACACCTACACCGCGGTGGGCTTTGGCAGCTTCGACGTGCCCGAGGGCTGGAAGATGCTGCAGCCCTTCCTGGCGCTGTCGGGGCTGTTCACCATCGGCTGGTCGGTCAGCGTACTGGTGGAGATCGTGCGCGGCAGCCAGGAAATCAAGGCCGCGGCCATCGCGGCGCGGCAGGCGCGCTTGAAGCTGCCTCGCGCGCCGCGCAAGACCGAACCGCGGCTCTGATCAGGCCGCGCTGGCCAGCGCCGTCGCGATGCGGCGCCGCGCCACGCGCGTGCGCGGCACCGTCATGCCGATGTCGGCGAACCAGTGGCGCACATCCTGGTCGAGCCCGATGCCGTGCATGTAGTTGTACAGCGCCTTCTTCAGCGCCAGGCCGAGCCGGTCGTGGTCCACGCCGCTCGGGTCGACGAAGCCGACATCGTTCCTGGCGAAGCGCGTCGGCGGCAGCGGCCGCAATGTGATGCCGTAGGCCGCCGGGTCGCGGCCGACCGGCGAATGCACGGTGCAGGCAAAACGATGGAAGAAGCCCGACTGGATGCAGCCGGCCGCAAAGAGCTGGCGTACGAGTTCAAGCGCATCGACGGTGTCGTGCACGGTCTGTGTCGGAAAGCCGTACATCAGATAGGCATGCACCAGGATGCCGGCATCGCTGAAGCCATGCGTGACACGCGCCACCTGGTCGACCGACACGCCCTTGTTCATCAGCGCCAGCAGACGGTCGGAGGCGACTTCCAACCCGCCGGAAATGGCGATGCAGCCGCTCGCCGCCAACTGCCGGCACAGCGCGGGCGTGAAGGTCTTTTCGAACCGGATGTTGCCCCACCAGCTGATCGCCAGGCGGCGGCGCTGCAGCTCGGCGGACAGCGCCTTCAGCGACTTCGGCGGCGCGGCCTCGTCGACGAAGTGAAAGCCGCTGTGGCCAGTCTCGGCGATCGCGGCTTCGATGCGGTCGGCAAGCAGCGTCGCACCGGCGGCCTCGTAGCGCGCGATGTAGTCCAGGCTGACATCGCAGAAGCTGCACTTCTTCCAGTAGCAGCCCTGCGCCACGGTGAGCTTGTTCCAGCGCCCGTCGCTCCACAGCCGGTGCATCGGGTTGAGCATGTCCAGCAGCGACAGGTAGCGATCCAGCGGCAGGCCGTCCCAGGTAGGGGTGCCTGTGTCGGCGAAGGGCACTTCGGCTTCGGCGAAATTGATGTAGCGCACCGTCTTCGTTTCGGCATCGCGCACGAAGCTGCGCACCAGGCGGCTGCGCGAGCGTTTGCCTTGCAGGTGGTCGAGCAGCGCGAGCAACGGCCGCTCGCCGGCATCGAGCGTGACGAAGTCGAAGTGATCGAAGACGCGCGGCTCGCTCAGCTCGCGCAACTCGGTGTTGACGAAACCGCCGCCGAGCACGGTGATGATGGCCGGGTCCTGCGCCTTGATCGTTTGCGCGATGCGAAAGGCCGCATACACCGCGCCGGGAAAGGGTACCGACACCAGCACGATCGTCGGCGCATGGCGTTTCAGCGCGTGCAAAGTCAAGTCGTGCAGCCTGCGGTCGATCAGGTTCGGCGGCTCGGCCAGCGCTGCGGCCAGCGGCTCGAAGCTGGGCTGGCTCGCAGCAAGCTGTTCGCCGTAGCGCACGAACTCGAAGCGTGCATCGACAGCATCGCGCAGCACGTCGGCGATGTCGTTCAGGTACAGCGTGGCCAGGTGGCGTGCGCGGTCGTGCACGCCGAGCGCGCCGAAGGCCCAGGCCATCGGGTCGCCGCCGTCGGTATCGACATAGGCGTCGAGCGCTTCGAAACGCGGCCCTTCGGGCAGGAAGGCACGCCCGGCGATGCGGTGCATCAGCGTCGCATCGCGCCCTTGCAGGAAAGCCAGCACCGGCTCGATGCTGAGAAGGTAGTCGTCGAAGCGTTGCTCGAAGGCCTCGATGCGATCGCCACGGGGCAGCGGCAGCGCGGCGATGGCCTCGCGCAGCGCCAGCAGGCCGTCTCTCGACAGCAGCTTCAACACCAGGGCCAGCGCCAGATCCTCCTGCACGGCGAACACGCCGCGCGAGCGCAGGAAGCCGGTGAGGTAGGCGGTGGACGGGTACGGCGTGTTCAGCTGCGTCATCGGCGGGATGATCGACAGCACGCGTTGCGGCGCAGGTGACATACGCCATTTTCCACGCGCGCCGGCCGCGGCCGGCGCACGGCCCGCAGCGTCAGCTGAAGTTGAACTGCAGCGACTCGCCTGGCCGCAGCTCGTGGCGCTCCTGCCCGCAGCCGATTTGGATGATGCCCTGGACCGAACTCGTCGACGTCACCGTGAGCGTGCCCTCACGAACCTCGACGGCAAGTGAATGCCCGCGGTAGCGCACGTTGATCTTCAGCTTCGTCAGGTGGCTGGGCAGCGCCGGGTTGAAGTGCAGCGCGTCGTTGCGCAGTTCCATGCCGGTGTAGCCGCGTTCCAGCAGGTCCACCGTGCCGGCCATCGCGCCCATGTGGATGCCTTCCGGCGTGGTGCCGCCCTGCACGTCTTCGAGGTCGCTGAGCAGCGCTCCGGTGAACAGCCGCCAAGAGCCTTCGCGGTCGGATCGGGCCGAGACCCAGGAGTGGATGACGTTGCTCAAGGTGGAGCCGTGCGAGGTGCGGCGCAGGTAGTAGGCGATGTTCTTCGGGATCGTCTCGGCGTCGAAGGCGTAGCCGAGCCGCTCGAACAAGGTGGATAGCGTCTCGGCCGAGAACAGATAGAACAGCATCAGCACGTCGGCCTGCTTGGAGGCCTTGTAGTCGTTCACCGACTTGCCCTCGGCTTCGAGAATGCGGTCCAGGCGATGGATGTCGCCATGCTTGGCGGCGTAGCCTTCCCAGTCGAATTCGGCCAGCGCCTCGTAGCCCTCGAACTGGCTGATGACGCCGTCGTCATGGAAGACGATGCGCATCTTGCGGCTGATGTCCTCCCAGCGCGCCAGTTCGGCGTCGTCGATGGACAGGCGCTCGCTCAGCTCCTGGCGGCGCAAGGCCGGCAGAAAATGAAGCAGTTCCAGTGCCTGCCACAGGATCCACGCCGCCATGACGTTGGTGTAGCTGTTGTTGTCCAGCCCGGGCGTATCGCGTCCGGGGATGCGCGTGTGGTATTCGTCGGGCCCGACCACACCCAGGATCTCGTAGCGGCCGAGCTCTTCGTTGTAGCGCGCCAGGCTGGCCCAGAAGCGCGCGATCTCGAGGAACATCTCCGAGCCGGCGAAATGCACGAACTCCTGGTCGCGCGTGACCTCGGCGAACTGCCAGATGTTGTAGGCGATGGCGGCATTGACATGGCGCTGCAGGAAGGTCTCGTCGGGCACCCAGCGCCCCGACTTGGGGTTCAGGTGCACGATCTGGCTTTCCTCGCGCCCGTTGCTGCCGCTCTGCCACGGGAACAGCGCGCCGCGGTACCCGGCCGCGGCTGCGGCCGCGCGCGCCTCCTTCAGGCGCCGGTAGCGGTAGTACAGCAATGCGCGCGTGATCTCGGGCACGTGGAAGTTGAGCAGCGGGAAGATGAACAGCTCGTCCCAGAAGATATGGCCGCGGTAGGCCTCGCCGTGCCAGCCGCGCGCGGGCACGCCGACATCCAGGTCAGTGGTGTGCCATGAGGTGGTCTGCAGCAGGTGCAGGATGTGCAGGTGCAGCACCATATGCGTGCCGCCGTTGCCGTCTTTCTGTTCTATATCGATGTCGAAACGCCGCCATAGCCGGTCCCATGCGGCCACGTGCGCCGTGGCCATGTCGGCAAAGGCCGGTGCACGTTGCACTGCATCGCGCGCCTCGAGGCCGCATTCGGCGATGGCGCGGTCGCGCCCGGTGAACAGCGCCACGATCTTCTCGATCGTCACCGATTCGCCGGCCTTCAAGTCCACTGCGAAGGTCTGGGCCACGAAGCCCGTCTGCTGCACGGTCTCGCGCTCGGGCTGCAGCAATCGGCCGTGCTGCAGCACCTGGGTCCGGGCGGCCAGCGCCACCTCCACGCGCGACTGGGTGGTGCGCACCTTCAGGTAGACGGCGTCCTCGCCGCACTGCGCCGTCTCGAC
>JAHECC010000009.1:17007-48637 GCA_024641965.1 Rubrivivax sp.
TCGAAGCCGTCGTAGCGCAGCACCCACGGTTTCATGCGCGCGCTCCTTGCAGCCGCTCGAGCACGGCGCCGAGCCATTGATGCACCTCGGCCGGGTTGTTCAGCGCCAGACGCGCCACGGTGGGGCGCGGTTCGTCGCGCACGACGATGCCGATGCCGCGCCGCCGCACAGCGGCGAAAGCGTCCTCGTCGGTGATGTCGTCGCCGATGTAGATCGGCAGCACCTCCGGCCGGTCGAGGTCGAGCGTGCGCAGCACGTGCAGCAAGGCCTTGCCCTTGTCCCAGTCGATGCGCGGCTGCAGGTCGTGCACCTTCTTGCCCGGCAGGTCGCGCAGTTTCGGGTAGCGGTGCAGCGCATCCTTGACCACCGTCTCGACAGCCGCAAGATCACCGTCCGCCACGTTGCGGTAATGCACCGCGATCGAGTACTTCTTGCGCTCGAGCTGCGAGCCCGCGATGCCGGCCAGCGCCTTCTTCAACTCGCCTTCCACGTCAGCCAGCATGGGCAGGAACTGGTCGCGCTCGCTGCCGCCGGCGACCGCGCCCTTGGGCCCGGCGATGTCGAAGCCATGGCTGCCGGCATAGACCATGCCCTCAACGCCGACCAGCTTGCGCACGTCCGCCAGGTCGCGCCCGCTGATGATCGCCACGGTGCAGGCCTGCGCCAGATCGCGCACCGTGTCGCGCACGGCTGGCGCGAGCACGGCGTCTTCGGGCCGCGGCACGATGGGTGTGAGCGTGCCGTCGTAATCGAGAAAGATCGCCAGCTTGCGCTTGCCCTGGCCGACGCTGTCGTCCAGCTGCTCCAGCGCCGAGGGCAGCTCGCGCGCGTCGATGCCGGGATGCACCCGTACCTCGCTCAGGTCCGACACCACGATGGTCGCGCCCTGCTCCGCCAGACGCGCCGGATCGCCGCGGCGATTCACGCCGATGACGCAGCCGAAACCGCCGGCCACGCCGGCCTGCACGCCGGAGATCGCATCCTCGACCACCACCGAGCGCGCCGGCTCGACGCCGAGGCGGCGCGCCGCTTCGAGAAAGATGTCCGGCGCCGGTTTGCCTTCGATGCCGATACGGGCCGACTCGAGGCCTTCGACGGCGGCATCGAACAACGCGGTGGCGCCGACGGCCTCCAGCACCACCTCGCAATTCTTGCTCGACGAGATGATGGCCGTCTTGAAGCCGCGCGCGCGCAGCGTGCGGATCAGGTCAAGCGTGCTGTCATAGGGCTGCACGCCATTCGCCTTGAGTTCCGCCGTGAACTCGGCGTTCTTGCGGTTGCCGAGTCCGCAGACCGTTTCCTGGGTGCCGGCGTCCTCCGGCGCACCCCAGGGCAGCTCGATGCCGCGCGATTCGAGGAAGCTCTTGACACCGTCGTAGCGGGGCTTGCCGTCGACGTACTGGAAGTAGTCGTCGGCCGCGTCGAAGGGCTTGAACGCCGAGCCGTCGCGCTGCTTCAGATAGCCGTCGAAGAGCCGCTTCCATGAAGCCGCATGCACGCGCGCCGTCTTCGTGACCACGCCGTCCAGATCGAAGATCACCGCGTCGAACTCGTCGGCGTCCAGCGAGAGCAAGGTTTGGGTCATGGGTGTTCTCCCTGGTCAGGATGGCAATTCAACGGCCGGCCGGGCGTCTTACCCGACTGCGTGCGGCCATCAGCTTTCGATCGCGGCCTGTGCCGCGGCGAGGCGCGCGATCGGCACGCGGAAGGGCGAGCAACTGACATAGTCGAGCCCGACGCGGTGGAAGAAGGCCACCGAGGCCGGGTCGCCGCCATGTTCGCCGCACACGCCCACCTCGATGTCGGCGCGCACCTGCTTGCCCTTCTTCACGCCCATCTCGACGAGCAGGCCGACGCCCTTCTGGTCGATCGAGCGGAACGGGTCGTGCTCGTACATGCCGCGCTTCAGGTACTCGGGCAGGAACTTGCCGGCGTCGTCGCGCGAGAAGCCCATCGTCATCTGCGTCAGGTCGTTGGTGCCGAAGGAGAAGAACTCGGCCTGCTGGCCGATGCTGTCGGCGATGAGCGCCGCGCGCGGCGTTTCGATCATCGTGCCCAGCAGGTAATGCAGCGATTCGCCGCGCTTGGCGAAGACCTTCGCAGCCGTGCTGCGGATGACCGCGGCCTGGGCGTTGAACTCACGCACCGTGCCCACCAGCGGCACCATGATCTCGGCCTTGACCTCGATGCCCTGGGCCTTCATGTTCAGCCCGGCCTCGAGAATGGCTTGAGTCTGCATCTCGGTGATCTCGGGATAGGTGATGCCCAGGCGGCAGCCGCGATGACCGAGCATCGGGTTGAACTCTGCAAGGTCATCCACGCGCATGCGAATCTTCGCCAGCGACACGCCCATCTGCTGCGCCATGACCTTCTGTCCGGCTTCGTCGTGCGGCACGAATTCGTGCAGCGGCGGGTCGAGCAGGCGGATCGTCACCGGCAGGCCGTTCATCTCACGGAACAGGCCTTCGAAATCGCTGCGCTGCATGGGCAGCAGCTTGGCCAGTGCCTTGCGTCGGCCAGCCTCGTCGTCGGACAGAATCATCTCGCGCACCGCGATGATGCGATCGCCTTCGAAGAACATGTGCTCGGTGCGGCACAGGCCGATGCCGGTGGCGCCGAAGTTGCGCGCCATCTGGGCCTCGTCGGGTGTGTCGGCATTGGCGCGCACTTCGAGGCGCCGGAACTTGTCGGCCAGCGTCATCAGCTTGCCGAAGTCGCCGCTCAGTTCGGCATCCTTGGTGGCGATCCGGCCGGCGAAGACCTCGCCGGTGGAGCCATTCAGCGAGATCCAGTCGCCTTCGTTGTAGGTCGTCTCGCCGATCGTCATCGTGCGCGCCTTGTAGTCCACGTGCACCGCACCGGCGCCGGAGACGCAGCACTTGCCCATGCCACGCGCCACCACCGCAGCGTGCGAGGTCATGCCGCCGCGTGCCGTGAGGATGCCCTTGGCCACGCTCATGCCGCGCAGGTCTTCCGGCGAGGTTTCCTGGCGCACCAGGATCACCACCTTGCCCTTCTTCACCCAGGCTTCGGCTTCGTCGGCGAAGAACACGATCTGCCCGCTGGCCGCGCCGGGCGAGGCCGGCAGGCCGCGCGCAATGACCTGGCCAGCCTTCAGCGCGCGCGTGTCGAAGATCGGGTGCAGCAGGTCGTTCAAGCGGTCGGGCGACACACGTTGCAAGGCCGTCTTCTCGTCGATCATGCCCTGCTGCAGCATCTCCATGGCAATGCGCACCATGGCCGCGCCGGTGCGTTTGCCGTTGCGCGTCTGCAGCATCCACAGCTTGCCTTCCTGGATCGTGAACTCCAGGTCCTGCATGTCCTTGAAGTGGTTCTCCAGCGTGGTCTCGGCGTGCAGCAACTGCTTGTAGATGTCGGGCATCAGCTCTTCGAGCGACGGGTACTTGCTGCGCCGCTCGTCCTCGCCGACCAGCGCCAGCTCGGCCCAGCGGCGCGAGCCCACCAGCGACACCTGCTGCGGCGTGCGGATGCCGGCAACCACGTCCTCACCCTGTGCGTTCACCAGGAACTCGCCGTTGAACAGGTCCTCGCCCGTGCCGGCGTCGCGCGAGAAGGCCACGCCGGTGGCGCTATGGTTGCCCAAGTTGCCGAAGACCATGGCCTGCACGTTGACCGCCGTGCCCCAGGATTGCGGAATGTCGTTCAGCTCGCGGTAGACCTGCGCGCGGTCGTTGTTCCAGCTTTCGAACACCGCATTCACCGAGCCCCACAGCTGCTCCCATGGGTCTACGGGGAAGTCGCGGCCGATGCGTGCACGGATCAGCGCCTTGAAGCGCGCCACCAGCTCTTTCAGATCGTGGGTGTCCAGTTCAGTGTCGAGCAGCACGCCCTTCTTCTCCTTGACCATCTCGATGACCACCTCGAAGGGGTCGTGGTCCTCCTTCGACACCGGCTTCAGGCCCATGACCACGTCGCCGTACATCTGCACGAAGCGGCGGTACGAATCCCAGGCGAAGCGCTCGTCGCCGGCCTTCTTGGCCAGGCCGACCACCGCCTCGTCATTCAGGCCAAGATTCAGGATGGTGTCCATCATGCCGGGCATCGACGCACGCGCGCCGGAACGCACGGACAGCAGCAGCGGGTCGGCGGCATCGCCGAACTTCTTGCCCATTTCCTTCTCGATCGAGGCCACACCCTTCGCCACCTCGGCCTCGATCAGCTTGAACACGGCGTCCTTGCCGCGTTCGGTGAAGACCGTGCACGCCTCGGTGCTGATGGTCAGACCCGGTGGCACGGTGATACCCAGCCGGCACATCTCGGCCAGGTTGGCGCCCTTGCCCCCCAGCAGATTCTTCATCGAGGCCTCGCCGTCGGTGCGTGCGCTGCCAAATAGATAGACGTAGGGTTTGCTCATGGCGGATACCTGCTCTCGGGGGTTTGGGGGTCGGCGGGCTGGCATATTCCGTCACGCCGCGCGCGCTGAGCTTGAGCCATGTCAAGTGCACGGCATCGTTGGCGCGCGCCCGCCCGTGCGCACTTCAGTTGCCCGGCTTCGCATCGCGCGAGCCGCAACGCACGAAGTAGGAACCCCAAGCGGCTGCCGTGGAACCAGCTCTGCCGGGCCGCTTGCAGCGCCCCCTTGAGGGGGCGGCCGAAGGCCGTAAGGGGTGATTCACTTCACGCAGCGGCCAGCATCTCCGGGGTGATCAGCACCACGCCGCGCTCGGTGACGTGGAAGCGCGCGCGGTCGTGTTCAACGTCGACGCCGGCCTTGAAACCATCGGGCAGTACGCACAACTTGTCGACCACGCAGCGCCGCAGCACCACGTTGCGGCCGATCTGCACGTCGGGCAGGACCACCGAGTCGTCGACCCGGCTGCCCTCGCTAGCGCGCGTGCCATAGAACAGGATCGAGCGGCGCACCTCGGCACCGCTGATGATGCAGCCATCGGAGACCAACGAGTCCATGGCAAAGCCACGGCGCCCGGCGTAGTCGAAGACGAACTTCGCCGGCGGGCGGTGGGGCTGGCGGCCGAGCATCGGCCAGGCTTCGTCGTACAGGTTCAGCTCAGGCACGACATGCGTCAGGTCGAGGTTCGCCTCCCAGTAGGCGTCGATCGTGCCGACATCGCGCCAGTAGGCCCGGTCGCCCACCATGTTGACGCAGCTGGATTCGAAGCGGTGCGCGAAGACGCGTGCCTTGTTCACCAGGCGCGGGATCATGTCCTTGCCGAAGTCGTGATTCGAGTTCGGGTCTGCGGCATCGATCTCGAGTTGCTCGACCAGGAAATCGGTATCGAAGGCATAGATACCCATGCTGGCCAGCGCCTCACCGGGTTTGCCGGGCAAGGACTTGGGCTGCGCCGGCTTCTCGTCGAAGGCGATCACGTGATCCTGGTCGTCGACCGTCATGACACCGAACTCGGTGGCATCGCTGACCGGCACTTCGAGGCAGCCCACGCTGATGTCAGCACGGCGCTCCACATGCTCTGCCAGCATCACGCCGTAGTCCATCTTGTAGATATGATCGCCGCCGAGCACCACCACGTACTTCGGTTTCGACTCGCGCAGGATGTCGATGTTCTGGTACACGGCATTGGCGGTGCCGGTGTACCAGGTCTGGTCCAGGCGCTGTTGCGCGGGCACGATGTCCACGTATTCGCCCAGGCTGGCCTCTAGAAAGCCCCAGCTGCGCTCGATGTGTCGGATCAGGCTCTGCGCCTTGTATTGAGTGAGCACGCCGATGCGCCGCAAGCCGGAATTGACGCAGTTGCCGAGCGCGAAGTCGATGATGCGCATCGTGCCGGCAAAGTGCACCGCCGGCTTGGCCCGGTGGTCGGTCAGCTGGCGCAGACGACTGCCGCGCCCGCCGGCCAGAATCAGGGCGTAGGTGTGGTGGACAAGGTCGCGCATCGGGTCGGTTTGCATTGCTTTCAGCCTCGATTGGTAAGTTCAGGTGCTGCCACGGCTGTACCCAGCCAGCCGAGTGACCAGAGCACGGCGGCGCCCAGGACGCGGGGGCCATCGAGCGGTTGGGCGATGACCCCTGGGCAGTGCAGCACCTCGATCATGCGTGCCCGGCGCTAGGCCAGCGAGGCATGGATAGGCTCACCCTTGCCTCGGTCGAGCAACTCGCGTCATCGCACTTCAGTCCGGAGGCTGGGAATGGACTCGCAGTCCTGCGGCCGAGCCAGGCACCGAGGCCATGGCGCTTCGGCAAATGCCGCAGCGCCGCCGGCTCGAGTCCGGACGGGGCGCGGGGCACTTGGATGGGTGCTGGCATAAAACTTCGAGACCAGAAATGGTCCGAAGATCATTGTGTTCAGCGCAGCATCGCCGGCCAATGACACACGTCAAGCCCGATCTGCCGGCGCGGTGCTACGTTGTGCTGGGAGCTAGATCGTGCCGGGGTGGTGCATTGTTGCAACCCGGTTTTCCGGCCGTTGGTGCGGCGCATCACGTTGTGCTCGCAGCGCGCGGGTGTGATCGCCGTCAGCCTGATGCCCCGTACGAAGCCGGATGAGTTCGTGCAGGCCTGGGGCGCCGATGTCCTAACATCCGGCTGCCTGACGCAGACGAAGGCGGCGCATCGCGCCAAGGCGGCAGGCGACGGACCGCCGTGTCCGTTGACGAATTCCAAAGGACGGCCATGCGTGTACGCACATTTCTCGCCCTGCTGTTGATTTCCCTGATCGCGGCTTTCGTGATCATCAATTGGGTGCCGATCACCACACCGACGACGCTGAGTCTGGGCTACACCGATGTCCAGGCGCCGCTGGGGCTGGTGTTGCTGGGTCTGCTGGCGGCCCTGGCGCTCGCTTTCGCGGCCTATATGGCCTTCTGGCAAGGCTCGGTGCTGGTCGAGACCCGCCGCCACACCAAGGAGATGCAGGCACAGCGCGCGCTGGCAGATCAGGCCGAAGCCTCGCGCTTCACCGAGTTGCGCGCTGCGATGCAGGCAGAATTTGCCGCGTTGGCCGATCGCCTGGGTAAGGCGCAGGAGGCATTGCGCACCGAGATGCGCGAAAGCAGCAACTCGCTGGCCGCGACCATCGGCGAGATCGAGGACCGACTGACGCGCCAAGGCGGCAGCACGGGTCCCTGATCGCCGTGCAGGCACCAGGGCAACGCGCAAAGGCCGAACTGGCCGCGTCGACCTACAGTTCGCAAGGCCAGCCGGCCGGGCTGCTTCCAGCCCGTGCGGGATCGAGGGCTCATGCGGCCCGGCGACGGCGTGCGACAAGACCGAGCACGCCCAGGCCGAAGTCCATCAGCACATAGGTGCCCGGCTCGAGCACCGCGGTCATCACGCGGATTTGGTCGCTTGGGTTGCTGGCCCTCCAGTTGAGGCTCATCGAGTCACCGGCAAATGAGGTCATGCTGCTGTCGCCCGGCCCCAGACCGACGAGGCGGTGCGTGTAGCCATAGGTCACGCTGGACTTGCAGAAGATGGCCGTGGCCACCAGATCGGCCTGAGCGTCGAGAACGTGCAGGATCGACTGTCAATGCGGCCGTCAGCGGGATGGAACAAGCCAGCAAGGCGGCGAGCTTCATCATGGATCCTTCTTGGGGTTCGAGCAGCGCCGGCCCCTTTGTCCCGTGACGGGATGGAGTGTTCGCGGTTACGCGGCGCGACACATCCCCGCGAGCTAGTGACACATGTGCAATGGCGCGGTGCGGCGCAATTTCGCGCGGTCTCGGGCACCGCCGACAATGGCGCGAAGGCGCCAGGCGAGGCGTCGCACCGGGACCCACGCCCATGCCACCCACCGAAAGCCGCGACGAATCCATCATCGACCCGGGGCGACCCATCTGCGACCCGCATCACCATCTTTGGCATCGCGCCGGCCACCGTTATCTGCTCGACGAAATGCTCGCCGACATCGGCGCCACTGACGCCAGCGGGGTTTGCCACAACGTGCGCAGCACGGTGTTCGTGGAATGTGCGTCGATGTACCGTGCCGATGGCCCTGCGGCGTTGCGGCCGGTGGGCGAGACCGAGTTCGTGCAGGGCGTGGCCGCGATGAGTGCGAGTGGCGGCTTTGGTGAGACACGCGTCGCCGCCGGCATCGTGTCCTTCGCCGACCTGTGCCTGGGCGCCGCGGTGCGCGAGGTGCTCGAGGCCCACCTCGACGCGGCGCGCGGGCGCTTTCGTGGCATCCGGCATGCGGCCGCCTGGCACGCCAGCGAACAGATCCGCAATTCACACAGCGAGCCCTTCGAGGGAATGCTGCTCGACAAGCGCTTTCGCGAAGGCTTTGCGCAGCTCGCGCCGCTGGGGCTGAGCTTCGACGCCTGGCTGTTCCATCCGCAGCTGGCGCAGCTCACCGACCTGGCGCGGGCCTTTCCCGACACCACGATCATCCTCGACCACTTCGGCGGGCCGCTGGGCATCGGGCCCTATGCCGGCCAGGCGGACGCGGTGTTTGCCGCATGGCAGCGCGACATCGATGCCCTGGCTTCCTGCCCCAACGTGGTGGTCAAGCTCGGCGGACTGGCGATGCCGATCAACGGCTTCGGCTGGCACAAGCGCGAGCGGCCGCTGGGCTCGCTGGAACTTGCCGACGCCACTGCGCGCTACCACCTGTACAGCATCGAGCGCTTCGGCGCACAGCGCTGCATGTTCGAGAGCAACTTCCCGGTGGACAAGGTGTCGTGCAGCTACGTCGTGCTGTGGAACAGCTTCAAGCGCCTGACGGCAAGCTTCAGCCACAGCGAGAAGAACGCGCTGTTCCACGACACCGCCGTGCGTGTGTACCGTCTGGACACTGCCTGAATGCGCACTGCGATTCAAGCGCTGGCGCCGGCCAGTGCGTCGGTGCCCAAGGCCGCGTTGTGGATGGCCGGCTGGCTGGTGCTGATGGTGCTCATTGCCGTCGCCGGGCGCGAGGCGGCGCGCGAACTGGCCGTATTCCAGATCATGGAGATGCGCTCGGTCATCGGCCTGCTGCTGATCTATCCGCTGCTGCGCCGCGCCGGCGGATGGTCGGGCCTGCGCACGCAACGGCCGCTGCAGCACGTGGCACGCAACCTCGTGCACTACGCGGCGCAGTACGGCTGGTTCGCAGCCCTGACACTGATCCCGCTGACGCAGGTGGTGGCCATCGAATTCACGATGCCGATCTGGGCAGCCGTGCTGGCGGTGGCCTTCCTGGGCGAACGTTTGAACATCTGGAAGCTGCTGGCCATCGCGCTGGGCGTGCTCGGCGTGGGGCTGATCGTGCGCCCGGCGTCCACCGGGCTGAGCGCCGGCCAGGCCATCGCGCTGGCAGCGGCGGTAGGCTTCGCCGTGTCGGTGATCATGGTCAAGTCACTGACACGCAGCGACAGCGTGCTTTGCATCATCTTCTGGATGCTGGTGGTGCAAAGCCTGCTGGGCCTGCTGCCGGCCGCACTGGTGTGGCGCTGGCCCACGGCCACCACCTGGGGCTGGGTGCTCGCGGTGGCATTCTGCGGCACCTTCTCGCACTACTGCATGGCGCGGGCCATGCGCCATGCCGAGGCGACCGTCGTCGTGCCGATGGACTTCGTGCGTGTGCCGCTGACCGCGCTCGCCGGGTGGCTGGTGTATGCCGAAGGTGTCGACCTGCTGACCATGCTGGGCGTGGTGCTGATCCTGTCCGGCAACCTGCTGAACCTGCACCGATCGGGCCAGCCGAAACCCGGGTAGCGCCTTCAGCCGGCTCCCTGGCCTTTCGGCAAGCATGCCAGCAGGCTTTTCAACAAGCCGTCGAATCCGTCCTCGATGAAGTCATAGGCCATGTTCGGCTGCGGATCCGGCGGGCCAGGCGGGCCCCATTCGTCGGGCCGGCGCACGAAGGCCGTGCGCATGCCGGCCTGGTGCGCGGCGTTGAGATCGAAGTTGTGGCAGGCCACCATCAGGATGTTGCGCGGCTGCAGGTTCAGCCAGCGCGCCGCCGTCTGGTAGGCCTGCGCATGTGGCTTGTACACACCGATCATTTCGCAGGAGATGATCGCGTCCCACACGATGCCGTTGCGGCGCGACACGTCGACCACCAGTGCGGTCGGCAGCATCGTCAGCGACACCACCGGCAGCGCCTTGCGCATCGCCGACTGCGCGTCGCTGAAATCGGGCCAGGCATCGAGCCGGTGCCAGTGGCGCCACAGCGCATCGCGCTCGTCGGTGGACAGTACGCCGGCACCGAATTGGGCCAGCGTCTCGTCGAGCACCTGGCGGTGCACATCGTCCATGTGAAAGGCCGGCTGCACCTGGCCGACGATGCCCTTCATGGTGCGCAGCCGCCAGTCGTTGACCAGCGCATGCGCATCGAGCGTCAGGCCGTGCTTTTCGGCAAGCGGCGCGAAGGCGCGCACCAGCCCGCCATGCCAATCGAGCACGGTGCCGCCGGTATCGAATGCCACGCTGCGAATGTCCATGCTTGTCTCCTAAAGTGAGGATCGCTCAATGCGCTGCGCCGACCCTGGGCTTCGGTGAAACCCAGGCTGCCGCTGCGCAGCAGGTGCAGAGGGCCCACACCGGACGATGCATCGAAATCCGCCACACCGCAGATCGCGCCGCGACGGCACGCGCAGGCATGCAATTCGAAGCGCTGCACCACCGACGAAGGTCGGTCGGTCACGAGACGCAATGTATAACGAGCGAGACGCCAATGTGCCAATCGCCTCGGGTGACGGCGTAGGATCCTTGGGGCACGATCTGTTGCCACTGGCTCGCCGGCACTGCCGATTGGCAATGCGCCGCCCGGCACGGCGTCTCACAATGCCGTGGCACCTGTTCGAACCACTGCCGAAGGAGAACCGACATGCTCATTCCCCGCCAACCCGCACCCCACCTCAAGGTGCCCACGCTGGCCCATGGAGATTTCACCCTCAGCGCCGATGCGCCACAGAACTTCTCGTTGGTGGTCTTCTATCGCGGGCTGCATTGCCCGATCTGCCTGAAGTACCTGCTCGAACTGGGTCGGTTGCGCGCCGATTTCGAAAAGCGCGGCGTCAACGTCATCGCGCTGTCCAGCGACAGCCGCGAGCGTGCTCAGGCCATGGCCGACAAGCTGAACGCGCCCGAGCTGCGCGTGGGGTACGACTTGAGCCTGGCCAGTGCGCGCAAGTGGGGGCTGTACATCAGCACCTCGCGCGGCATGACGTCGATCGGCATCGAAGAACCCGTCCTGTTCTCCGAGCCTGGCGTGTTCATCGTGCGGCCCGATGGCACGCTGTACTACGCTGCCGTGCAGACAATGCCATTTGCGCGGCCGCATTTCGACGAGCTGCTTGGCGCCCTTGACTTTGCCCTGGCCAAGAACTACCCGGCCCGCGGCGAGTACACCGACGCTGTCTGAACCAGCGCGTACCGACGCGCAAACGAAAGAGGGCGAAGGCTCTACGCCTTCGCCCTTCGTGAACCATCAACTCGATCCGGGTGCAGGCGCCCCGGACGCTGGATCAGAACTGCCAGTAGGTGTTGGTCTTGAACACGCGGCGCGGCAACGGCGGCGCGATGTAGATCTTGGTGCGCGGTGTGATCAGACCCGGGTCTTCCGGCTTCCACGGCGCCTTGACACGCGGACCACCCGCCATGCGCGGGCTCACGGTCGCTGCCTTGCCGGCCACGAAGGCACGCGCCTGTTCATCCGTCTTGAAGTAGCGCACGCGGCGCGGCGATACCTTGCAACGCACGATCATGCCTGCGCCAGCCATGGCCTCGGCAGCACGTCGCACCTGCTCGGGTGAATAGCCTGTGACATCGCTGGCCGAGAAGCCCGAAGGGGTCCCGGCAAGGGTGCTGAGGTTGCTGTGGAAAGTGGTGTTCAGGTTCTGATTTGTCATGAGTTCAGTCTAACACAAAAACATATCGATAG
Source organism: Rubrivivax sp. (assembly GCA_024641965.1). Taxonomy (GTDB): domain Bacteria; phylum Pseudomonadota; class Gammaproteobacteria; order Burkholderiales; family Burkholderiaceae_C; genus Rubrivivax. The sequence continues at coordinate 28,809 of JAHECC010000009.1, forward strand.
CAATGTAATAAACACCCGAGCCCGCCGTGTCCACCGACGCGGCGTCGCAATCAGCCAATTGATCAGGCGCCGCCGGAAGCAGGTGTGCCGGGTTGGCCGGGACCCTCGATGGCCATGCCCGCTTCCCGATAGAACTTGAAGAAGGCCTCGGCCGGCAGCGGCCTTGCAAAGTAGAAACCCTGTGCCACCTGAATGCCCGCTGCGCGCAGCGTCTTCAGTCCGCAGTCGAGACGAAACTGCCAGATTCCCGGGAACCGGGTGGCGAGCTTCTGGTTCTTGGCGGTGGCAGCTACAGCGACGGGCCAGCGGATCAGGGTGACCTGTCCACGGTTTTTACGGCGCGATTACACAGGAACTACACAAGCCGCCGCCAGAAAGAACAACGGGCTAGAGGCCGAAGCCGCTAACCCGTTGATTCCATTATTGAATTTTGGTGGCCTGGGGCGGAATCGAACCACCGACACGCGGATTTTCAATCCGCTGCTCTACCAACTGAGCTACCAGGCCAAGAGCGCGGGATTATAGCCAGCGACCTTGCCGGTGCCCCCGCCCTACAGGCTGGTGCTGCGCTTGCCGCGCGTCAGGTCCACACCCAGTTGCTTGAGCTTGCGGTACAGGTGGGTGCGCTCCAGCCCGGTCTTGTCGGCCACGCGCGTCATCGATCCGTTCTCTCGCGCCAGGTGAAACTCGAAGTAGCTCTTCTCGAACGCGTCGCGCGCTTCGCGCAGGGGGCGGTCCAGGCTGAAGCTCTGCTCGGGCAGCGGGCCCGGGTCGATATGCATCTCCACCGGGCCAACGCCTTGCCCGTCGGCGTAGGCCACCACATCCAGGCGATGGCCGGCCACCGCGGCGGCGATGCGCTGGCTGGGTTTGGCCAGCGCCTGCTCCACCGCGCGCAGCAGTTTCTGCAGCGTGATCGGCTTTTCCAGGAAGGCCATGGCGCCATGCTTGGTGGCTTCGACGGCGGTGTCGATGGTGCCGTGGCCGCTCATCATGATCACAGGCATGCTCAGTTGCGAGGTGGTGCCCCATTCCTTGAGCAGGCTGATGCCGTCCACGTCGGGCATCCAGATGTCGAGCAGCACCAGGTCAGGGCGCATGCGCTCGCGCACCGCCCGGGCCTGCGCGGCGTTCTCGGCCAGTTCGACGGTGTGGCCTTCGTCCGTCAATATCTCGGACAGCAGGCCGCGGATGCCCAGTTCGTCGTCGACTACAAGAATGGTTGCCATGAGCGTTCAATGCACCTGCGTTGTTTCACCGTTGGCCGGTGCGGGACCTTGCTGCGATGGGCCCGACGGTGTGGCCGCCGATGCCAGTGCGATGGGTACGACCGCCCCGCCGGGGGCGGGCACGAAAGACGAAAATGATAACGATACTCTCGCGCCGGCCACGCGCTCGTCCGGCGCATCGCCACTGTGCAGGTTGGCGATGCGCACCGTGGCGCGGTGTTCGTCGGCAATCTTCTTCACCACCGCCAGGCCCAGGCCGGTGCCCTTGCTCTTGGTGGTGATGTAGGGCTCGAAGGCGCGCTGCAGCACGTTCTCGGCAAAGCCGGGGCCGTTGTCGATGATGGTCAGGCGTACCGCGCGCAGCTCACCACGCTCGCTCAGCGCCGCCGAGGTGGCCACGCGCACCTGTCCGCCGGGCTGCTCAGCGACCGCGTCCAACGCGTTCTGCACCAGGTTGTGCACCACCTGGCGCAGCTGCGAGGCATCGCCCATGATCTGCGGCAGGCCGTCGGCCAGTTGCGCCGTCAAACGGCCCTGTTCCTGCGCCTGGCCGTACAACCCCAACACCTCGCCGACCAGTTCATTCAGATTCAGTGGCGACAGTTGCACCGCCGGCAGCCGCGCGTAGTCGCGGAACTCGTTGACCAGTTGCTTCATCGACTGCACCTGGTTGACGATGGTGGCCACCGAGCGCACCAGCAGCGACTGGTCCGTGCCTTCCAGCTTCGCCTCCAGCTTGTGCTGCAGCCGCTCGGCCGACAACTGGATCGGCGTGAGCGGGTTCTTGATCTCGTGGGCCAGGCGCCGCGCCACCTCGCTCCAGGCGGCCGAGCGCTGCGCCGAGACCACCTCGGTGATGTCGTCGAAGACCATCAGCCGCGCATCGTTGGGCAGCGTCGCGCCGCGCACCAGCAGCACCTGCGAATTGCCCAGGCCGGGGCGCAGCTCGAAGGCCTCCTGCCAATGGTCACGTTCGCCGGCTTCGGGGCTGGTGGCGTGCAGCTCGAAGCGCTGCCACACGCTGTCGGCAAAGCCGCCCAACTCGGGCACATCCTGCAGCCGCCGGCCCTGGTAGACCGACAAGGGCAGGCGCAGGATGCGCGTGGCGCCGGGGTTGACGGTGTCGATGTGGCCGTCGCGGTCGAACACCACCACGCCGGCCGTCAGGTTGTCCAGAATGGTCTGCAGCCGCGTGCGCGCGCCTTCCAATTGCGTCACGCCGCGCTGCACGTCCTCGCGCGCCTCGGCCAGTTGCGCGGTCATGTCTGCGAAGGAGCGGGTCAGCCCGCCCAGTTCGTCGCGCGAGGCAAACACCGGCTTGCTGCTCAGGTCACCGGCGGCCACCTGGCGCACGCCGTCGGCCAGCAGCAGCAAGGGCCGCACCAGCTGGTTGCCCAGCAGTGCCGCCAGCAGCACCGCGCCGAAGACCGACAGCACCAGCGCCAGCGTCAGCGTGCCGATGTACATGCGGCGCAGGCCGCTGCGCGCCAGAGCGCGCTGCTGGTATTCGCTGTAGGCGTTCTGCACCGCCAGCGCGTTCACCGCCAGCGCGCGCGGCACCGGCTGCACGGCGAGCAGGAAGCGCTCCTCGCCAGGCTGCAGCGTGATCTGCATGTCAGGCACCAGCGCCAGCGCTCGCACGCGCGCATTGGACTGCGCCGTCGCGCCCGGCGTCTCCTCGTCCAGGCCCTCGATCTGGCTGAACACACCCTGGCTGCGCGCCTGGCGAAACGCCGATGCGCCCGGCCGCTCGGGCGACATCGAGGTGCCGCTGGCGCCCGTGCTGGTGCTCACCAGGACTTGCCCACCCGCGCCGAGCAGCGACAGCTCGCGTAGGTTGAGCTGCTCGCGCAGCCGCTCCAGCGCCAGTGGCGTCACGGGCGCCTGCGCCTCGCCCAGCCGCTGCGCGGTTTGGCGCGTCTTGTTGCCCAGTTCCAGCACCATCGATTCCAGCGTGCCCTTGCCCAGCGCCAGGCCGGCGTCGAGCGCGGTGGCCACCTTCACGTCGAACCAGATCTCGATGCTGCGCGAGACGAACTGATAGGACACGGTGTAGATCACCAGCCCGGGCAGCAGCCCTACGAGCGCGAAGATGCCGGCCAGCTTGGTGAGCAGGCGTGTGCCGAACTTGCCGCGGCGCTGGCGTTGCACCAGGCGCGACACGGCGATGCCGACCACCACCAGCAACAGCGTGGCCACGGCCGCGTTCAGCCAGAACAGCCAGACGAAGTTGCGTTCGTAGAAGCCTTCGATGTTGCCGGTGAGCGCGATCACGAAGGCCAGCACCAGTGCAGCGCCGACCACGGCGATGGATGCGACGATCCAGACCCAGCGGGCGTTGCGGTTCAAGGCCGTGCCCCGCTCGCGTTCATTCGATTCGCAAGGTGCGTTCGACACCCAGCACCCAATCGGCCTGCCCACCCAGGCCGATCTGCATCGGGCTGGGCAGTTGCGAGGTGTCGAGCCGGTAGCTGAACTCGAGATAGTGGCGCGATTCCGCATCCATCTGCGCCAGCTCGATGACCCGCCAGCGCGAACTGCGCGAGACCGTGGACAGCGCCTCGTGCAGCGTCGCGAAACTCTGGTTGAAGCCGCCGAAGCCGACGCGCCAGTTGGAGGTCAGCGGCTGGTAGGCGACGCGCCAGCTGCGTTGCACGCGCGCGATACGCTCGTCGCGCCAGTACCAGCGGGTGCGGTAGAGCGAGGCCTGGGCCACGAAGTACACCGGCACACCGCGCTGCAAGGCATCTTCCACGCTCCTGGGCAGCGACACGCCCACGTCGAAGTCCAGCGTCAACTCGCCGTCGCGTTGGTGCAGATCCAGTACCAGCAGGTCGATGCCCTGCGCGCGCGCGCTGCCCGCGCCCCACACAGCCAGCAGCAGCGTGAGCGAAAGACCGAGCAGGAGGTTGCGGCGGTTCAGCACGGGACGTATCGGGTCTGGCGTCAGGTCTTGCGGATCAGTGCGTAATAGAAGCCGTCGTGCGGCGATCGTGCGTCATCGCCCAGCCTGTGATTGTCGGGCACGGTCAACAAGTGCCCCGGCGAGGCCGGGTCCAGCACGGCCCCGTCACCGACGTGGCGTTGCAAAAACGCGTCGATCTGGTCCTGGCCCTCGATCTTGAAGATCGAACAGGTGGCATAGAGCAGGCAGCCACCGGGCTTGAGCAATGGCCACAAGGCGTCGAGCAGTCGTGCCTGCAGGGCAGCCAGCGTGTCGATGTCCGTGTCACGACGCAGCCAGCGGATGTCGGGGTGCCGGCGCACGATGCCCGAGGCGCTGCACGGCGCGTCCAGCAGTACCGCGTCGAAGGGCCGGCCGTCCCACCAGTCGGCCGGCTGGCCGGCGTCGCCGGCCTTCAGCTCGGCCTGCAGGCCCAGTCGTTGCAGCGTCTCGCTCACGCGCCGCAGACGCTGTGCATCGACATCCAGCGCCAGCAGATCCAGGTCCGCCAGTTCGAGCAGGTGCGCGCTCTTGCCGCCCGGCGCGGCGCAGGCGTCGAGCACACGCGCGCCGGGCGCCAGCCCGCTGCGCCACAACAACCACGCGGCCCGCTGCGCCGAGGCGTCCTGCACCGACACCTCGCCCTGCGCAAAGCCCGGCAGTCGATCCACCGGACAGGGCTGCGTCAGCTGCAGCGCCTGGCCGCCGAAGGCGGGGTCGTCCAGCAGCACGGCGGCGCGCCCCTGCACGGCCAGCGCCCGCAGGTAGTCCGCGCCGCTGCACCGCCGTCGGTTGACGCGAAGCGTCATCGGCGGATGCTGGTTGGCTGCAGCCAGCAGGTCCTGCCATTGCGCCGGCCAATCGCGCCTCAGCCGGTCGATCCACCACGGCGGGTGGTTCCACAAGGCGGCGGGCGAGCGCTGCGCGGCTGCGACCTGCGCCTCGCGCTCGCGCAGAAAGCGGCGCAGCACGGCATTCACGAATGCGGCCGCGCCCGGCGTGCGTCGCCGCGCGGCGGCCACGGCCTGGTCGACCAATGTGTGGTCTGGGTAGGCCGGCGTTTCGCTGGGCCACAGCAACGCCAAGGCCACGCACAGCAGGGCACTGATGCGGGGTGCAGGCGGCTTGGTCACCAGTGCGTGCAACACCGCATCGACCGCACCGAGCCGGCGCAACGCCTGGAATGTAAGTGCCTGCACACCGGGACGGGCTTCCGCCGGAAGCTCCGGCAGCACGTCGTTCAGCGACCGACCCTGCCGGACGGCGAGCAGCGCCGCGCCGCTGTGGTCGAGCAACTTCGACAGCGGGGGCGATAGGGCAGGTGCGGACATCGGTGGCAGTCTAGGGTCTGTCGGGCGCCGGATCGCGCTCGGCGCCCGCAACGCGCAAAATGCGAAGATCCGAGATGACCGACACGCCATGTCCAATATCAAACTCACCTCCGTCGACGCGCCGCGCAGTGCGCCGCGCAGTGATGATGAGCTGGCCGCCATGCCCGCCTCCGAGCGCATCCGCTACCGGCTGGTGGCCGCCAACTGCCGCCATCACGCCAACGACAACATCGCCGCCTTCATCCGCGACGGCGAGCTTCCCGAGCTGAAGGCCGAGGTGCAGTCCAAGCTGCAGGAGGTGCTGCGCGCGCTGGTGATCGACACCGACAACGACCACAACACCCAGGACACTGCCAAGCGCGTGGCCAAGATGTTCGTCGAGGAGGTGTTCCGTGGCCGCTACGTGCCCATACCCGCGGTGACCGAGTTCCCCAACGCCGAGCGGCTGAACGAGCTGATGATCGTCGGCCCGATCACCGTGCGCAGCGCCTGCAGCCACCATCTGTGCCCGATCTTCGGCAAGGTGTGGATCGGGCTGCTGCCCAACGAGCATTCCAACCTGATCGGCCTGAGCAAGTACGCGCGCATCTGCGACTGGGTGATGAGCCGCCCGCAGATCCAGGAGGAGGCGGTGACGATGCTGGCCAACGAGCTGAATGACCGCGTGCGCCCCGACGGCCTGGCCATCGTCATGGAGGCCGACCACTTCTGCATGCACTGGCGCGGCGTGAAGGACACCGACAGCGCGATGGTCAACAGCGTGATGCGCGGCGCCTTCCTGAAGGACGCGAATCTGCGGCGCGAATTCCTGGCGCTGCTGCCGCGCAAGAACGATTGACCCGGGAGCCTCTGAAAATGCTTGTTCGACTTCTTTATGCGAGCCGCGCCGCCCAGCCGGTGACGGCCGAGGAAACGCTGCGCATCCTGCGCCAGTCCAAGGCCAACAACCCGACGCACGGCATCACCGGCGTGCTGTGCTGCTCGGACAGCATCTACCTGCAGGTGCTGGAAGGCGGCCGCTCCGCGGTGAACCGGCTGTACAACCGCATCGTGACCGATCCGCGCCACAAGGACGTCGAACTGCTGAGTTACCAGCAGATAGGTGAAAGGCGCTTTGCCGGCTGGTCGATGGGGCAGGTGAACCTGTCGCGCCTGAACCCCGGGCTGCTGCTGAAGTATTCGGCCACCGCCGCGCTGGACCCGTTCGCAGTGTCGGGCGAGGTGTCGCTGGCGCTGCTGGATGAACTGGCCGCGACCGCGTCGATCGTCGGTCAGGCCTGAGGCGCCACCTCAGCCCGCGGTTCACCCGGCAGCCACATCACCACCGCCACGGTGCAGGCGGCGATGGCCGCCATGATCCACATCAGCGTGCCGAAGCTCGACGCCTTGACCACCGGGCCGAGCAGCCACACCGCCAGCGAACTGATGCCGATGGACACCGTCAGCCGCGCGCCGGCCACGCGCGAGCGAATGCGATCGTCGACATAGCGCACGATCATCGCGTCGGTGAAGGGGATCGCGCCGAAAATCACCACCATCACGGCCAGCAGCAGCGCCAGCAGCCACCAGCCCTGCGCCTGCGCGGCCAGCCCGAGCAGCGGGATCTGCGCCAGCGCGATGCCCAGGTACAGCGGCTTCAGCGCCACGCGGTCGATCAGCCGCCCCACCACCACCTGGGCCAGCGAGGCCACCGCGTATACCGCGGCCAGCATCATGCCCAGCAGCGCCGGGTCCTCGACAATGCCGCGAAAGCGTTCACTCAGCAGTTGTGCGTTGCCGTTGGTGGTGAAGTTGAAGAGCAGGCTGCCGGTGACCGCCGCCGCGGTCATGACCACCAGCACGCGCGCCAGCAGTTGCGGTGGCAGGCTCACGGCCGCCTTGGTGCTGCGCCGCGACGGGGCTTCGCTTTCCCGCGGGCACCAGCGCGCGAACAACACACCGCTGCCGATGGCCAGCAACCCCGGCACGGCAAAGGCCGCGCGCCAGCCGAACCACTGCACCATGAAGCCGGTGCTCAGCGCTGCCACGGCAATGCCGAGGTTGCCCGACAGACCGTTGACGCCGATCACCGCCCCAGGGTTGCGCGTGCTTTGCAGCAGCATAGGGATGCCCACCGGGTGGTAGATCGAAGCAAAGGCGCCAAGCAGCGTCAGCGCCGCCGCCAGTTGCCAGGCGCTTTGCGTCAGCGCGGCCAGGATGGCCGCGCCGCCGATGCCGAAGAAGAACAGCAGCATCATGCTGCGCCGCCCCCACAGGTCGCCCAGCCGCCCCGACGGCAGCGAGCCCAGGCCAAAGAGCACAAAGGCGCCGACGCCGTAGGGCATCAGATCCTCCCAGCGCGCAAAGCCGAATTCGGTCGAAATCGAGCCCACTGCCGTCGCGAAGATCAGCAGGAACATGTGGTCGATCGCATGGGCCAGATTGAGCAGCACGCGCACGCGCCCTGAATCGGTGCCGTCGCTGGCCGGCGCTCCGGGGCCGGCGCCGAGAGTGCTGCCGAGAGCGGCGCCGGGCGTGGACATGCACGCAGTGTGCCGCATCGCCGGCCGCCGCGCAGTCGGCCGGGGCGGCGCCTGGGCCAGTGGACCGATGTGCCGCAATGAAAATGTGAATGACCGGCGCCAGGCACTGCGCCAGGCGCGGCGCCAGGCTTCAGGGTGCGGCAGAGCCTGGCGGAGACGACAGCTCGCAGTCGCTGATGTCGCGCCGGCCGGCATTCATCTCGGCCATGCGCTGCAGCGCGGTCACGCTGACCATCGTGTCGCAGAACAGGGTGCGTTCATTGGCCAGCCCCTCGGCGAGATCGCCTTGGCCCGCGCGGCGCGCCAGCGCCTTGACGTGGCCGAGCGCGGGTTGCGGCTTGCGCGCCAGCCCGTCGGCCACGGCCAGCGCATGCGCCAGCACGTCATCTACGCTGGCATGCACCAGCCCTGCCTTGGCGGCCTGTGCGGCCGTGTAGGTGCGGCCCAGCAGCAGAGTCTCCAGCGCCATCGCGTCGCCCATCACGCGCCTCAGCTTCTGCGTACCGCCGGCGCCGGGCAGCAGGCCGATGTTGATTTCGGGCAGGCCGATGCGGTAGTCGCCGGCCTGGGCGTAGCGCAGGTCGCAGGCCAGCGCCAATTCGTAGCCGCCACCCATGCAAGTGCCGTTGATGGCAGCAATGAAGATGCGCGGGCTGGCTTCGATGCGCGCCAGCGCGCGGTGCAGCGCGGCTTCGGGCACCGGCCGTTCGAGCGTGAAGTGCATGCCGCGCGCCGCCATCACCCGGGCGCGCTGCTCAAGTACACCCACGTCGTAGTGGCGCACGAAGACACCCGCATCGCGCCCGGTGAACAGCACGACCTGCAGCGCCGCGTCGGCATCGACCACGTCGAGCAGCGCCAGCAATTCGAGCTCGGTGGCCGCATCCATGCAACCCAGCGGCGGGTTGAACAGCTGCACCACGGCCACCGCATCGCGACGCTGCGCGCTCAGTCGCTGGCCCTCGAACAGGGTATGGGTTTCAGGCGGCATCGGCGGGCACCTCCTGCAGGATCGCGCTCACAGGCAGCCGGCCGCAGCGAAACCGAACAGGCTGGCGATCAGCCGTGTCGGGAACTGGCGTACCGCCGCGTTGTGCGGGCGCACCGCATCGTTGAACAGCTGGCGCGCGAAGACCAGTCGCTGGCTCGCGTCGTGCAGCGCCGCCAACTGCGCCGTCAGCGTGTCGTCTGAATTGATTTGCCGGGACAGCCAGGCCAGCCGCGGCGCGAGTTCGAGATCCAGCGCCGCCTCGGCCTGCGCCAGCGCTGCGGCCCGCTCGGCCAATGCCGGGCGCAAGCGCAAGGCATCGGCTGCGGCCTGCGACTGCGTTTGCGCCGCCAGCAGCGCATCAGGCCCCAGCATGTTCGCGACTTCGTTCTTGCCCAGCGCATCCAGCAGCGGCTCGAGCGTCGCGGCGCGACGCCGCAGTGCGTCGTCGACCGACACGAAGGCTGCCGCGATGGCGTTGCGCAGCGCCATCAGCCGGTTGTGTGCACCCAGCATCCAGAACACCAGCAGCGCTGCGGCTGCGGCCCACGCCATCAGCTGTGGGTCCATTCGACTGCTCAGTGCCTCACTTCGCCCTGCCCGAGAACGACCCACTTCAGCGAGGTGAGTCCTTCCAACCCGACCGGGCCGCGCGCGTGGAACTTGTCGGTGCTGATGCCGATCTCGGCGCCCAGCCCGTATTCGAAGCCATCGGCAAAGCGTGTGCTGGCATTGACGATCACGCTGGCCGAATCGACCTCGCGCAGGAAACGCATGGCGTTCGGGTGGTGCGTGGTCAGGATCGCGTCGGTGTGTTTCGAGCCATGGTGGTTGATGTGCGCGATGGCCTCATCCAGGCTGTCCACAAGCTTGATGCTGATGATCGGCGCCAGGTATTCCTCGGCCCAGTCGGCCTCGACCGCGTCGACCAGGTCGGCACCGGCCAGCGGTGCCAGCAGGGCCTTGGCATCGGCAGCGCAGCGCATCTGCACGCCCTTGGCGGCGAAGATCGCGCCGATGCGCGGCAGGAAAGCACCGGCCACCGCGCGGTGCACGAGCAGCGATTCCGCCGCATTGCAGGGGCTGTATTTCTGCGTCTTGGCGTTGTCGGTGACCGTGATCGCCAGTTCCACATCGACCTGCTCGTCGACATAGACATGGCAATTGCCGTCCAGGTGCTTGATCACCGGCATGCGCGCTTCGGCGCTGATGCGCTCGATCAGCCCCTTGCCGCCACGCGGGATGATCACATCGACGTATTCGGGCATCGTGATCAGCCGGCCCACTGCGGCACGGTCGGTGGTAGCCACGAGTTGCACCGCATCCGCCGGCAGACCGGCCTCGACCAGCGCCGATTGCACCCGCTGCCACAGTGCCAGGTTCGATTGCAGCGCCTCGGAGCCACCGCGCAGGATGCAGGCGTTGCCGGACTTGATGGCCAGTGACGCAGCCTCGATGGTCACGTTCGGGCGACTCTCGTAGATCATGCCGAAGACACCCAGCGGCACCCGCATGCGCCCGACGCTGATGCCGCTGGGCTGGCGCTTGAGTTCGATGATCTCGCCCACCGGATCGGGCATCGCCGCGATCTGCTCGCAGCCTTCGGCCACGGTGTCGATGATCTGCGGCGTGAGCTTCAGCCGGTCGAGCAAGGGCGCCGCCAGGCCCACAGCGCGCGCCGCCTCCAGGTCTGTGGCGTTGGCCTGCGCCAGCGCAGCACAGTCGGCGCGCAGCCGCGATGCCAGGCCGCGCAGTGCGTCGTTCCGTGCTGCCGTGGTGGAAGCCGCCATGGCGGTGGCGGCGGCGCGTGCAGAGACGCCGACGTGCGCCATGTAGGCCGGGATGTCGTTCGGGTTCACTGGATAACCTCCATGCTGCGCGCTGCTGCGCGAGCCCCCTTCGGAACTGCCGTACAGTGGTTCATGCCAGCAATTTTCCCAGATTACGCCGTCGGCAGGAGCCCCAGCAGCCACAGCCACAGCGGTGCCGTGAGCACGAAGCCCAGCGTCGAGAAGACCGTGGCGCCGGTGACTTCGGCTTGCAGCGTGCTATAGCGTTGCGCGAACATCAGCGCATTGCTGCCGACTGGCGCCGACGCCATCATCACCACCACCGACAGCGGCAGGCCGTCCAGGCCAAAGCCCCAGTGCGCCACCACCAGCACCAGCGCCGGCATCAGCAGCAACTTGGCCAGCGTCACGCGCAGCGCACCGCGCGCACTGCCCTGCAGTCCGTAGTAGGCGAGCGACAGCCCAATCAGCACCAGACACAGTGGCACCACCGCACTGCCCAGCAATTGCAGTACCTCGTCGACGATATCCGGCAGTCCCAGCCCGGCCGCGTTCCAGGCCAGGCCGGCCAATACAGGCAACACGACCGGGTGGATGAGCGTATTGCGCAGCGTAGAGGACAGCGTCGGTAGCAGCCCGGCCCCGCGTGCATGCCTGGCGTGGTCGCGTGCCAGGTCCAGTTCCACCAGCACCGTCAGCACGGTCAGCAAGATCAGCGAATGCATGCTGATGAGCATCAAGTGGATGCCCAGACCGGTCTCGCCGAACATGGCGGCGGACATCGGTATGCCCACCTGCACGGTGTTGCCGAAGATCGCCGAGATAGCGCGCACACCCGGTACGGCGGGCCCGCCAGCGCCTTTTTGCCGCCAGTGCTGCAGCACATACACCGCCAGCATCAGGCCCACGGTCGGCAGGAAGAAGGCGAGCAGGATGCGCCAGGGCAATGCGGCCAGATCGAGGCGTGCGGTGGTGCGAAACAACAGCGCCGGCAAGAAGACATAGAAGGCGGCGTTGCTGAGTACACGCGCCGGGTCTGCCTTGTCCTCGCCGAGCCAGCGCATGCGCCCGGCGAGCCAGCCCAGCGCGACCGTGAGCACGATCGCCAACAGCTTGGCGAGTACCGCGCCGCTCATGATTCAGCTTCGTGCCTGGACGGCGCGAAGCGCGGCAGCTACAGGCCGAGCCAGGTGCCCAGCGCCATCAGCGCGGCGTTGTCGTAGCGCGCGAAGCCGGCGTATTTGGTCGCCTCGAGCTTCTTCCTGCCATCTTCGGTGGAGTCCAGCGACAGCAGGTAGTCGCGCACCGCTTCGGCTTGCTCGGCCGACAGCTTCGGGCTGGCGATGATGTGCTTGATCGGCACCGGCTTGGAGGTGGCCAGCACCTTGCCGCCTTTGGATTCCCAGCTCTTGACCACCGCATTCGAGGCGGTGGCACCGGCCGGCGTCAGGCCGTTCTCGACGAAGAAGGGCACTGCGTCCTGATAGCGCGTGTACACATAGGACACCTGCTGCGCATCGCCCATCTGGTCGCGCACCGTGGCGCGCACCATCCACGACGTGATCGAATCCTCGGCGGGTGCGCCCAGTTTGCGGCCCTTCAGTTCGGCCAGCGACTTCAGCGGAGAGTCGGCCGCCACCAGAAAGCGCGCCTTGTATTCCTGGAAGCCCTTGGTCACGACCAGCAGCTTGTAGCCCGAGTTCTTGATGGCCAGGATCGACAGGTGCGCCGGATGCACCATGGCCAGGTCGTACGTCTGCTTGGCCAGTCCGTTGCGCAGGCTCGGGTAGTCGGCCACCGGCTCGATCTGCACCGGCTGATTCAACAGCTTGCCAAGGTCGGCGGCGATGGCCGCGTACTTGGCACGGATCTCGTCGTTCGGCACCCGGTAGGTCACGCCCTCGTTGATCGCGAAGACCAAGTCGGCTTGCGCCACGGCACAAGTGGTGGCCAGCACCAGCGCGGCGCCGAGGCGCAAATGGACGATGTTCATCGCGCCGATTGTGCGTCAATGCCATCGCCGCGACAGCCTCAGGCGGCCTTGCCCGATGCGGCCTTTTTCGCGGCGGGTGCCTTGTCGCGCGTCTTGGCAGCCGCCTTGGCGGGCCGTGGCTCGAATTCGAACACCACCTTGCCTTCCTTCTTGTCGTAGCTAAGGAAGGCCTTGAACTTGCGCCGTGTCTTGTTGGAGACGAAGTTCTCCAGCAACTCGGTCTTGCCGGTGCTCAGCAGCTTGCTCATCTGCTCACGCGCCACCGGCTGCTGCAGGATGATCTTGCCGCTCTTGAAGTCACAGGTGACGTTGGCGCCGACCGCGTGTTCGCAGACGTAGCTGGTGCCGTGCTCGTAGACATGGCCCTGGCACTTCGGGCAGGCGCCCAGGCTTTGCTGTCCGGAGAAATCCACCGGCTCGCCGGATTCGCCTTCGCGCTTGGCCTCCTCGCCAAAATCGAACTCCAGCTTCCAGTTGTTGATCTCGTCGTCGAAGGCCAGCTTCAGCTCGGCGGTGAAGGGCCAGCCGGCCTTGGAGCGGAAACCATCCAGCGGGCCGATCTTCTTGTCCTTCAGGAAAGCCTCCACCTCGGCCAGCTCGAAGCTGCGCCCGCCGGGGATCTTGGTGATGCTGAACTCACACTTCTCGCAGGCGAAGCGCCGGTAGTTCTCCTTCACCACGCCGCCGCAGTTCGGGCAGGGCGTGGCCAGCGTGGCGTAGTCGCCGGGGATGGTCTCGCGGTCGTACTCCTTGGCCTTTTGCACGATGCGCTCGGCCATCTTCGCGATCTCGGCCATGAAGGCCTCGCGTTGCAGCCGGCCGTGTTCCATCTCGGCCAGCTGGAACTCCCAGTTGCCGGTGAGCTCGGGCTGCGTCAGCTCGTCCACGCCCAGGCCGCGCAGCAGCGTCATCAGCTGGAAGGCCTTGGCAGTGGGCACCAGCTCGCGACCGTCACGCAGCATGTACTTCTCGTAGATCAGCCCTTCGATGACGGTAGCGCGCGTGGCCGGCGTGCCCAGGCCCTTGTCGTGCATCGCAGCGCGCAACTCGTCGTCGTCGATCAGCTTGCCTGCGCCTTCCATCGCCGACAGCAGCGTGGCCTCGGTGTAGCGTGCCGGCGGCTTGGTCTTCAGCGCGACCACCTCGACGCTTTCGGTGCGCACCACTTCGCCCGGGGCCACCGCCACCAGGCTGGCGTCGTCCTCCTGCGCCTCCTTGCCGTACACCGCCAGCCAGCCGGGCTTGACCAGCACCTTGCCGTTGGTCTGGAACTTGTGTTCCTTGTCAGCGGCCTTGATGGTCGAGATGCGCGTCGTCACCAGGAACTCGGCCGGCGGATAGAACACCGCCAGGAAACGCTTGACCACCAGGTCGTAGAGCTTGGCCTCGACTTCCGTCAGGCTCTTCGGCGCCTGCAGCGTGGGGATGATGGCGAAGTGGTCGGACACCTTGGCGTTGTCGAAGACACGCTTCAGCGGCTTGATGTAGCCCTCCTTCAATGCCAGCGCGGCGTGCCCGGCCAGCGGTTTCAGCGGCCCGGGCAGGTCTTCCTTGGACAACATCGCGAAGGTGTTCTTCACGACCGCCAGGTAGTCCTCGGGCAGCGCGCGCGAATCAGTGCGCGGGTAGGTCAGCACCTTGTGCTTCTCGTACAGCGCCTGGGCGATCGACAGCGTGGTCTTGGCGGAAAAGCCGAACCGCGAGTTGGCCTCACGCTGCAGTGTGGTCAGGTCGTACAGCGCCGGGCAGCTGCTGGTGGTGGGCTTGCTTTCTTCGCTGACGCTGGCCGGCTGGCCGCGCGCCGCGTCGGCGATGACCTGCGCCGCGGCGCCGTCCCACAGGCGGTCGGCGCGCTGCTCTGCGTCATCGGGGTTCTTCTTCCACGCCGGGTCGAACCACTTGCCGTCGTATTGGCCGGCCTGCGCGTCGAAGCTGGCGCGCACCTCCCAGTAGTCGCGCGCCACGTGCTTGCGAATCTTCTCTTCGCGCTCGACGACGATGCTCAAGGTCGGCGTCTGCACGCGCCCCACGGTCGTCAGGAAGAAACCGCCGTCGCGCGAGTTGAAGGCCGTCATCGCGCGCGTGCCGTTGATGCCGACCAGCCAGTCGGCTTCCGAGCGGCTGCGCGCGGCGTCGGCCAGGCCGTGCATCTGCTCGTCGCTGCGCAGCTGATCGAAGCCGTCGCGGATGGCCTGTGGCGTCATGCTCTGCAGCCACAGCCGGCGCACTGGTTTGTCGATGGGCTTCTTTTCCGTGCCGGCGTATTGCACGATCAGCCGGAAGATCAGCTCGCCCTCGCGCCCCGCGTCGCAGGCGTTGATGATCTGCGACACGTCCTTGCGCTTGACCAGCCGGACGACGGCATTCAGCCGCGTCTTGGCCTTGTCGATCGGCGCCAGGTCGAAGTGCGGCGGCACCACCGGCAAATTTGCAAAGCTCCACTTGCCGCGCTTGACGTCGTACTCCTCCGGGGCCTTGATCTCCACCAGGTGGCCGACCGCCGAGGTGACGACGTAATCGTCATTCTCAAAGTGTTCGGCCGCCTTCTCGAACTTGCCGGACACGGGGGTGAGCGCGCGCACGATGTCCTGCGCCACGCTGGGCTTTTCCGCAATGATGATCGTCTTGCTCATGTGTTCCTTGGTTGCCTGATCCTGGGCTGCGCGGGCCGTGCCTACAATCGCCGCTTCCCGCGCGCATGCACGCACACGCGCGCGCCCACACAGTTCAATGTACCCAATGAAGAAGTCAGCGCAAGTAGCCGCCGCAAAGCCTGCCCTTCGGTCCGATGCTCGGCGCGTCCAGGTGCGCAAGAGCGGCGTGCACGGCAAGGGCGTGTTCGCGCTGCGGCCGATCCGCGCGGGCGAAACCATCATCGAGTACACCGGCGAGGTCATCACCTGGAAGGAGGCGCTGCGCCGCCATCCGCACGACCCCGAGCAGCCGAACCATACCTTCTACTTCCATATCGACGCCAAGCACGTCATCGACGCCAATGTCGGCGGCAATGCAGCGCGATGGATCAACCATGCCTGCGACACGAATTGCGAGGCCGACGAGGTGGACGGCCGCATCTTCATCAAGTCCGTGCGCGACGTGTTGCCGGGCGAGGAACTGTTCTACGACTACGGCCTGGTCATCGACGAGAAGATGAGCAAGAAGCTGAAGAACGAATATCCCTGCCATTGCGGCAGCGTCAAGTGCCGCGGCACGCTGCTGGCACCGAAGAGGCGCTGAGCGAGGCTCACCAAGGCCTTCCCGCCGATGCCCGACAGCCGACATCTGCACTGGGGCGCCGAAGCGCTGTGGCAGGAGCTGCGCACCGAGCTGCCGATGCTCAGCGTGGAAGTCGTCGCCAGCGCCGACTCGACCAACACCCGGCTGCTCGAGCGGGCACGCATTTCCAGCGGGCGGCGCCATGGCAGCGTCACCACGCCGGGCCAGCTCGACGCACTGCCCCAACCCTGGGATGAACCCACGCCGCATGGCCGGCGCAACGACGACACCCACCCCTGCCTGCTGGTGGCCGAACAGCAGCACAGCGGGCGCGGACGCATGGGTCGGGTCTGGCAGGCCCAGGCGGGAGCGTCGCTGACCTTCTCGCTGGCGCTGGCACTGCGCCCGCCCGGCTGGTCGGGCCTGTCGCTGGCGGTGGGCGTGGCACTCGCGGACGCACTGGACCTCGGCACCGACGATGCGCCGCGCATCGGCCTGAAATGGCCGAACGACCTGTGGTTGATGGAGTCCCCCGGACGTGGACGCAAACTCGGCGGTGTATTGATCGAAACCGTGGCGGTGGGCGAGCAACGCATGACGGTCGTCGGCGTGGGGCTGAACGTGCGACCACTGCCACAAGACCAAGAGCTGAGTTCGGGATTCGGCTGCCTGCAGGAGCTGTGGCCGGAATCCGATGCGCCGTTGGCGCTGAAGCGTGTGGCCTTGCCGCTGGTGCGCGCGCTGAAGCAATTCGAGCGCGAAGGCTTCGCGCCCTTCGCGCCGGCCTACCGGCAGCGCGACCTGTTGTTCGGCCAGGATGTGATCACCACCTTCCCTGGCGTTCCCGGGGGCGTGGCCGAAGGCATCGACGAGCAGGGTGCGCTGCGTGTACGTGCCGGCGCGGTGCACGCGCTGGTCAGCGGCGAAGTCAGCGTTCGACCGGCCAGGACCTGACCGCTGATGCGTGCGCTGCTGGCGCTGCTGCTGCTGGCCAACCTCGGCTTCCTGGCGCTTTCGCAGGGCTGGCTCGCGCCCTGGGCCGACTTGTCGACCCGGCAACAGCGCGAACCCGAGCGGCTGGCGGCGCAGTTCAACGCCGAGTCGGTGCGCGTGCTCGACCCGGCCGCGGCCGGCGTGGCATTGGGCTCCATGGCGCCGGCATCGGGCTGCCTGCAGGCCGGCCCTTTCGACGCGGCGCAGGTCGCTGCCGCCGAAGCCGCACTGATCGCGTTGGGGATTCCGGCCGAGCGCTGGCAGCGCAGGCGTGTCGATACGCCGCAGCATTGGCGATTGGTGCTGGGCGGATTTGCCGACAGCATCGAGCAGGCGCGCCGCCAGGAAGCGCTGCGTCGCGAGGGCTTCGAGGTGGATGCACTGCCCGAGACCGGCGCCACGCCGGCCGGCCTGGTCCTGGGACGCTTCGACGACAAGGCCGGCGCCGAGGCGGCAATGACGCTGTGGCAGCAGCGCGGCGTATTCAGTGCGACGCTGGTGCCGCCGGCCGCGCCGTCGAGCGCGTACTGGCTGCGCGTGGACGGTGTCGATGCGGCGCTGCGCGAGCGGCTGCTGCGCCTGCCGCCGATCGCACCAGGTGCAGGCTACGAACGCTGCATCAAGACACCGTGACGCGGCGCGCTTGGCGCGGACCGCGCCTCAACGCCGGCGTAGCGACGGCCGCACGGCGCGCAGCGCAATGGCGGCAGTGAAGAGGGCCATCAACCAGAAGGCGCCGAAGGCACCACCGCCGCCTTCGTAGCCGCCGCCTCCCGGCGGCGGCCTGACATTCGCCGGGCGGTCCTGCGCGGCCAGCGCCAATGCGCGATCGACATCGGCGTTGTCGATGGTCGCGGCCTGCCGCACCGGCGCCACGTAGCTGCCTGGCTGGGTGGCAAAGATCAGCGCTTGCTCGGCATCCAGGATGCCGGCGCCGCAGGTGACGGATGTGCAGATGCAGCGCCCCGGGTTGGTGTCCGAGCACACACCGATCTTCGGCGACACCGCATGCGGGCGCGCGCTCGCGCGCAGGCCTGCGACGATCTGGTCGTAGCTCAGCTGTGAGTTCAGGCCGAGCATCAGTGCAATCGTGCCCGCGACCTGCGGCACCGCGAAGCTGGTGCCGTAGAGGCGCGCGTAGCCGGCCACGCCCGGCGCCGTGCGGCCGAGATTGGTCAAGGTCACCAAGCCGGTATCGGCCAGCGCGCTGCCCCAGGCGCCCTCGGCGTCGTCGCCAGCCACGGCGGCGATGCCGCTGGCGGCAAGCAAGCTGCCGAAATTCGAATAGTTGGTCTTGAAGCCGTCGCGGTTCAGGCCGACCACACCGACCACGCCGCTGCAACTGGCCGGCCGCGACGGGCCAGCCCAGTCGTTGCCCGCGGCCGCCACCACCACCACGCCCAGTGCGCGCAGTTCGTCGACCGCGCTCTGATAGGCCAGGCCACAGGCTGCACTGCCGCCGAAACTGATGTTGAGGATGCGCACCGGGTTCGGGTTCAGCGGCACGCCGCTGACCGGAAGACCCGCGGCCCAGCGCATGCCGTCGACGATGTCGGACACCTCGGCGCCACACTTGCCGGCCACACGCACGGGCAGGATCTGCGCGCCCCAGTGGATGCCAGCGCCACCCACGCCGTTGTGGGTATTGGCGGCGAGCATGCCGGTGACGATGGTGCCGTGCCAGGAGCTGTCTTCGACCGCACAACCGGCCAGGCCGTCCCCGGCCGCGACCCAATCACCGGGGTCGCTGGCGTCCGCGTCGCGCCCGTTGCCATCGTTGGCGTATTCGAGCACGCTGACGAAGTCGTAGCCCGGCAGCACACGACCCGCCAGATCGGGATGGGGCGTGGTGCCGGTGTCGAGTACCGCCACGACCACCGGCGAGAAATTGGCGCTCATCCAGGCGCTCTGGAAACCGGACACGCCACGCCGCCGGTCGCCGATGACATTGGCATTGCTGCCGCTCACCGGCTGCAGCCACCACTGCTCGCCGAACAGCGGGTCGCTCGGCGGACCGGCCTGCAAGCGGCGCTCGCGTACGTTCAGTTCGACCCAATCGACATCCGGCCGCTGCAACAGCTTGTCGCGCAACTGCAGGGCCTCACCATGCGCCAGCGGACGCTCGAAGTCGAGCAATTGCTGGTCGCGACCCACCGGCCGCAGCCTCGGCTCGCGTTTGCCCGAGGCGCCGCTCAGGCCCGCCTCGCCGAGCACGCGCCGCCAGCGCACCGCTTCGCCCGATGCGAGCGCCGCGGCATGTTCACGTTGGCGTGGATTGGTGCTGCGTGCGCCCAGGCTGTCGTTTGCCGTTGCGGCCTTCAAGCGCACGATCAGGCCTCGCGATGGGGCTCCGGGTTCGGCCTCCGGCGCAGCGCCCTGCGCCGCGGCACAGCAAAGCACAACCAGCGCGCCGACCAGCATGCGCGCAGTGAACGAGGGACCGGTACGCTGACGCATTGGCGGCATGAAAGTGGGTGATTATCGCGGCGGTGTCGATGTCTCCGACTTCGCGCGGCGCCGTCGCTCGTGCAGGAGTGCCACGACACCCAGACCCAGCAGCGCGACCCACAGCGCCGATGACGCACCGCCGCCGTCGTCCACCGCCGCAGGCCGCGCAGCGACCGTGATGCTGCGCTGCGCGGTGGTCGACTGCCCGGCGTCGTCGCGGAGTTGCAGTTCCACCACGACCGTGCCAGCACCGCTGGACATGAGTTCGACTTCGACGCCGTCGATCGCACCGGCAAAGGCCGCGATGCCGCCCGGGTTGACGGCCAGCGACCAGGCATAACCCGCCAACCCGCGCCCCGCACCCGGCAGACTGCC
>JAHECC010000310.1 GCA_024641965.1 Rubrivivax sp.
TGGTAGGCCGTGTTGGACTTGAACCAACGACCAAAGGATTATGAGTCCTCTGCTCTAACCAACTGAGCTAACGGCCCGCTCGGGGCGATTGTAGGCAGCGCTACTTGTTGCTCAGTGCGTTGCCGAGCAGCCGCGCCGTGATGTCCACGATCTGGATCATGCGTTCGTAGGCCATGCGTGTCGGGCCGATCACGCCCAACGTGCCGACGATGCGTCCGTCCACTTCGTAGGGCGCGGTCACCACCGACAGTTCCTCGAAGGGCACGACCTGGCTTTCGCCGCCGATGTAGATGCGCACGCCCTCGGCGCGGCTGCTCACATCCAGCAGGCGCATCAGCTCGGTCTTCTGCTCGAACACGTCGAACAGCTTGCGCAGGCTGCGCATGTCGGTGCCGAAGGCCGGCACGTGCAGCAGGTTGCGCTCGCCGCTGACGATGACCTGCTCGGTGCTCTCGGCCAGCACCTCGGTGCCGGCCTGCACCGCGGCCTGCATCAGCGTCGCGATCTCGCCGCGCAGCGCCTCGATCTCGCGCTTCAGCCTTTCGCGCACCTCCTCGATGCTCAGGCCAGCGTAGTGCATGTTCAGGTAGTTGGTGGCCTCGACCAGTTCGCTCTGCGTGTAGTCGCGTGCGGTGAAGATGACGCGGTTCTGCACGTCGCCGTCGGGCGCCACCAGGATCACCAGCACGCGCCGCTCGCCCAGTCGCAGGAACTCGATGTGGTGGAACACGCTGGCCTTGCGCGGCGCCGTGACCACGCCGACGAAGCTCGACAGGTTGCTCAGCAGGCTCGCCGCCTGCGCGATCACACGCTGCGGCTGGTCGGGGTGCAGCTGCTCGCGCGCCGCCACCATTTCGGCCGATACAGCGTCCAGGTTCACTGGCCGGGCCGTGAGCATGGTGTCGACGAAGAGCCGGTAGCCGCGCGCGGTGGGCACGCGGCCGGCGCTGGTGTGCGGGCTGGCGATCAGGCCCATCTCCTCCAGGTCGGCCATGACGTTGCGGATGGTGGCCGGCGACAGCTCCAGCCCCGAGGCGCGCGACAGCGTGCGCGAGCCCACCGGCTGGCCATCGGCGATATAGCGTTCGACCAGGGTCTTGAGCAGGGTTCTTGCGCGCTCGTCCAGCATGGATTTCATTGTACGGAGATGCCTGCGCCATCGACTCTGACGGTCGGCCGTGCACGGGGGCCCTATGGTGTAATGATCCGCATGCCAACGCGCTTCCATCACGCCGCCATCGTGGGCAAATACCAGGCCCAGGGCATCCGGCCGCTGCTGGAAGACATCGCGCAGTTCCTGGTCAAGCTGGGGCTGGAGGTGTCCTTCGAATCCGCCACCGCGCAGAACACCGGTGTGGCCGACTACGAGTCGCTGACGCTCGCACAGATGGGCGAGCACTGCGACCTGGCGGTGGTGGTCGGCGGCGACGGCACGATGCTCGGCATCGGCCGCGAATTGGCGCGGCTGAACCTGCCGCTGGTGGGCATCAACCAGGGGCGGCTGGGTTTCATCACCGACGTCCCGGTGGACCGGTACCGCGAGGTGCTCGAGCCGATGGTCGCCGGCGACTACGAGGAAGAGCACCGAACCATGGTCGAGGGCGGCATCTGGCGAGACGGCGAGAAGATCTTCGACGGCCTGTCGATGAACGAGGTGGTCGTCAGCCGCGGCGCCACGGCCAGCATGGTCGAGCTGCGCATCGACATCGGCGGCGAGTTCGTCGCCAACCTGCGCGCCGACGGGCTGATCGTGGCCTCGCCCACCGGCAGCACGGCCTACGCGCTGTCGGCTGGCGGGCCGATCATGCACCCCGGCATCAGCGGGCTGCTGCTGGTGCCGATCGCCTCGCACACGCTGTCGAATCGGCCGATCGTGCTGCCCGACCAGGGCGAAATCCGCATCGAGGTGGTGGCCGGGCGCGACGCATCGGCCAACTTCGACATGCAAAGCCTGGCCAGCCTGCTGCACGGCGACCAGGTGCGCGTGCGCCGCTCGGCGCACAAGGTGCGCTTCCTGCACCCGCGTGGCTGGAGCTACTACGCCACGCTGCGGCGCAAGCTGCGCTGGCACGAAGGCGTGGTCTAGCCACCATGCTGCGCCGCCTGACACTGCGCGATGTGGTCATTGTCAGCCAGCTCGAAGTCGAGCTCGAAGCCGGCTTCTCGGTGCTGACTGGCGAGACCGGCGCGGGCAAGTCGATCCTGATCGACGCGCTGCAGCTGGCGCTCGGTGGCCGCGGTGACGCCGCGCTGGTCCGCGAGGGCTGTGCGCGTGCCGAGGTCACGGCAGAGTTCGATGCGCCACCGGCGCTGGCCGACTGGCTGGACGCCGGCGGCTTCAACGGCGACGAGGGCAGCCTGCTCCTGCGGCGCAGCATCGACAGCCAGGGAAAGAGCCGCGCCTGGATCAACGGCAGCACGGCCACACTGGGCCAGTTGCGCGAGGCCGCCGAATGGCTGGTGGACATCCACGGCCAACATGCCTGGCAGAGCCTGACGCGCCCTGCGGCCGTGCGCGCCCTGCTCGACCAACAGGCAGGCGTCGATGGTGCTGCCTTGGCCGCGCATTGGCAAGCCTGGAAGCGGGCCGAAGCCGCGTTGGCCGACGCGCGTGCGCGCGGCGAGACGCTGGAACGCGAACGTGAGCGCCTGTCCTGGCAGATCGGCGAAGTCGACAAGCTGGCGCCGGGCGAGGACGAATGGGACGAACTGAATGCCGAGCACCAGCGCCTGGCGCATGCGCAGTCGCTGCTGGACGGGGTGCGCGCGGCGCTGCTGGCACTGAGCGAGGCCGAGCCGGCCGCCGATGCGCTCACCGGCCAGGCCATCGACGCATTGGACGAACTGACACGCTACGACACGCAACTTGCGGATGTGATCGAAGTGCTGCGCGGTGCGCAAGCGCAGTTGCAGGATGCGGTGCACAGCCTGCACGCCTATCTGGGCCGCAGCGAGCCCGATCCGGCGCGCCTGGCCGAACTCGACGCGCGGCTGTCGGCCTGGATGTCGCTGGCGCGGCGCTATCGGCGCACGCCGGCCGAGTTGCCGGCGTTGCTGGCGCTGTGGAAGGAAGAGCTGCGCGCGCTCGATGCCGCGTCCGACCTGGCCGCGCTGGAAGAGGTGATGGCGCAGGCTCATGGCCGGTGGCAGGCCGAGGCCCGCGGCGTGAGCAAGCTGCGGCGCGCGGCCGCGCCCATCCTTGCGACGGCGGTGACACAGGCGATGCAACAGCTGGGCATGCAGGGCGGCCGCTTCGAGGTGGCCCTGCCGACGCAGGATGCGCCGGCGGCCTTCGGGCTGGAAGGCGTGGAGTTTCAGGTGGCCGGCCATACCGGCAGCAGTCCGCGCCCGCTGGCCAAGGTGGCCTCCGGCGGCGAGTT
>JAHECC010000112.1 GCA_024641965.1 Rubrivivax sp.
AGCAGCTTGAGCAGGTCGTGGCCGATGCCGGGCTCGTTGTAGTTGATGAAGCAGGTGGAGAAGATCGCCACCTTGCCGGGGGTGCGCTCGCCGTTCGTCACCACCGTGGCTGGCGACTTCGTCGCGCCCCAGCGGAAGCGCTGCGTGGCCAGCTCAGGCATCCAGGCGTCGGGGTGCACGCCGAGCATCGAATCCATCTGGTTGCGCGCGAACTTCGTGCGGTTCACCGCATTGACCACCTGCACGACCACCGGGATGCCGGCGAACTGGCCGTGCACGTCGGTGCTGGCCAGGAACTTCTCGGCGCCCTTGACGTGGCCCTGCTTGAACTTGATGGCCTTGGCGCGCAGCATCAGGTGCGGGAAGTCCAGGTTCCACTCGTGCGGCGGCGTGTACGGGCACTTGGTCATGTAGCACAGGTCGCACAGGTAGCACTGGTCGACCACCTTCCAGTAGTCGTCCTTCTTGACACCGTGCACTTCACCATCGTCGGTGGCATCGACCAGGTCGAACAGGTTCGGGAAGCTCTGGCACAGACTGACGCAGCGGCGGCAGCCATGGCAGATGTCGAACACTCGCTCCATCTCCTTGAAGGCCGAGGCTTCGTCGTAGAAGTCGGCGCCTTTCCAGTCGATCGGGTGTCGGGTCGGGGCTTCGAGGTTGCCTTCGCGCATCGTTGTCTTTCTGCCTGGGGGTGAAACGAACAAGGGGCACGAAGCCCCTTGTTGCCAGTTGCTGCAACGTGCAGTCAGTCGACGAGCGCGTCCAGCGCCTTCTGGTAGCGGTTGGCGTGCGAGCGCTCGGCCTTGGCCAGCGTCTCGAACCAATCGGCGATTTCGTCGTGACCCTCGTCGCGTGCGGTCTTGGCCATGCCCGGGTACATGTCGGTGTACTCGTGCGTCTCGCCGGCCACGGCGGCCTTCAGGTTGTCGCGGCTCGAGCCGATCGGCAGCCCGGTGGCCGGATCGCCCGTGGCCTCGAGGAACTCGAGGTGGCCGTGTGCGTGACCGGTCTCGCCTTCGGCGGTGGAGCGGAACAGCGCGGCCACATCGTTCTGGCCTTCGATGTCGGCCTTGTTCGCGAAATACAGGTAACGACGGTTGGCCTGCGATTCGCCGGCGAAGGCGTCCTTCAGGTTCTGCTCGGTCTTCGATCCTTTCAAGCCCATCTCACTCTCCTGGTTGGTGAACGAACGGTCCATCGATAACCGATGGAAGCCGCTGACGCTAACAAATCCACGCCCCCGCGGCCAATACTAAGCTTCAATGCCGGCCATAGCGTTTGACGATGCTCATCTCAAACCGAGAAGGCGCAGTGTCAGCTCGTGCAGCCGGCCGTCCGGGTCGACCAGGCTTTGGAGCACGTCGAAATGGTTGCGCCCGGGGATCGTCTCGCACACCGGCACCGCAGTCGGGCCCCAGACGTCGCGGATCAGCTGGTTCTGGCGCAGGAACTCCTCGCTCTCCAGCGCGCCGACGGTGGCGTGCAGCTTGCCCTTCGGCCGCGGGAAGAAGGCCGGGCTGAGCCGCTTGACCGACGCCGGCGTGAGTTGCAGGTCGTTCATCAGGATCGGCGTGTGGCGCAGCGGCTCCAGGTCGTAGACCCCCGAGATCGCCATGGCACCACCGACCAGTTGCGCCGGCAGCGCCTCGTCCACCTGCTTCCAGCGGCAGCTGAGCATCATCGCCGCCAGGTGCGCTCCGGCCGAATGCCCGGCGACGACGATGCGCCGCGCATCGCCGCCATGCTGCGCCGCATGCTTCCAGACCCACTGCAGCGCGCGCACCATCTGCAGCGCGATGTGCTCGATGCCGACGCTGGGGCACAGCGAATAGTTGGGCACCACCACCAACGCCCCGGCCGCCGCGAAGGCCGGCGCGACGAAGGAAAAGTCCTTCTTGTCCAGCGAGCGCCACCAGCCGCCGTGGATGAACACCAGCACCGGCGCATCGGGCCGTGAGGTCGTGAAGACATCCAGGCTTTCCGCGGCGCCGTCGCCGTAGCGCAGGTCGAGCTGGCAGGCCGATTCGGCGCGGCTCAGCACCGACGCCTCGGCCCAGTGCGCCAGGTGCCGTGGATGTTCGGCGACACGTGCGCGGTTGTCGTACTGACGGTCCAGCCAGGCCGGGTCGTAGCGGGTCATGTCGATGTTCCTTTCTTGGGAGGCTGTGCTGATCGGCTTGCTTCGGACCGGCTCTGGGCGGCAGTTCGCAGCGGTGCCGATGATAGAATTTCCGGCGGTATGGGGGCGTAGCTCAGCTGGGAGAGCGTCGCGTTCGCAATGCGAAGGTCAGGAGTTCGATCCTCCTCGTCTCCACCAAGTATTCGATAAGCCGTTGATTCTCAACGGCTTTTTCTTTGGCGGCGACGCATGCGCAGAAGTGGTCCATCGAAGTGGTCCAACTTGTGCAACACATGCCGCAATCCAGCTACCCCCAGACTCGCAGCGCCCTGCCCGCCCGCGCGCTCCCACAGGCACGCCACCTCTACAGGTCCCGACATGGCATCTGGTACCTGCGTTGGGTCATCCCGGCCGACCTGCGAGCGCGCTTTCCGCAATTCCCGCGGAAATTTGGCGCTCAACAAGAGCGTCCCAACGTCGGTACGCGCTGCCCACCGATGGGTCGATCGGTCGTTGGTCATTCCTGAACCGTGCTGCATTGGATGCTCAAGTCTGACCGTCACATTCGACGCTCAAAGTTGTCGCAGACAAGCGCTACGGACGGACCGCGAAGTCGTCGCCACGCGGCGGATCGAAATCAGCCTGGCAACGCCCTCCGCTGGGAATCTTGCCCTCTCGATTGGGCAATTCGAGCCGCGCCACGAAGGTGCCACTGGCGGCGTCGATGACCCGGTCGACAAACTTCACCTTTGCCAGTTGGCGTGCGCCGGGTCGTTGCAAGCGAATGGCCATGCGATCGCCAGCCACTACTTGGCCGAACAGCGCACCCGGCAGCACCACGTCGACATGCAACGGGTCGATTTGCGCCAGCTTCAACACCGCTTTTCGGCCGGTGCCGGATTCGGCCAGGTCGCCCGGGTTGAGCATGCGATCGACGACGACGCCATCGAAGGGGCCGTTCAGCGTGCGCAGCGCAAGCTGAGCGACCGCACGCTGATATTCGATGCGCGCCAGCTCGCGGCCTTCCTGCGCCACCTGCAGCTCGGCCTGCGCCAGCAGCAGCTCGGCCTTCGCTTCGTCGGCCGCCTGCGCCGAAACCATCTTCTCGCGCTGCAGTTCCTCGGCCCGCGCGAACTTCTTCTCTGCAAAGGCGATGCGGCTCTTCGCCGTCACGATCTGCCCCTGCATCTCGGAGCGGTAGCGGGCCGCTTCGACGGCGGCACGTTCGGCCCGGGAGTCCAGTTCGACCAACACCTGACCTTTGCGAATGCGGTCGGCGCGCTGCACGTGAACCTTCTCGATCAGCCCTTCGACCGAGGTGCGCAGCTCGACCACCTGCGACGGCTCGAGCAGGCATTCATAGCCAGCGGCCAGTGCCAGCATGGGCAGGCACAGCGCAATACCGACCAAGATCCGTCTCATTCGCCTCTCCCCGAGAACGCCAGCACCTGGGCCAGGCGCCGATCCTGCTTCAGACTGCTTTCACGCGCCAGGCGATTGAGTGATTCGGCATGACCCTGCGCCCACCAGCGCAACAGCGCCAAGGCCGGCCGCGGCAGACCGCCAAGCCACCGGGCCAGCGGGCCAAGCCAGCGCACCAGGCGTGGCGCGTGCGCGACGAAGATCTCGTCGTCCAGCGCCACCAGAGTCTGGACGGTGCCCGGGTCGCCCTGACGCGCGCAACGGCCGGTCAACTGCCGGTCGATGCGGCGCGACTCGTTGTATTCGGTCAAGATGACATGCAGCCCGCCCATGGCGGCAACGCCGGGGCCCAGCAGGATGTCGGTACCGCGACCGGCCATGTTCGTGGCCACCGTGACCCGGGTCGCCTCGCCAGCCTGGGCAATGAGTTGCGCCTCGTCGAGATCGTGCTTGGCGTTGAGCACACGATGCGCGATGCCGCGCGCCTGCAACGCGGTGCTGACCTGCTCGGAAGCCCGCACACTGCGCGTGCCAACCAGCACCGGCCGTCCCTGCGCTGTGGCAATCGCCTCGACCGCGTCTGCCACCGCCCGCCACTTGGCCGCCTCGTCGTGCAGGCAGCGTACGCTCAGAGAGCGCCGCCTCGACGGCCTGTGCAAGGGCACGCGCGACACCGGCAGACCGTAGGTACGCCCGATCTCGGCCGCCACCTCGCTGGCCGTGCCGGTCATGCCTGCCAGCCGCAGGTAGCGGCGGAACAGTCGCTGGTAGGTGATGCGCGCCAGCGTCTCGCGCCGCCCGCTGAGCGGCACGCCCTCCTTGCACTCGATCATCTGGTGCAGGCCCTGCTCCCAAGCGCGGTCGGGCATGACGCGGCCGGTAGAGCCGTCGACGATCTGCACCTTGTCGTCGATGAGCACGTAGTCCTTGTCGCGTGCATACAGCCAAAGCGCCGCAAGCGCGCGCTGTACGTTCTCTTCGACCTGCCGGCTCCCCGGCCGCCCATCGTTCGCCGCAGCGGCCTCGGTACCCGCCAAATCCATCGATGCTTCGAGGGCGTCGCGTCCGGCCTGCGTCAGCTTGACGCGCCGGCGCGGCAGGTCCAGCTCGAAGTGTTCGCCGCTTTGCAGATTGCGCGCTCGCGCAAGCGCGTCGACGCAATCGAGCTGCAGAGCCTCGACCTCTGTGGTCCGCGACAGGATCAGCGGCGTGCGGGCCTCGTCGATGAACACGCTATCGGCTTCATCGACGATCGCGAAGACCAGGCCGCGCAGCACGAATCCGGAACCACCTCGATCCTGTGGCGAGCGCAGGCCTTGCACCGCCAGATGCAAAGGGCTGGCGCGGTCGCCTAGTGCCGCGCGGTCGCGCAGGTAGTCGAAGGCCAGCTCCTTGTTGCTGGCGTAGCAGATGTGGCACGCGTAGGCCGCGCGGCGCTGCTCGCGCGTCATGCCGTGCACGACGGCTGCCGTGCGCAGACCGAAGAATTCATACAACGGGCCCATCGTCTGCGCGTCGCGCTCGGCCAGGTAGTCGTTGACGGTGATGATGTGCACCGGCAAGCCGGCAAGCGCTGCGGTCAGGGCCGGCAGCGTCGCCGCCAAGGTCTTGCCCTCGCCGGTGGCCATCTCGACCAAGGTGCCGCGCAGCAGCAGCCAGCCGGCGGCGAGTTGGGTTGGGTAGTGTCGCTTGCCGATGACGCGTTCGGCCGCCTCGCGCACCAGCGCAAAGCATTCCGCCACCGGCGCGAAGGCGAATCCTCCGCTGCGCAGACCATGGCGCAGCGTCAGCGCGCGCTGGCGCAGTTGCGCGTCGTCCAATGCAGCGACATCGCGCGCATGAGTCTCGACGCGCGCGGCGAATGCGCGCCGTTGCCAGGCCTCGCCACGCAAGGGTCGCAGCGCCGGCCACAGCACCCCGTACCACAGCGCGAGCACCGCCTGGTCGTGCCACGGTGCCTCGCGCTCGTCACGCTCGACATAGGGGCGCCCGGGCGCCAGGTCGGTGGGGCGAACCTGGAGCAGCGCGGTGCTAGACATCGAAGTGACTCAGGAACAGCCGACGCAGTACGCGCCAAGCCTGGGTGGTCAAAGGCTCGGGCTGCAGCTCGAAGCGCACATAGACACGCTGGCCGAAGGCCGCGGCGCGCCCGATCGGTTCGTCCAGCGCCAGATCGAACTGGAAGATGCGCTCCAGCGTCTTGCGCCCTTCCGGGTCGCGTGGGTCCATCGCCAGACTGCCGCCGCCACTGGCCAGCAGTGCCTTGCTCGGCGCCTCGTCGCGCCCCGCCGGCACGCGGCGCGTGATGTGCGCCGGGATCACGCGCCCGATATCGTCGGCCAGACGCACCTGCACGTCGCGCGTGAAGCCACCGACCAGGTCGGCCTCTGCCTGGCCGACGACAACGCGAACGATCGGCTCTTCGTCGCCGAGCACGTAGCCCAGCACCTCACCCTGGCGGTGCCAGCGCCCAGGCAGATCCTGCGGCGAAACGATGACGAGGCTGCCGTCCGTCGCCGCCGTCACGACCATCTCCGTCGCGCGCACCTGCGCACGTTCGAATGCGGCCTGCTCGGCCTGCAGCTGTTCGTGCACCAGCTTGGCACGCGCCCGGTCACTGACGAACTCGACGCGGTAACTCGCCTGCAGCTCGTCCACGCGCGCGCCAAGCGTGCGCAGCTGAGTGTCCAGCGCGGGGTCGTAGCGGCGCATCAGCAGCTGTCCCGCATGAACCACCGCCCCGGGACGGGCCTCGACGCGGCTGACGAATCCGTCCACCCCGGCGCGCACGATCGACTGCTCCGGCAGCCAGACCACGCCTTCGGCCAGGGTGCGCTGTGGCAGCGGTACCGCCACGGCTGCGAAGCCCAACGCAGCCACGGCCACCGCCACGGCGCCGATGATGCGTGCGCGGCGCTCGCGCAGCGCCGGACGCGACTGCACCTGACGCAACGCGCGCACGATGGGCATGCCGGCCATCATCACCACGGCCCACAGCGCCAGCAGCACGCCAAAGAAGAAGAACTTCGCACCAATGAACATCGCAATGGCAAAGGTGACGAACATGCGATAGACGAAGGACAAGCCGCCGTAGGCGAACAGCCACACGCGTTCGCTGCCAGTGCGCACATCCGACTCGGCGTCGCGCACGCGAATGACATAGCGTTCGACCAGGTAGCCCCAATAGGCCGTGGCGCGCTGGCCGAGGTTGGGAAGTTCGGTCAGGTCGCAAAGGATGTAGTAGGCGTCGTAGCGCAGCAGCGGATTGCCGTTGAACACGAGCGTGGACACCCCCGCGACGAGCATGATGTTGAAGCACACGGCGCGCACGAGTCCGGGTTCCGCCGCCTGCCAGACGTAGAAGGCGATGGCGGCGATGAACAGTTCGACCACCATGCCGGCGGCACCGATCAGCGCGCGCTGCCAGCGCGACGGCAGCACTGTCGCCGACGAGGCATCCACATAAGGCACAGGCATCAGCACCAGCAGCATCAGGCCCATGTCATGCACTTCGCCACCGCGCGCACGGGTGGCGGTGGCGTGCCCCAATTCATGCAAGGCCTTGATGAGCGGGAAGACGATGGCGATCAGCAGCAGGTTGTCAGCCGCCAGCACGCGGTCGGACAGGTTGCCGCTGAGCTCCGGCCAGTGCGGCGGCAGCATCAGCAGCGCTGGGAGCACGACCGCCAGCCACAACAATGCGCCGGGCAGGCTCCAGATCAGCCGCCAAGCCGGGACGAAGCGGTCGAGGAAGCGGCCCGGATCGACGAGCGGAATGCGCACGGCCATCGGATTCGCCCAGGAGCGCCGGCGCTTGGCGGATTCCTGCTTGCGTCCGCGCTCGAAGACCTCGAGCACGTCGGGCGACACGTCGGAACTCAACAGGTCCGCGGCATGCAGTTGCCCGAGAAGCTGGATGATCTGGTCCTGCGTCGGCGCGTCGTTGCCCAAGCGCCGGTGGGCCAGCTGCCACAGCTCATCGACGCTGCGCCGTCCGTCCATCGCCGCCAGCACCAGACGCGCAGCGGGCGTGAAGCGATGCACGCGCCCCGAGGCCGGATCCTGCAGCAGGTACCAGCGTTCGCCACGGTAGCGGTGGCGGTGCAATCGGGCACGTGCCAGCAGTCGCGGACGCAGCGGCGCCACGCGGTACCACAGGCTGCTTTGCAGCGGCTCGTCGGCGCTCATTGCCACTGGCCGCGCTTCGCGCTCATGGCATCCAGGTCCACAGCGTCAGCCGCACCCAGTCGACGAAGTTGTGCGTCCAGATCCACAACAGATTGCGCTGGCCCACCACGACCTTGCCCACACCCTCCATGCCCGGGCGCAGCCGCGTGGCGTCGCCCAGCACCTTGGCCTCGACGCGAAAGACGTTGCGGCCGTCGACCTGCGTCGCCACCGACGTGACCGAGCTGACGGCGAAGGGCAAGGCCCGGTCGGGCAGGCTGGACAACACGAGCTCACCCGGCTGGCCCACGTCGACGCGGGCGATGTCGCGGTCGTCGACCTGCATCACGACACGGAAGCCCTCTGCCGGCGCCACCTCGAACAGCGTGCGCCCCTGCTCCACCGGCGTGCCGATGATCTGGCTCAGGTCGCCGGAGACGACAATGCCGTCGAAGGGCGCCACCAGGCGCGCGCGCGCGAGCTTCTCCTCGACCAGCGCAAGCTGCGCCTCTGCCTGGTGCGATTGCGCCGCGAGCACGCCCATGTTGCCGCGGTCGGCTTGCGACAGCGCCACCCGGAACTTGCGCTGTGCCTGCTCCAGTTCGGCCGACCAGCGGGCGCGCTCGAGCCTGAGGTCGCGATCGTCCAGCCTGGCCATCGGCTGGCCCATGCGCACACTGTCGCCAGCGCGCACCAGGCCCTCGGCGATGAAGCCGTCGAAGGGCGCGACGCTGGCGAGTTGCGTCGAGCCCTCGACGAAGGTGCGTGCCGACACGCGGTAGTCGGTCTGCCACAGCGCCAGCACCGTCAGCGCGACAGCCAGCGAAAGCACCAGCAGCTTGACGCCTGGGTGGCGAGGCCCGAACACCAGTCGCATGCCATCGCGCCAGCGCTGACGCAATCGCTGCAGCCAGGAGCGTTCATTCAAACGCTGCAGTGCCCAGGTCGGGCCGAGCATCACGCCTATCGATCCCGCAACGCGCTGCTCGACGGCGTCGAAGGGCGGGCCCGCACGGCGCTCGAAGCTGATCACGCCTATGGTGTGCGCCCCGTCAATGAGCGGCACCGACAACATCGCCTGCGCGCCCAGCGTGGACGCCGCCTGCTCATGCGCGATGGCGCCAAGTTCGTCGTCCGCCGGCTTCGGAATCGACACGGGCACACCCAGGTCGAGCGCTTCGTCCATCGCCTCGCCCAGCGCGCGTACCAGATCCGAACGGACATCGAAGGTGGCGGTGTGCGACAGCGCCAGCGGCACGATGCGGTCGCGGTCTTCGAAGCCGATTGCCACCCGGTCGCAATGCAGCCGCCCGGCCAGCTCGTTGGCCACGGCCAGCGCCGATGCCTGCAATCGTCGCTGCTGCAGCGCCGTGGCCATCAACTCGTTGAGCAGCGCCACGCGCGACAACTCGACTTCGCTTTGCCGCAGTGCCTGCTGGCGGAAATGGTCCGCCATCCAGGCACTGGCCCAATGAATCTGCCGCAGCGCGGCCTGCAGGTCGCCGCCCGGCCCACCGGCCACGTCGATGACGACCGCGCCATGCAGCCGGCCATCGACTTCGAGCGGATAGGCCACGTGCGCCGCGCCGTCGGCCGCGGCCTCGCCGCCGTCAGGGGCAGCGACGATTCCGCGGCGCTCGGACAGCGCGCGCTGGGCGACGCTGCCCAGGTACTGCAGGTCGCGCTGTGTGTCCGGCCAGGTGGCCGCCACGCCGAAGGGACCGGTGGATGTCTCGCCAATCAGCAGCAGTGCGGCGCGCGCGCGGCCGACACGGCCGCACAGCAAGGCCAGCCAGGCTGAACGAAACTCTTCGGCATCGCGCGCGCCGGCAAAGCGTGCCCACGTCGCCGATTCGGCGCGCACCTGCTGCTCGGCGGCAATCGAATAGACCGGGGCGGCACCTTGCATCGGCTTCGTCGCTCAGGCCCGGTGGCGGCTCATTGCAGGGGCGTGGCCACTTCCGGCACCTGCGCCCTCGCCTCGATCAGGCGATCCTTGACCTCGTTGAAGTTGCGCAGCGAGTACAGATGCAGGTACAGCAGTTCGAGCTCGTCCGACTTCACCAGCTTCGCCAGCGCCTCGCCGCCCAATGCGCGCAGCTTGGTGCGCGACACGGCCATGAAGCTGCCGATGCTGAGCTGCTCGCCCTTCGGGGTGGTGACCTTGGCCTGCACCGGCTCGAGCAGGTCGAGTTCCTTCAGGTGCTTGCCGAACAGTTTGGTGCGCTCGAAATGAGCCTGGTATTCCTGCAGGAACTTGAGCACGGTCTGCGTGTACTCCGTGGGCTTGGCGTCGTCGCCGAACAGGCGTTGGCCCCGGTCGTCGCGATTGACCCCGGGGTGCGTCTCGTCGATGCACAGCGTGAGCGTCTTCTTGTCCTCGCTGGCGGCGAAGACGAAGGGATAACGTCGGATGAAGGCCGGGATGTACTTGGCCTGCCAATGGGCGTCGGCGTCGAGGTACAGGTTCTGCTCGCCCTTCACGCCCAGCACCGCGGCGGGAACGACGTCCTCGCCGGCGACGGTGAAGACGATGGCGTACTCGGTGGCCGCGCGGATGAATTCCACGGCCATCAGCGGCACCGCATTGACACCGGCGCTGAACGAATAGTCGCCCTTGGCGTCGAGTGACCACTTGGCATGACGGCTCGACGACAGCGGTACCGCGCTCTGGTAGATCAACAACTGCTTGGGCATGAATGGAACCTTTCCTGTGTGGCGTCGATAGTAATGAATTGCGCTCCTGCATCCGCTTCTACCATGTAGGGGTAGACCCCCGACACCCCGCAGGTGCAGGGCAGAAGCTGCGCAGCCACGACGATGTCAGCGCCATGCCGGCGCGGATGCACCACCTGCCCTACCCGCATTCAGCGCCGGTCCAGCTGCCGCAGTTCCACCGTGGCGCGCGTCGTCGCATCGATATGCACGCGCAGCGCCGCGTTCGGATTGCGCTGTGTTTCACTGCGTGCCAGGTGGTTCACGAAGCTGTCGTACCAGTGGTCTGCCGGCTTGGCCCGCACCGCTTCGGGTGGGGGTAGCGACACAGGCGCCGACCAGTCAATCACGGGACTCGGGTGCACATCCCGCGACGGCGCCCTCCAGGTCGCCAGCCATTCCGCGCCCAGCACATCGGTCAACACCGGCCACTGCACGCCGCCGCTCAGCGGAACGACGCTGCGCACGCCGGCTTCGAGTTGCTGCGCCATCGGCCCTTCATCGCCGTGCTGCAGGCCGGCCGCATGGCCCAGCTCGTGGGCCAGCACGCTGAGCAGGTCGATCCGCCCGGCCGCGGCCGGGTCCGTCGCCACCATCGCACCGTCCTGCCAGTGGAACTCGGCATCATCGTTCGGCGTGAAGTCGATGAACCAGCCATGCCCGGCCGCATTCACGTCGATCCACACCACCCCGTCGCTGAAGGCCCCCAGTTCCAGGCCGGGCAGATCGGCAATCTGCACACTGATCAGCCCCAGTGCCGCGCGCTGCAGCTCGTCCAGCGGCAGCCGGCGCAATGCCGCTTCGGCCAGGACCTGCAGTTCCAGTTCGCTCGGCGCCGCGCTGGGCACCACGGAACCGGCGCCCGCTGCAGCGAGCAGCGTGTGCGAGCCGCCGCGGAAGGCGGCGTCGTCCGTCTTGATCGTGATGTCGTCGAACGAGGCCATGCCGCTTTGCACCATCAGGCCGAAACGCCCGTCGACGGTCAGCGCATTGAAGGCCCAGCTGCCGCCGAAGGCACCGTCGACGACGAGGCTCAGCGTCGACCCCTTTGCCGTGAGCGTCAGGCTGTGCACGACGCCGGCCTTCAGAGTGCGCGAGGTACTGCTGTCGATGACATAGCCCGCTCGCGCCGTGTGGTGGCCGATGAGAATCTTGCCGGCCACCACGTCGATGGCGACGAACTTGAAGTCGCTGTCCGAGTAGCGGTCGAGCACGAAGCCGGCGACGCCATCGGTCTTCAGCTTGCCGCTGAATTCGAGCCAGGAGTTGGCCAGCAAGGCCGGGGTGCCGATTTCGGCCAGGCTGAATGCCGGTGCAGCGCCGGCCGCCACCTGCGCGCCGTACACGCCGGCGCCGAGCGTCCAGCCGGCGGCAGCGGTCGCAACGAACACCGGGGCCGCGCTTTGCTGGAAGTCCGAGGTCGACTGGTAGGTGAGCGTCGGCTGCAGGATCTGCAGCGCGAAGTTGTCGAAGCGGCCGCGCGCCTGGTTGGAGCCGAAGCCATAGGAGCCATAGTTGAAGGCGTAGGTCACGCCTTCGATGACCCGTGGCGCGTAGGTATGGGCAAAGACCTCCTGGTTGTTGGCCACGAGCGTCGCCGTGGTGCCGTTCAAGGCCAGCAGCAGGTCGAAGGACTCACCGTACTTCAGGCCACCCTTCACCGCGGCCTGCGTGTCGATGATCCAGCCGCTGGCGTCGCGATGCCCCATGACCAGCTTGTTGGTCGAGATGTCCAGCCCCGCGAACTTGAAGTCCAACGCGTTCTGGTAATCGAAGATCAGGTAGGCGTTGGCCTTCCAGCCCGCGGTCGGCTTGTCGACGGCGACCTGGGCCCTGATCTCGAAGTAGACCGGCAGTTGCTGCGGCTCGAACACCGCCACCGCATCGCCGTTGTTCGAGGCCGCGCTGACGACCAGGCTGCCGCCCGCGACACTGAACTTGCCGCTGTCGACGGCAAAGCCCTGCATCTGGCCGTTGTTGAAGTTCGCCGTGCGCAGCACATCGCGCGCCCCACCGGGGATGTTGCCGGGCTGCGGGTCGTCCGGTGCACCGGTCTGGTCGTGCCAGTCGGCATCCTGCTGGCGCACCAGCCCGAGTTCACCCTCGGGTTCGCCGTTGCGCGTGGCACCCGCGCCGGTGTCGCCATAGCGCGTCGGGTCCGCACCATCGCTGGCCGACAGCGCGTACAGGAACTCGGCAATCTGCGGCTGCAACGCGCGGCTGACCGTGCCCAGGCCGAAGGGTGCAAAGGGC
>JAHECC010000113.1 GCA_024641965.1 Rubrivivax sp.
GCCACAGCTTCCTTGCCGAGCGCTGGTTGCGCGACGGCCGCGCTGCCGACGAGACGGTGCTACAGGTCATGCAGGTCGAGGCGCTTCGCACCGAACTCGAAGCGTTGTGGCGTGACGAGATGCTGCCAGTGTTCGCCGCGCTCGGCATGGGGCCCGCGGCCGAGGACTACCTGGTCGAACTGCGCGAACGCCTGCTCAACCCCTTTCTGGAACACCGGCTGAGCGAGATCGCGCTCAACCATGCGCAGAAGAAGCAGCGCCGCTTCGCGCCGCTGCTGGCGCTGTGTCGGCAGCTCGACGTCGGCGCGCCGCAGCACCGGCTGCATGCCGCGCTGGCACCGCCAGGCTGAAAGCGCCGACCAAGGGTCATGCCGCGTTGACACCGCAGGGAACGGCGGCCCAGAATCGGTCCGCTCCCTGGCCACATCACCGGACAGGCGGCGAATTGCCCTGCACCGTGCAGGCGTCCAAAACCCGGGGGAACATGAACATGCGAAATCCGATTCGCGCCACGCGCCGTGCGCTGCTGGTGCTTGGCCTGTGCGCCGCTGGTCTGGCGAACGCCCAGGCCCCGATCACGCTGCACGGCGCGGTGCAGTTCAACGACGAGCACGCCTTCAACAAGACACTGCTGAAGTTCGAGGAGCTGGTCAAGAAGTACTACGGCAAGCCGATCAACTTCGTCCTGCACCGCAACAGCGAACTCGGTTTGGAGAAGGACTACTTCGCCTACATGAACCAGGGCGTGTCGGTGGACTACGCCATCGTCTCGCCGGCGCACATGTCCACGTTCTCGAAGGCCGCGCCCTTCGTCGACGCGCCTTTCCTGTTCCGCGACCTGGCGCACTGGAACAAGGTGCTCGACGCCGACACGCTCAAGCCGGTGGCAGACGAAGTCGCCGCCAAGGCCGACGTGCTGTGGATCGGCTATGCAGGCGGCGGCACGCGCAACATCTTCGCCAACAAGCCGGTCGCCAACATGGCCGACCTGAAGGGGCTGAAGATCCGCGTGCAGGGCGCGCCGATCTGGAGCAAGACCTTCGCCGCCGCAGGCATGGCGCCGACGGTGATCGCCTACAACGAGGTCTACAACGCGATCCAGAACGGCGTCATAGCCGCCGGCGAGAACGAGGCCGCGGGCGTGGAGCAGATGAAATTCTACGAAGTCGGCCCGAACCTGGCACTGACGCAGCACGCCATCACGGTACGGCCGGTGGTGTTCTCGGGCAAGACCTTCAAGCGGCTGCCGCCTGACCTGCAGGCGGCGATCGTGAAGGCCGGCAAGGAAGCCGGCGCCTATGGGCGGCAGATCGAATCGAGCCAGGACTCGGCCAAGCTCGAAGCCATGCAGAAGGCCGGCAAGCTCAAGCAGATCCCCTTCACCGACCATGCGGCGATGAAGAAGGCGGTCGACCCGGTGATGGCCGACTACGCCAAGGAGATCGGCGCCGAGGAGATCTACAAGAAGATCAACTCGATGTAAGTTGAACCGAGACTCCGGCGCAGGCTCGCCCTGCGCCGGCATTTTTTTGTCCGCTGCGTCGCAGCCACCGTACCGGAAGCGAGCATGCAACGCCTGATCAAGGCCTACTACCGTCTGCTGTGCGCCTTGCTGGTGCTCAGCGTGGGCATTCTCATCATCCCGGTGGGGCTGCAGATCTTCTCGCGCTACACCTCGCTGATCCCGAGCTACATATGGACCGAGGAGATGGCGCGCTTCTTCTTCGTCTGGCTGATCATGCTCGGCGCGATGATCGGCATCCACGACAGCTCTCACTTCGACATCGACCTGTGGCCGACGCTGCCGCCGCGCCTGAACGCGCTGCTCAAGCTGTGTGCGCAGACCGGCATCCTGCTGCTGGCGCTGGTCTTCGTCTGGTACGGCATCCAGTTCGTGCAGTTCGGCTGGAACCAGACCTCGGAGCTGGCCGAACTGCCGATGTGGCTGATCTTCATCGCTTGGCCGTTGACCGGCGCCACCTGGCTGCTGTTCCTGGCGCCGCAACTGCTCGACAACCTGCACGTGCTGTTCGGCGGTGAGGTCTCGTCATGAGCGGCGGCGCCTTCTTCGACCCGCCGACGGCGGCGCTGATTCTGTTCTCGCTGTTCTTCGGCATGATCGCGCTGCGCGTGCCGGTGGCCTTCGCGCTGGGCCTGGCCTGCCTGCCGGTGATGGTTTTCGAAGAGCGGCTGTCGCCGATGATCGTCTTCAACGAGACCTTCAAGGCCTACAACTCCTTCATCCTGCTGGCGGTGCCGTTCTTCCTGCTCACCGCCAACCTGATGAACGTCGGCGGCATCACCCAGCGCCTGTTGCGACTTTCGCGCGCGCTGGTCGGGCACATGCCCGGCGGTCTGGCGCAGTGCAACGTGGTGCTGTCCTTCTTCTTCGCCGGCATCTCGGGCTCAAGCACCGCCGACGCCTCGAGCCTGGGCAAGATCTTCATCCCGGCGCAGGTCAAGGAAGGCTACGACCTGTCCTTCGCGGTGGCCATCACCGCCGTGTCCTCGGTGCTGGCGGTGGTGATCCCGCCGTCGATCCTGATGATCGTCTGGGGCGGCACGATGAGCGTGTCGATCGGCGCGCTGTTCCTGGCCGGCGTGCTGCCGGGCATCCTGCTGGCCAGCGTGCAGATGGGCACCGTGCATGTCTACGCCAAGCTGCGCGGCTACCCGACCGAAGTGCGCTCGACCTTCCAGGAACTGCTCGGCGCGGTGTTCGTCGCCATCCCGGCGCTGATGACGCCGCTGATCATCATCGGCGGCAAGATCTTCGGCTGGTTCACGGCCACCGAGTCGGCCGCCATCGCCGTGCTCTATGCCGGCACGCTGTCGGCCTTCGTCTACCGCGAAATGGGCTTCAAGGGCCTGCACAAGGCGCTGCTCGACACCGGCCGCTTTGCCGGCGTGGCGCTGTTCTGCGTCGGCACGGCCAGCGTCTTCGGCTGGATGCTGGCCTACTACCAGATCCCCAAGGCACTGCTCGAAACGGTTGGCTCCTGGGGTCTGGGTCTGATCGGCACCGGCTTCTTCGTGGCCTTTGCTTTCCTCGTCGTCGGCTGCTTCCTCGACGCGATTCCGGCCATCATCATCGTCGGCACGATTCTCGAGCCGATCACCAAGGCGGCGGGCATGGACCCGGTGCAGTTCGCGATGATCGGCATCGTCGCGCTGGCCTTCGGCCTGGTGACACCGCCCTACGGCTTGTGCCTGATGATTTCCTGCGCCATCGCCGAGGTCAAGCTGACCTACGTGATCAAGGACGTGGCCATCATGCTGATGCCGATGCTCGGCGTGCTGGCGCTGGTGATCCTGCTGCCGCAGGTCGTGCTGTTCGTGCCGAGTCTGATTTCGCCCGAGTTCCTGAAGTAGCACGGCGCTACATCGTGCCGCTGGCGTAGCTCGCTGCCAGCAGTTGCGGCGCCGCGCCGGCGGCAGAACTTTCCAGCACGGTGATGCGCCACAGCGTGCGCGCATCGTCGGGGTCGACCAGCGTGGCCGAATGCAACAGCGACGCGTTGTCCCACACGACGACGTCGCCGACGCCATAGGCCAGGCTGTACTGGTAGCGGGCCTGCGTCGAGTGCCGGGCCAGCTCGTCGAGCAGGTCGCGCGCCTCGTCGTCGGGCATGCCGACGATGCCGAAGGCGCTGCCCGATACGGCGTAGAGCGCCTTGCGCCCTGTCACCGGGTGGGGCCGCGCGATGCGGTGCGTGATGACCGGCATCTTCGCCTTCTGTGCTGCCGACAACGGCGAGGCCACGGTGCGGCTGCGCTCGTCCAGATCGTTTCGGTTGCCGTAGTGGTGTATGCCGACCAAGGGCTCGATGCGTGTCTTCATCGCCTGTGGCAGGTCGTCGTAGGCTGCCTGCTGGTTGGCGAACAGCGTGTGGCCGCCGACCTTGGGCACTGCGACCGAATACAAGGTCGTCGCCCGCGCCGGCACCTGCAGGTAGGAATAGTCGGTGTGGAAGTACGAGCCTGCGTCCTGCAAGCCGGTGGGCTGCCCGTCCTTCTTCACGTTCGACAGGATCAGGATGTTGGCGTCCGCCGGGTGATGGAACTGGTCGATCACATGCGGCTGCGGCGGGCCGAGGCGGCGCGCGAAAGCGACGAACTGCGCCGGCGTCAGCGACTGCCCGCGCAGCACCAGCACCTGGCCGGCGTAGAACGCTCGCTCGATCTCGGCGAAGGCTTCGTCGGACAGTGCGCCGGCGAGATCCACGTCACGGGTCTCCAGGCCGAAACCGGGACACAGGGGTTTCAGTTCGATCATGCGCGCATCTCCAGCTGCACCGGGCCGACCGCGATGATGCTACGCCGCTTCGGTGGCATGACAGACTGTCGGCCATGACCTACACGCTGCTGCTGCTGCCCGACTTTCTGCTCATTGCGCTGGGCTGGCTGATCTGCCGGCGCACGCCGCTCGGCCGCCCGGTGTGGGATGGCGTCGAGCGGCTGGTGTACTACGTGCTGTTT
Source organism: Rubrivivax sp. (assembly GCA_024641965.1). Taxonomy (GTDB): domain Bacteria; phylum Pseudomonadota; class Gammaproteobacteria; order Burkholderiales; family Burkholderiaceae_C; genus Rubrivivax. The sequence goes on from JAHECC010000113.1 coordinate 4,480, forward strand.
CCGGCCCTGCTGTTCGGCGCCATCATGCGTTATCCGCTGCAGCTCGACACGGCGCTGCCGCTGGCGGGCAGCACGCTGGTCGTGATCGGCGTGAGCATCGCACTGTCGATGGCGCTGAAGCACGCGCCGGGTGTCGACCCGCGGCTGCACGCCTCGGGTGCGCAGACGGCCTTCCGCTTCAACACCTATGTGGCGCTGGCGCTGGCCGAACGCCTGGGTGGCACGCAGGGCCTGGCGTGGATGGCCGTGCTGGTGTCGGTGAGCGTGCCGGTGTGCAACGTGGCGGCGGTGTGGCCCTTGGCGCGCCACGGCGGGCATGGCTACCTGCGCGAGCTGGCACGCAACCCGCTGATCCTGGCCACGGTCGGCGGGCTGCTGTGCAACCTGTTGTCGCTGCGCCTGCCGGACATCGCCGCGCTGACGCTGTCGCGCATGGGTGCGGCCGCACTGCCACTGGGTCTGATGGCGGTGGGCGCGGGGCTGCAGGTGGGCGCGCTGCGCGAGGCGCCGCGTCTGGCGACGGGCTTCATGCTCATCAAGCACCTGGTGATGCCACTGACGGCATTGCTGGTGGTGCGCGCGCTGGGCCTGCCGATGCAGCAGCAGGTGATCGTTGTCGCCTTCTGCGCCATGCCCACGGCGTCGAGCGCCTATGTGCTGGCGGTGCGCATGGGCGGGCACGGCGGCTTCGTCGCCGGGCTGGTATCGCTGTCCACCTTGATCGCGATGGTCTCGCTGCCAGCGGCGCTGGCCGTGTTGGCGGCGCTGGGCTGACGCGTCAGTGGTTCAGCAGGGCCACTCCCCAAAGCACCCACGCCGCCACCAGCGCCCATGCGATCAGCGTGCCGACCAGGTTGCGCCCGGCGTTGTTGTGCGAGAACAGCGCCCAGTTCCAGTAGCCGACCTGTTTGCCGGCCAGCGGCCAGCCGGGCACGAAGCGGCGAACCTTGGCGCAATAGTCTTCGTAGGGCGCGCCAAAGATCGGTTTCAAGTGTGCCTCTTCGCGCTGCACGCGTGCGTCCATGTAGAGCCAGTAGATCACCGCATAGGCGACGAGCAGCCACCACTGGCCGAGCAGCATCAGGAAGCCCAGCGGGATGAAGAAGCGCCCCAGGTACATCGGGTTGCGCACCATCGTGTAGGGCCCGCGGATGGTCAGCGTCATGTTCTTGTCCAGCGACGCAAAGCACCACAGCTGGATGAACTCGCCGAGCATCGACACGATGAAGCCGGCGAGCAGCCACTCGGGCTTCGCAAACGGTGCCAGCAGCGCCAGCAGCAGCACGAACAGCGGCTTGCGCGTCTTCACCAGGAAGCTGCGCAGGCCTTGGTGCTGGAACAGGCCGTCGGAGGTGGACTTCATCGCGCCATTGTCGCCCGGCTGGGGGCCCTACTTGCGCAGCCCGAAGTAGCCGCGGAAGACCCACAGCCGCCGCCAGCGGTTCATCTGCTCGAAGCGTGCGCGGCGCTGCGCGCCCATCGCCTCGGGCTGGTACTGCAACCACTTCTTGTAGATGCCGCCCAGGTCCATGCCTTCGAACCAGCGCCGCAGCCACGCCGGCATCCAGCGCGTCGACACCGCGGCCTGGAAGTCGATGATGCCCGGCGCGCCGTCCGGCAACATCAGCAGGTTGCCGCCGCCGCGTGTGTCCAGGTGCACGATGCCGCGCGCATGCACCTGCTGCAGCAACGACTCCAGCGCGGCCAGGAAGTCGGCGCTCATGCGCCGGTCCTCGGTCTCGACGCGGCCCAGCGTGCGCCCGGGCACGTAGCGTGCCGCCATCGCGAAAGCATCGACGCGGAAGGCGCGCGACGGGATGCCGTGCAGGCCTTCCAGCCGGCGCAGCGCGCGCACCTCGCGGCCCAGCAGCAGACGGCCGATGCCGTGCCGCACGAACCAGGCACGCGACGAAAAGTCCTTGAAGATCCAATCGACGCCATCGATGCACACGCGCTCGACGCGCGCGTTGGCGAAGCGGCCGTCGCGCAGCAGTTCGCGCTCGGCCGTGGCCAGTTGCGCTCGGCCGAATGGAACGATCATCGGCGCAGCACCGCCAGCCACTCGCGCTGCGCGTCGTTCAACGCGTCGTCGGGCGTCAGCATCGCATACTTCAAGGCGCTGCGAATCTCGGGTTCTTCTTCGGGCAACGGCCCGGCCAGCAGCGCGTCGAGCAGCGAGCGCGCACGCTCCAGGCTGGCCTTGTAGGTGTCGAGGATGGCGCTGACGCTGACGTGCATCGCTGGGTCTTCCATCCAGCAGTCGTAGTCGGTGGCGATGCACACCGTGGCGTAGCAGATCTGCGCCTCGCGCGCGAGGAAGACCTCGGGCACGTTGGTCATGCCCACCAGCTGGCAGCCGGCCTGACGCAGGAACAGGCTCTCGGCACGCGTGCCCAGGCGCGGGCCCTCGACGCAGGCGTAGGTCGCGTCGCGATGCAGCTTGATGCCCATGGCCGCGGCCTGCGTGGCAGCCCAGTCGACGAGGTTGCGGCTCACCGGCTCGGCGGTGGAGATGTGTGCGGCCACACCGTCGCCGAAGAAACTGCGTGCGCGGCCGCCCTTGGTCCAGTCGAAATACTGTGTCGGCATCGCCAGGTCACCCGGCGCGATGGCCTCGGCCAGGCTGCCGACGGCCGAAAAGCCAAGGATCATCGTCGCGCCGGCTTGTTTGAGGGCATAGATGTTGGCGCGGTAGTTCACTTCGTGCGGCAGGTGCCTGTGGCCGCTGCCGTGGCGCGCCAGGAACAGCAGCGGCCGCCCGCCGAGCCTGCCCTTGACGATTGCGCCCGAAGTCGCGCCGAAGGGCGTGGCTGCGTCCAGGTGTTCGTCCACCTGCATGCCGGCCAGTTGATAGATGCCGGTGCCGCCGATGATCGCGAGCATGCTTGTCCTTCGTCGAATTCAGTGCGCAGTGTCGCCGACGGACATTCTGCCGCCCGATCGGGTTATGGTGCGGGCATGAAGACCTTCGGGGCCCGGCCGCAAGGCGAACGGCTGGAGCGTATCCAGGATTCGCCGCTGTGGGCCGGCGACCGATTTCGCAACCGGCATCCGATCGCGCCGGGCCTGCGCGACCTGGGCGCGGCGCGACCGACGCTGGGCGAGTTCCTGCGTGGCGACAGGCGACGCACGCCGAAGGCGCCGCTGCCGTCGATGAGCCCGCTCGACGCCTGGGCCAAGCGAGCCGGCAGCGGCCTGCGCGCCACCTGGCTCGGGCATTCGACGGTGCTCATCGAGATCGACGGCCACCGCGTGCTCACCGACCCGGTATGGGGCGCGCGCGCCTCGCCGTCGCGGCTGGCCGGGCCGAAGCGCTTCCAGCCGGTGCCGGTGCCGCTGCGAGCGTTGCCGAGCATCGACCTGGTCGTGGTCTCGCACGACCACTACGACCACCTGGACTACCCGACGATCCGCGAGCTGGCGCGCTCGGACGTGCCCTTCGTCACCTCGCTCGGCGTCGGCGCGCACCTCGAAGCCTGGGGCGTGCCGGCAGCGCGCATCACCGAGCTCGACTGGTGGCAGACGCACAGCTTCAAGAACCGGCGCATCCGCCGCGAGCTGCAGGTCACGGCTGCACCGTCGCAGCATTTTTCCGGCCGCGGCCTGAAGGACCGCAATGCCACGCTGTGGTCGTCGCTGGTGCTGCACAGCGACAGGCACCGCGTGTTCTTCAGCGGCGACACCGGGCTGACCACCGAGTACCGCGTCATTGCCGAAAGGCTCGGGCCCTTCGACCTGGTGATGCTGGAGGTGGGTGCTTTCCACCCGGCCTGGGGCGACATCCACCTCGGCCCCGACAACGCGCTGAAGGCCTTGAAGCTGCTCGGCGGCGGCGCCTTCCTGCCCGTGCACTGGGGCACCTTCAGCCTGGCGCTGCACGCCTGGGACGAGCCGGCGGAAACGCTGCTGGCACACGGCCCGACACAGGGCGCACAGCTGCTGATGCCGCGGCTGGGCGAGCCGGTTGAACCGGCGCATCAATGCGAGCTTGTGCCCTGGTGGCGCGCCGTGGACGCCGTGCGGCGGCGCCCTGCCGCTGCGCCGGCAGCGCCCACCGCCTTGCCGAAGTCGATGCCCTGGCCCTTGGACTGACGGCGGCAGGCGGCGCGCTTGCGCAGCTTGCGCGAGCTCATGCGGGACGCCGTCGACACGATCTCGCTACAGCCGGTCGTGCTCTGCGAGGCCCAGCCCAGGCCATCACATGGGGCTGGGCTGTCACAGCCTGGGCTGACAGGCGTCGAGTCAGGCACCCTGCCGCAGCCGCCGCAACATCCGGATCGCCGCGCCCGCGGCGCCGTAGCCGTTGTCGATGTTGACGGCGACGATCCCGGTCGCGCACGACGCCAGCGCGCTGTGCAAGGCGGTGTGGCCACCCTCGGCCACGCCATAACCCACGGAGGTGGGCACCGCGATCACGGGCGCGGCAACCAGGCCGGCCAGCACGCTGAACAGTGCGCCCTCCATGCCCGCCACCGCGATCACCACGTCGAAGCTGCGGATCTCGTCGATGCGCCGCATCAGCCGCCACAGGCCGGCGACGCCCACGTCGGCGATCACCGGCGCCTGGTAGCCGGCAAAGGCGAGCGTGCGCGCAGCTTCGCGGGCCACCGGCAGGTCCGAGGTACCGGCGCAGACCACGCAGGGGCCGCGATGTGCCGGCGGCGCCACGCGGCCGTGAAAGGCGGTGCGCGACAGCGGGTCGTGGTCGAGGGCGGCGCGGCGCTCGGGCGGCAGCGCGGCCAGGCGGGCTTCGTCCAGCCGCGTCAGCAGCATGGGGCGGTCGCCGGCCGACGCCAGGATCGCCTCGATCTGCGCCGCACTCTTGCCGTCGCACAGGACGGCCTCGGCCAGGCCGGTGCGCTGCTCGCGCTCCCAGTCGATCGTGAACTCGCTCACTCGACTTCCCTCAGGAAGGCCGCGCCGCGGCGGTAGTCGCGCAGCCCGGCGAAGGCCTGGCCCGCCGTGGCGCACGACTCGCGTGCCCAGGTCTCGAGTGCGGCTCGGTCGTCCGCTGCGGGCCAGGCGTCGCTCTCGATCACCACCCCGGCCGCGGTGACACGGCAGCGCACGGCACGCGCGAGGGGCAGGCGCAGGCGCAGGTCGCGCTCGATGCGGTCGATGAAACCCAGCGCGCGGGCCTGCACGCGGATGCCGGTCTCGATCCGACTGGCCAGGCAGGGCGCGGCCGGAAGCTGCGCCAGGTCGTCCAAGCCGTACCGGCGTGCGAGCGCATAGACATCGTCCTTGCGAAGGCCGGCTTCCACGTAGGGGTGGACCACGCCGTGCCGGCGCGCGGCGTCGAGCCCGGGCCGGTAGTCGCTCAGGTCGTCGAGGTTGGTGCCCGACGCGATCGGGCCGTCGACCAGACCGGCAATGCGGCCGTACAGGTTCTTCTTGCAGTGGAAGCAGCGGTCGACGGGATTGCGCAGGTAGTCCGGGTCGGCCATCTCGCCGGCGTCGATCAGCCGCAGGCGCCAGCCGTGGCGCGACGCATGGCGCTGCACGCGTGCCGTGGCGTCCGGCGGCACCGCCGGCCCCACTGCATGCAAGGCGCTGACGTCGGTACGGGCGAAGCGGTGCGCCACATAGGCCAGCACCATGCTGTCGACCCCGCCGCTCACGGCAATCGCCAGCCTGTCGTGGCGGTCCAGCGCGGCCACCAAGGCGGCGTGCAGGTCGGTGGCAACCATCATCGGGCGCGCTTCAGCCGTTCTCGCCGGACTGGCGCAGCCGTCGGCGAGCGGCCAATCCTGGCACGGCGACGACGTCGTCGCTCTCGACCTTGTGCGTGATCTCGCCGCCCGGACGCTGCGCCTGTTTGCGGCGCAACCGATGGCCGCCGACGGCCACCTCGTCGGCCGTGCGCGGCAGCAGTACGCGCGCTTCGCGGCGCCAGCGCAGGCCCAGCGTGGCGGTCTCGACGAAGCAGCGCTCGATCACGGCATCGAGCCCGTCCGGGCGCACCAGCAGGCGCAGGTCGTGCAGCGGCCGGCCCTTCTTGCCCTGGCGCGCGCCCAGGCTCAGATCGATCACGGCGTCGAGTGCACGCAGGTGCTCGATCGCCACGCCGACCTCTTCGCCGCTCATGTCGTCGACATCGAATTCGAGCACCGCCACCTCGTCACTCAGGCGATCACCCGGTGCATGAACCGTGAAGCACAGCGCGCGCAGCACGTTCGGCAAGCCGGGCATCTCACGTGTACCTGCGCCCGTGCCGCTGGCCGCCAGCAACCCGCACTGGTCCGGCGGCGCCGGGCGGTCGATCACATGCGCGAGGATCGCCGCGCCCGTCGGCGTGACGCGCTCGCCGCCGATACCGTCGTCGCGCCAGCGAAAGCCTTGCAACAGCGCGACAGTGGCCGGCGCCGGCACGGGCAGCAGGCCATGCTGCGTGCGCACCAGCCCCTCGCCCCGCGGCAGCGCCGAGACGCTCCAGTGCGCGCCGGCCAGCGCCGCGACCAGGCTGCCCGCCGCCACCACGTCGAGCAGCGAGTCCCAGTCGCCGATCTCGTGGAAGTGAACTTCGTCGACCGGCACGCCATGCATGCGGCTCTCGACCTCGGCCAGGCGGCGCAGGATGGCGCTCGCCTGGGCGGCGGTGCCGGCCTGCAGCGGCACCTGCGCGATGCGCTGCAGCAGGTCGGCGAAACGGGCACCGTGCCCCTCGTGCGCGCCGTGCGCCCTGGCGCCGGCGTCGAGACCGAAGCGCATCGCGGCGATGCCCCCGCTCAGACCGGCGTCGAGCCGCGGGTGGCCCGCGTGCGGCGGCAGCACGGCCGCGAGGTCCTCGAACACCCGGGCCTGCAGGTCGGGACGCGCGTCGAGCATCGCGGCGACGAACATGTCGCCCGAGATCCCGCCGACCGCATCCAGGTGGACGTGCAGCGTCACGCCGCAGCCTTGGCGGGCGGCTCGATTTCGGGCGCGCGCGCGAACGGCACCACGTATGGGCCCTCGGGGATGACGGCGACCTCGGGGTCGCCGTGCAGCTCGATGCTGCGCGCGATCGCGTCTTCCACGCTCGCTGCGCGCGCGACCCCGGTCAGCGCGTGATCCGCGTCGGACAGGCGGTCGGAGAACAGCACGATCGAACCGGCGCGCATCGGCTTCAACTGCATCTCGGTCTGCCACTCGTCCACGTCGGCGAGCGTCTTGCGCTGCAACGAGGCCAGGAAGGCGTCCGGACCCATCGCAATCAGCTTCGCCTGGGCCTCGCGAAAGTGCGCCGAACCCAGGCCCTCGGCACATTGCGAGGCGATGATCAAGGTGCCGCCAGGCTCGAGGATGTCGAGCGGCGTGACCATGCCCTTGACGGTCTGGTAGTAGGTCTGGTCCAGCGGGTACCCGGCCGACGAAGTCACGATCGTGCGGAACCGGCGGCCCACCGCCACCTCGGTGTGCGCGCGTGCGAAGGCCACCGCCGCGAGATGGCTGGCGATGATCTCGCCGAAGCTCGCATAGACGAGGTTGCGGTGCTCGTCGAGCACCGTGTTCAGGGCATAGACGTCGCCCAGCATGCGCACGATCTCCAGCTGCTCCTCGTGCAGCGGGTTGCGCGCCAGGTTGCACTGCACAGCGCCCGGGTCCTCCATGAAGCGCGCGCTGTGAAAGGTGCGGATCGTCTCGTGATGGGCAACGCCGGGCGCCACCACCTTGCGCCCGCCCGAATAGCCAGCCATGAAATGCGGCTCGACCAGCCCGGTGGCGATACGCAATTCGGCTTCGACGAAGCGGCGGTCGAGCTTGACCGGCGTGCCGCGGGTGCGCGTGACGCCCAGGTCGACATGGGCGGCCTCGTCGCGCGCGAAATGGTTTTCCACCCGCACCGTGTCCAGCACCCAGGGGTCACCGACCAGTTCGGCCAACTCCGCGCCCTCGTTCGGCCGGTGCAGTCCGGTGGCCACCAGCACCGTGATCTGTGCCGCCGGGATGCCGCTGGCCATCAGTCGGCGGATCATCGGCTGCAGGAACAGGCCGTTCGGTACCGGGCGCGTGATGTCGCAGATCAGGATGCAGGCGCTCTTCGCTTCTCGTGCCAGCACATCCAGCCCGGCACAGCCGATCGGCGCGTCCAGGGCGGCGTCGATCACCGCCGGTGCCGACGACGGAACGGGCAGCGAGGGCTTGCGGATCACGGTCGCACGCGCACCCACAGGCAGCGTCACTTCGAGCACCGACTTGCC
>JAHECC010000114.1 GCA_024641965.1 Rubrivivax sp.
CATCGATCTCAGCCGCCAGCAGCGGGCCGGCGCAAGCCACTGGCGCGAACTGCGCGATGCCGTAGGTCGTGCCTTCGGCGCGGTGCGCGGTGCCGAAGGCGTCGTGCACGAAGATGTCGCACAGCGCCGCCATCTTGCGTGCCAGTGCCTCGTCGTTCTTCTTCTCGCCCTTGTTGACGCGGCAGTTTTCCAGCAGCACCACCTGACCGGGCTGCAGCTCCACGCCATCCACCCAGTTGGCGCGCAAGGGCACGTCGCGCCCCAGCAGCTCAGCCAGGCGCTGCGCCACCGGCGCCAGCGAATCGGTGGGCTTGAACGCACCTTCGGTCGGCCGACCCAGGTGCGAGGTCACCATCACCGCCGCGCCGGCGTCCAACGCCATGCGGATGCATGGCAAGGACGCACGGATGCGCGTGTCCTCGGTGATGCGGCCGGCATCGTCCTGCGGTACGTTCAGGTCGGCGCGGATGAAGACACGTTTGCCGGCCACCTTGCCGGTGGCAATCAGGTCGCTGAAGCGAAGGACTTTCATGGTCGTAGCCGCAATGCGAATCAATGGAACAAGCCATCAATTCTGCGGCAGGCGATCCCCGGGTGCCTGCGCTGTGTCAAGGAAGCGCCCCCAGCCAAGGGGCACGCGGGCTCAGGACTCGTGCTTGCCGGCCTTGGCGGTGGCGGGTTTGGGCGCGCGGTCTTCGGACTCGGACTTCGGCTTGGCCGCCAGTTCGGCGCCCGGGCCGAGTTGCGGTGACACCTCGTCGATCTTGTTCTCGCGCATGTAGTCGTTCATCTCACGCCAGCCGGCGAAGACCGCGGCGCGGTCCGACTTGCGGTTCAGCGCATAACAGTCCTCCAGCGCCCTTCCGGCATGGCGGCAGGCTCCACCCACCGCCTTGCCATCCGCTTCGCGGCGCTCGGCCAACGCCTGTGTGGACTCGATGCCGAGCATGTCGCAACCGCTGGCCAGAAGCACGACGGTCAGCACGAGGGTATGGCGCAGGAAGTTCATCGGTAGGTTGCAGCTTGGAGCTCAACGGCATATCGGCGCCGGGCCGCGCAGACTTGAATCAGGCTGGCAAAGGCAACTGCTGGCCCGGCACAAGCAGCTCCGCGCCCTGCGCTTGCAGGAACTGCGCGGCCGCCATCTTGCGGCCGCCTGGCCGCTGCACCTCGAGCAAATCAAGCGCAGCTTCGCCGCAAGCCACGCGCAAGACCATGTCGGGGCCCGCCAGCAGCGTGCCGGCATTTATGCCCGCCACCACGGCCTTCGGCTCAACCACCGCCGCGCGCCACAGCTTCACCTGCTCGCTGCCGAGCGTGAAGCTCGCCACCGGAAAGGGGTTGAAGGCACGCACACGGCGTTCGATGTCGACGGCACTGTGGCGCCAGTCGATGCGCGCTTCGGCCTTGTCGATCTTGTGGGCATAGCTCACGCCCTGCGTCGGCTGGACCTGGCGACGAAGCTCGCCACGCGCCAGCATGGGCAGCGCTTCGACCAGCATCCGCCCGCCCAGTTCGGCCAGGCGAGCAGACAGGCTGGCGCTGCTGTCACCCGAATCAATGTCTATCGCGCGCATCTGCAGGATGTCGCCGGTGTCCAGTCCGGCGTCCATCTGCATCAACGTGATGCCGGTTTGTGTATCACCAGCTTCGATGGCGCGCTGCACCGGTGCCGCGCCGCGCCAGCGCGGCAACAACGAGCCGTGGATATTGAGGCAGCCCAGGCGCGGCAGATCCAGCACCCACTGCGGCAGGATCAGTCCGTAGGCCGCGACCACCAGCAGGTCCGGCCGAGCTGCCCGCAGCACATCGCGCGCCGCCTCGGCGTCCTCAGGGTACTTGCCGTCCAGGCGCAGGCTGCGCGGTTGCGTTACGCCCAGGCCATAGGCCAATGCCAACTGCTTCACGGCCGAGGCCTGCAGCTTCATGCCACGCCCGGCAGGGCGATCGGGTTGGGTCAGCACCAGCGGCGGCAGGTGCCCGGCATCGAGCAGGTGCTGCAGCGCAACGCGGGCGAAGTCCGGCGTGCCGGCAAAGGCCACGCGCATCGGCTGGCCCCTCACGTGTTCAGGCCCGGCGCTCTTCGCGCTGCTTCTTCAGCAGCTTCGTGCGGATGCGGTTGCGCTTGAGCGGGCTCAGGTATTCGACGAAGACCTTGCCGATCAGGTGGTCCATCTCGTGCTGCACGCACACCGCCAGCAGCTCGGTGGCCTCGAATTCGAAACGCTGACCATCGCGGCCCAGCGCGGCGACGTTGACGCGGGCGTGGCGCTGCACCTCGTCGTAGATCATCGGCACCGACAGGCAGCCTTCCTCGGCGAAGACAAGTTCCTCGCTGTGCGCGACGATCTCCGGGTTGATGAGTACCAGCGGCTGGTCGTGCGTGTTCGACACATCGATGACGATGACGCGCTCGTGCACATCCACCTGGGTCGCCGCCAGGCCGACGCCGTCGGCGGCGTACATGGTCTCGGTCATATCGTCGACCAGTTGGCGGATGCGTGCATCAACCGCGACCACGGGCCGGGCGACGGTGTGCAGGCGTGGATCGGGGTAGCGCAGGATTGTCAGTTGGGCCATTTGCAACAGAATTGAAGACCACCGTGACAACACGCAACAGATGTACCGGCGATCCGGCGCCTCGTGTTGTGACAGGCGTCACAGGCTTGGGCGTTGAACGCCGCTTTCATTGCGATATCAACGGTTTATGGGCAGAATCTGAGAAACTGTTTGAGCATTGGCGCAGCACTTGCGATATGGTCCGCCAAGCCCGTCCAACGACCCAATACATGGCGCAATTGTGGCACCCGCTGCGGGGCCTCGAGGCTCGCCTGGAGCTTGAACCGATGAACCCACGCAACCTCCGGCGCCAGCTGGTCGCACTCTCCGCCCTGTGTGTCGGCGCATCACTGCCGCTCGGCGCGGTGCTGGCCGCCGAACCCAACTTTCCGATCACTTCGCAACAGCGCAGCACCGCGCAGCAAGTGGCGCAGGCGGGCGTGCCGCTTTCGGAGCTGGCGCCGAACGCGCCGGATTCACACACGGTGCAGCGCGGCGACACACTCTGGGACATTTCCAAGCTGTTCCTGAAGAGCCCGTGGCGCTGGCCCGAGTTGTGGGGCATGAACCTGGAACAGATCCGCAACCCACACCTGATCTATCCCGGCCAGGTACTGGTGCTGGAAAAGATCGACGGCCGCGCCCGCCTGCGTCTGGCGCAATCCGGCGGCGGGGCACCGGAAAACACCGTGCGGCTGTCGCCGCGGGTGCGCGGCAACCTGCTCGACAACGGCGCGATCGGCTCGATCCCCTTGCACCTGATCGGCCCATTCCTGACCGAGGCCGTGGTCTTCAACACGAACGAACTGGATCTGGCGCCGCGCATTGTCGCCGCCCAGGAAGGTTATGTCGCCATGGCCGAAGGGCAGCTCGCCTATGTCGTGGGCGACCTGGGCAAGGGCTCCAGCTACCGGCTGTTCCGCGAGCCGAAGCCGCTGTACGACATCGACACCAAGGAACTGCTCGGCTTCGAGGCGCGCTACGTGGGCGCGGCCGACTTCGTACGCCCCGGCAAGACCCTGCCCGACGCCGACGGCACGCCCGTGCTCGTGCCCTCCACCATCGCCATCAAGCAGGTGCGCATGGAGGTCGGCGTCGGCGACCGCCTCGCGCCCGTGCCCAAGCGCGACCTGGACGCCTATGTGCCGCACCACCCGAATGCGCCCATGGCCGGCCGCGTGCTGTCGATCTACGGCGACGGCCTGAGTGCCGGCCAGAACCAGATCGTGGCATTGAACCGAGGCGCCCGTGACGGCATGGAGCGCGGCCATGTGCTGGCGCTGTGGCGCGAAGGCGAACGCAAGGCCAGCAAGGTCGACGGCACGAAGACAGTGCTGCAGTTGCCCAACGAGAAGAATGGGCTGTTGTTCGTCTTCAGCGTGTTCGAGCGCGCCTCCTACGCCTTGATCCTGTCGGTGAACGTGCCGGTCTTCCCCGGCGACAGCTTCACGCAGCCCTGAGGACGCGGCGGCGTGCTCGACGCCGACGAGTTCGACGCCTGGTTTCGTCTGCTCGAAACGCCGGGCCTGGGCCGTGAGGGCGCGCGTCGGCTGCTCGCCAGCTTCGGCTCCGCCGGCGCCGCGCTGGGCGCATCCAGGGCTGCCTTGCAAGAGCTTGTCGGCGCTTCGCTGGCGACGGCCCTTGGCAGCGAGCCGGAGCACCTGTCCGAACGCCTGCAAGCCGCGCATGCGTGGTGGCGGGGCGGCAATGACCGACACGTGTTGTGCATCGCCGATGCCGACTACCCGCCGCAGTTGCTGGACTACGCCGACCCTCCCTTGTTGCTGTATGTGCAGGGCCATGTCGGCGTGCTGGGCCGCCAGAGCCTGGCCGTGGTCGGCAGCCGCAACGCCAGCGCGCAGGGGCTGGACAACGCGCGCGACTTCTCTGCCCATCTGAGCCGGCAGGGCTGGACCATCGTCTCCGGCCTGGCGCTCGGCATCGATGGCGCCGCGCACGAAGGTGGCCTGGCGGGCCCGGGCGGCACGGTGGCCGTGGTCGGCACGGGGCTGGACCGGGTGTATCCGGCACGGCACCGCACGCTGGCGCACCACATCGCGGAAACCGGCGCGATGGTCAGTGAATTCGCGCCCGGCACGCCGCCGCTGCCGCAGAACTTCCCAGTGCGCAACCGCATCATTGCAACGCTGTCGCGAGGCACCCTGGTGGTCGAGGCCGCACTGCAGTCCGGCTCGCTGATCACCGCGCGCCTGGCCGCCGAGGCCGGACGCGAGGTCTTCGCCGTGCCCGGCTCGATCCACTCACCGCTGTCGCGCGGTTGCCACGCGCTGATCCGCCAGGGCGCCAAGCTGGTGGAAAGTGCACAGGACATCCTGGAGGAATTGCAGCCCGCCGTTCGGGTACCGGTGGCAACTGCGGGGGCATCGTCCGTCGAAGGCGCCGACACCGTGCTGGATGCGCTGGGCCACGACCCGGCGACGCTGGACGCGCTGTGCGCGCGCACCGGCTACAGCGCCCAGGACCTGAGCGCCCGCCTGCTCGAACTCGAACTCGAGGACCGGGTCGCGCGACTCCCGGGGGGCCTGTACCAGCGGCGTGGCCGCGCTTGAGCGGGCGCTCGCCAACACAATGGTAAGTGCGGCCGCCAGCGCGTGGCGCTGCGCTATAGTGGTTTCATGTTTGAAGTGCTCGTGTATCTCTACGAAAACTACTGGCGCCCGGATGCCTGCCCGAGCCACCAGCAGCTGTCACGCAAGCTGTCGGCGGTGGGCTTCGAATCCGATGAGATCCAGGATGCGTTGAAGTGGCTCGACGGGCTGGCGACCATGGCCGAGTCCTGCACCGGCAGCCAGGGTGCGGAAAGCCTGCGCGTGTACTCCGAGGCCGAGCGCGAGCTGCTGGGCGAAGAATCGATCGGTTTCATCAGCTTCCTCGAATCGGCCGGCGTGCTGCCACCGACGATGCGCGAGATGGTGGTCGACCGCGCCACCGCCATCGGCAACGGGCCGATAGAGCTCGATGATCTGAAGATCATCGTGCTGATGGTCTTCTGGAGCCTGGGCGAGGAGCCCGACGCGCTGATTCTCGACGAACTTTTCGTCGCGCCCGAGGAGCGCCTCATTCACTGAGGCCGAGCCCAGGCTCAGTTCAAGAGCCTGGAAGCATCGACATCCAATTTGGCCAGCGCGCTGCGCGTGGCGCGCACGCTCAGCGACTCGTCCTGCGCCGGCAGCAGCAGCCCGGCTTGCAGGAAGGACGCCAAGCGCTGCTGCTGGAACAGCACGCAACGCCCCTGCGCCGTGGTGAACATCGACAGCTGTCTGCGCAGGCCCAGCCAGGCCAGTTGCACCGCCTCGTTGCGGCCGCGGTAGTCGAGCATGTACCAGCCACCGACCTGAAGCTCGCGCGCCCAGGCGACCATCGCCGGCGTCGGCATCGAGCCGCCCTCGGACACCACCTCGAGCTCGGAGCTTTCGTGACCCGACAAGTCAAAGACGATCGAATCGTCGATGGTCACGTCGGCCGCATCGGGCAGTAGTTCTTCCAACGATTCCAGCCGCTCGGCCAGTTCCTGCAGCCGCTCGTGCGGGATCACCGGCGCCTTGGCGGTGAAGGCCGCCTGCAGCGAATTGTTCAGGATCTGGATGTGCTCTTCCTGCTTGGCCGGGTCCATGCCCGTTGTGGACATGCCGTCGCGCAGCGTCTTCAGCAGCGACGTCAAGCGGCGTATGACCTCGGCACGCTCTTCGCGCGTGACCTTGGCGCTCGCCGACCAGATCAACTCGGAGGCGGCGCGCTTCATGGTGCGCGTCTCTTCGCCCTGCGCACCGTAGCGCACCGCGCTGGTCGCGAGCACGTCGGCCCAGACCTGGAACAGGAAGGCACGCACGCTCTCCTGCACCGGTACCTCGTTGAGCATGCGGCGCAGCTCGATGGTGTACTGGATGGCCATCGTCTCGCGCTGCTCGACCTGCTGAGCCAGCGACACGCCCTTGCGCGTGGCCTCGTTCTCGGTGCTGAAGAAGTGCTCCAGGAACTTCTCGAATTCGGTCAGCACCGTCTGGAAGACGCGCCGGCCGGTGTCCGGATAGGCCTCGACCACCTGCACCACGCGCTTGATCTCCTTTTCCAGCGCGTCGCCGACGCTACGCGTGCTGCTGTCGAAGCCCATCACGCAGGCACCCATGCGGTCGATCAGCTGGCGCGCCGGATGGTCCACGGTGGCAAAGAAGTCCGGCTCGGTCACCGCCACGCGCAGCACCGGCATCTGCAGCCGCGCGAACCACACGCGCACCGCCGCCGGAATGCGCTCTTCGGTGAGGATGCTCTGGAACAGCAACGCGACGATCTCGATCGTGGCGCGCTCCTCCGGCGTGGCGGCCGACTGCTTCAGCGCCTGCTTGCGCTGGTGCAGTTCCTCCAGCAGCGCCGGAGTGGTCACCGTCGGTTCGGCCGTGCGGTGTGTGCTGGAGCCGACGCGTCGGCGGATGCCCTGCTGCGCCTGGTCGATGGCCTGGGCCAGCCCCGGCGACAGCTTCTGCGCCTGGCTGGCATCGCCGAAGGACGGCAGGTGGCGGCCGACAAGCCGGTTCAGGCGCCCCAGTACGGCCTCGGAGTGTTCGCCTCTGCGCGCCAGCGGTGCGGTGCGCGTCATCATGCGGGTCTCTTCGCCGACTGCGCCGCCGCGCAACCCGGACCAGTACGACGATGCGCCCGAGGCGCCGCCCGCGCCTTGCCCGGGACTCTGCGTCGCGCCGAAGCCCGAGCTGTGACCATAGCCCGAACTGCCGGGGTCGCCCCCCCCGCCTCCGGGACCGCCAGCAAAACCGGTGTTCGGTGCTGGTGCGTTTCGTGATCGCCTGATGAACGGATGCAGATCGACGTTGGTGAGGACATCCTGGCTGACCAGCCAGCGGTTCGTCCCGTGGTAGGCCTCTTCCATCAGCGCGGCGACCTCCTCGTGCAAGCCGAGCTGCAGTTCGCGCCAGCTGTCCAGGCTGCAACCGGCCGAGCGCCAGGCATCGACGACGATTCGCGCCAGCACATGCGCACGCAGCATGTCCTGGGGATCGAGTTCCTCGCGCCGCTCGAGCAGCGCCATGCGTGCACGCAGGTCGGTGAATTCCGATGCCGCCTGGTCCATCACCGCCAGTGCCAGGCGCGAGGTCAGGATCTCGCGCTCGATGGTGTCGTCGTCCACCAGCGACAGCGGCCCGCTGTGGTCGGCCGCAGGCGGCAGGTCGGCTGGATGCGCCGCGGACATGCTGCTCAGCAACGCATCGCGCAGGCTGTTGACCATGGTCTTGTGCCAGGTCGCGGCGCCCTTCTTCAGTTCGTGCACCAGCTCGCGCCGACGCGTCAAGTGGGCATGCTCGGAAGGCTTGTCGAGCAGATGCTGCGCGCGCTCTGCCAAGCCGTTGACCAGCGCCGGCAAGCCCTTGACCAGTTGTTCGGCGTAGAGGCGCCGCGCCTGTTCGGCGAGTTCGGCGTAGTCGGCGCTCTGTGCCATGGGGCGGGTTCAGATCCTGGGGTTGAAGCTCACTCTATACCACGGCACCTGAATTGGGATCGTTGGGGTCGATGTCCTTGGCCGCCGACTTGACCAGATCCTCACGCTTGACGCCCAGCCACATGGCCACCGCGGCGGCGACGAACACCGACGAATAGATGCCGAACAAAATGCCGATGGTCAGCGCCAGCGCAAAGTAGTACAGCGTCGGCCCGCCGAAGATCAGCATCGACAGCACCATCATCTGCGTCGAGCCGTGCGTGATGATGGTGCGGCTGATGGTGCTGGTGATGGCATGGTCGATGGCCTGCGTCGTGCTGAACTTGCGAAAGCGCCTGAAGGTTTCGCGGATGCGGTCGAAGATGACCACCGACTCGTTCACCGAATAACCCAGCACCGCCAGCACCGCTGCCAGCACGGCCAGCGAGAACTCCCACTGAAAGAAGGCGAAGAAGCCGAGGATGATGATCACGTCGTGCAGGTTGGCAACGATGGCCGCCACCGCGAACTTCCATTCGAAGCGGATCGCCAAGTAGATCATGATGCCGAAGATCACGAAGGCCAGCGCCTTGGCGCCGTCTTCGGCCAGTTCTTTACCCACCTGCGGGCCGACGAACTCGCTGCGCTGCAGCGTCACCGGCTCGGCCGCACCGGCCGCGCAGATCTGCTTGCTGATCGATTCGCCCTTGTCGCTGACGCCCTGGCGCGATTCGACAGCACCTCCCTCGGCACGGCACAGCGCATCGAACACGCGCCCCACCAGTTCGCCCTGTTTCACGCCCTCGCGCAGCTGCAGCCGGATCAGCACGTCGCGCGAGCTGCCGAAGTTCTGCACCTGCGCGTCGCCGGCCTGCAGCGCCTCGACGGTGTCGCGCACCTTGCCGACATCCGCCGTTTGCGCATAGGCCACCTCGATGACCGTGCCCCCGGTGAACTCGATCGACAGGTGCAGCCCGCGCGTGGCCAGGAAGAACACCGCCGCCAGGAAGGTGACCAGCGAGACGATGTTCAACACCAGCGCATGCCGCATGAACGGGATGTCACGGCGAATGCGGAAGAACTCCATTTATTGCTCTCGCTTTCTCGCGGACGCTCAGGCCTTGGCGACCGATTCCGCGTCGGGCTTCCAGATCTGCCCGATCGACACCGACTTCAGGCGCTTCTGACGCCCGTACCATAGGTTCACCAATCCGCGCGAAAACACCACGGCCGAGAACATCGAGGTCAGGATGCCCAGGCAGTGCACCACCGCAAAGCCACGCACCGGTCCTGAGCCGAAGGCGAGCAGTGCGACACCGGCGATCAGTGTGGTGATGTTGGAATCCAGGATGGTCCCGAAGGCGCGTTCGTAGCCGGTCTGGATCGCCATCTGCGGCGGCGCGCCGCCGCGAAGCTCCTCGCGTACGCGCTCGTTGATGAGCACGTTGGCATCGATGGCCATGCCCAGCGTGAGCGCGATGGCCGCCATCCCGGGCAGCGTCAGCGTGGCCTGCAGCATCGACAGCAGAGCCACCAGCAGCAGCAGGTTGAAGGTCAGCGCCAGCGTCGAGATCACACCGAACAGGCCGTAGTAGGCGCACATGAACACGGCGATCGCGACCAGCCCGTAGATCACGCTGTTGAAGCCCTTGTCGATGTTGTCGGCGCCCAGGCTCGGGCCGATGGTGCGCTCCTCGATGATCTCCATCGGCGCGGCCAGCGAGCCGGCGCGCAGCAGCAGCGCAGTGTCGGCAGCCTCGGCGGTGGTCATGCGCCCGGAAATCTGCACGCGCCCGCCGCCGATCTCGCTGCGGATCACCGGCGCGGTGACGACCTCGCCCTGGCCCTTCTCGAACAACAGGATGGCCATGCGCTTGCCGATGCTCTCGCGCGTGACATCGCGGAATATGCGCGCGCCCTTGGCATCCAGCGTCAGGTGCACCGCCGGCTCCTGTGTCTGGCCGTCGAAGCCGGCTTGCGCATCGGTCAGGTTGTCGCCGGTCAGCACCACCTGGCGCAGCACGATGATCGGGGCACCGTTGCGCTCGATGTAGCGTTCGCTGCCGAAGGGCACGGCCGCGCCGCCGCGCTCGGCCTCGCGAGCTTCGGCGCTCTCGTTGACCATGCGGATCTCGAGCGTCGCGGTGCGGCCGATGATGTCCTTGGCCTTGGCCGTATCCTGCACACCGGGCAGCTGCACCACCACGCGGTCCAGCCCTTGCTGCTGGATCACCGGCTCGGCCACGCCGAGTTCGTTGACGCGGTTGTGCAAGGTGGTGATGTTCTGCTTCAGCGCCTGCTCCTGCACGGCGCGCGCGGCGGCCGGCTTGAGCGCACCGCGCAGCTTGAAGTCGGTCCCTTCTGCCGACCCGTCCCACTGCAGATCCGGCAACTGGTCGGCCAGCAGCGTCGCTGCGGCGGTCATGGTTTCGCGCTCGCGGAAGCGCACTTCCAGGCTGTCGCCATCGCGGCTGATGCCGGCGTGGCGGATGTTCTTCTCGCGCAGCAGGCTGCGCACGTCGCCGGTGAGCGACTCGGTCTTCTTCGTCAGCGCGGCCTTCATGTCCACCTGCATCAGGAAATGCACGCCGCCGCGCAGGTCCAGGCCCAGGTACATCGGTAGGGCATGCAGACTCGCCAGCCACGCGGGCGAGCGTGACAGCAGGTTCAGCGCGACGATGTAGCTGGGGTTGACCGGATCCGGGTTCAGTGCCTTGGACAGCGCATCCTTGGCCTTGATCTGCTCATCGACATCGGCCAGCCGCGCCTTCACCGAATTGCCGTCGAACTGCACGAAGTCCGGCTTCAGCCCAGCCTCCTGCAGGATGGTCTGCACGCGCGGCGCGATGCCGGCGTCCAGCTTCAGCGTGGCCTTGCCGCTGGACACCTGCACCGCCGGAGCCTCGCCAAAGAAGTTGGGCGCGGTATAGACCAAGCCGACCAGCAGCGCAAAGGCCAGGATCGCGTACTTCCACAGCGGATAGCGGTTCATGGAGTGTTCCTAGTGCGGCGCACAGGCCGCCACGACGCTGGCCGGCCGCACCGGGGCGACGGCGGCCACGGCCGGTGGTTCTACTTGAAGGTGCCCTTGGGCAGTACCTGCACCACCGACTGGCGCTGCACCTGCAATTCCACGCCGTTGGCCACCTCGACATGCAGATAGCTGTCGCCCAGCTTGGACACGCGGCCGAGCACGCCACCGCCGATGACCACCTCGTCGCCCTTGCCGATGGCCTCGACCATCGCCTTGTGTTCCTTCTGACGCTTCATCTGCGGGCGGATCATGATGAAGTACAGCACCACGAACATCAGCACCAGCGGCAGCAGGCTCAGCAGGCTGGATTGCGTATCACCGCCTGCAGCGGCAGGTGCGGTCTGGGCAAAGGCTTCGGATATGAACACTTGAGAATCCTCTCGGCAGGCCCGCGATTGCGGGCGGAATGGCGACTCCAAGAAACGCAGCGGGGCCCGACAACCCGCCGGCCCGCTTGCCCGTCGCGATGACTTCCAGGCAGGGCCCGCTCCGGGCCCGTATCGTTGCTCCGGCTTCGGGCTCGACCCGGCAGCACAGACAACCGGTCATTGTACCCAGGCCCAGGGCCCTCGGCGGTGCCCTTGGCCGCCCCGTGCGCTTGCCCGGATCAGGGCGCGCGGCGGCGCGGCGCGCCCCCGGCCGCGACAGCGGCTACGTCTTCTTGCCGCTGAGCGGCTGTGTCACGCCGGCCAGCCCGCTGTCCAGGCTCATGCCCAGGTCCTCGCCCAGCCTCTTCAGCGCCGGCAACTGCACCGCCATGTCCATGATCGAGTCAAGCGCCTGGTTCACCGGCGTGCGCGCGGCACCCTCGGCGTGCGTCGCGCCAGCCAGCCCGCTGACCTGATGGATGCGGATGGAATCGATCTTCTCGGCCGGTTTCATCATTTCGGCCATAACCTTCGGCAGCGCCTCGACCTTGGCCAGTTCCACGCGCATCGCCACCACGCGGTCGTCGAGCTCGTTGTCGGCTGCGGCCAACGCGCGCCGGCCTTCGGCCTGGGCCAGCAATTCGGCCTTGAGGGCCCCGGTGCGCAATGCGCTGGCCTCGGATTCGGCCTTCGCGGCCTGCAGCAGGGCGGTGGCGCGGTCCGGCGCCGTGGCCATTTCGGTGGCGGCGGAAAGGCGGGCACGGGTGCCGGCGATCTCGGCCTCCTGCTGCGCGCCGAGCAGCGCCACCGCCTTGCGGCGCTCGGCCTCGGCCAATTGCTTGGCAGTGGCGACCGATTCGGCTGCTCGCACCGCCTCTGCGCGGGCGGTGTCGGCCAGCGCCCGCGCCTGACTCTCGGCTCCCGATTGTTCGGCAATGGCGATCTGGCGCTTCTGCTCGGCCAGCGCCAGATCGCGCTCGTGCGCGATCTCGGCTTCGCGAATGGAGCGTTCGCGCTCGATGTCGGCGCTGCGGATGCGCAGCTCCATGTCGATGCGCGCGCGCGCAGAGGCCAGTTCGCTGTCGGCCTTGCGCTGCACCACCTCGGCCACCTGCGCGGCCTTCAGCGTCTCGATCTGCTGCACCTGCGAGATCATCGCGGTCTGCTCCTCCAGTTCGATCTGCAGCTTGCGCCGCGTGGCCTCCATCGCCGCGCGCCGCACCGAAACCTCGGCGTC
>JAHECC010000311.1 GCA_024641965.1 Rubrivivax sp.
AACAATTTCGTCTCGGGGCTGATCCTGATGTTCGAACGGCCGATCCAGCCGGGCGACACGGTCGAAGTGGCAGGCACGATCGGCACGATCCGCGACATCGGCATGCGCGCCACCACCTTCACCACTTTCGAGGGCGCCGACGTGGTGGTTCCCAACGGCATGCTGCTGGCCGAGAAGTTGATCAACTGGACGCTGAGCACCAACGTCAGGCGCGTCGATCTGCCGGTGGGCGTGGCCTACGGCAGCGACCCCGCTGCCGTGGTGACGCTGCTCGAAAATGTGGCCGTCGCCACCGCAGGCGCGCTGCGCTACCCGGCGCCGACGGTGTTGTTCACCGGCTTCGGTGCCAGCTCGCTCGACTTCAGCGTGCGCGCCTGGGCCACCTTCGACGACCACATCTTCGTGCGCAGCCGGCTGGCGCTGGCGGTGCACGCCGCGCTGAAGGAGGCCGGCATCGAGATCCCGTTCCCGCAGCAGGATCTGCACCTGCGCTCGATCGAGCCGGGCTTGTTCGACCCGCTGCAGCCGAAGCAAAGCTGAGCCCGGCACGGCCGCGCGGCTTTCTCCGCGGGCGCCAGAGGCCGCTCAGCACCAGAAGCCGAGGCGGGAATTCGTAAGAATTGCATGTCTTCTCTGCTTCCGTGAGTGTTGTCCGGATGGCAAAGTCGCCGGCGCAATAGGCCGCCGGCTCCGGCTGCTCATCAGCGCAATGGAGGCGGCACGCGAGATGGAAACGCGCAGTGCATGGCCATGGCTTTTGAGGCCGCACCCCGCGGCAGACCAAGCCCCAACAATGGAGTCGAGAAGATGACATCAGGAAAAAGCGCCACCCCCAAAGCCAAACTTCGAATCGCGCTGGCAGGCCTGTTCGAGGAGGTGAACACCTTCGCCGATGCATCCGTGGGAACGGCGAAGATCACCGGCAACATGTCCTCGGGCTTCCAGGCGTGGACCGACCAGGCCATCATCGACGATTACCGCGGGTCCAAGACCTACATGGGCGGGTACATCGCCGCGCTCGAGGAGTTTGCCGATGTGGAGATCGTCCCCACCGTGTTCTGGAGCTACAGCGCCGGCAGCACGATCGACGGCAAGGCCTATCAGAAGATGAAGCAGGACATCCTGGACCGTCTGGCGAAGGCCATGCCCGTCGACAACAACCACGACGAACAGCAGATCAGACCCTGGGCGACTGGACGCAAGAACTGGCTGTCCGCCGGAACGCTGGCCGCTGGCCGGCCCGCGGCGGCGATCACCAGCCCGATCCAGTCGGCCAAGCTCAACGGGCCCGACCCATGCGCCGGACAACTGCACAAGAAGGCGGGGGAAGGGCTGGCAGGCCGGCAGCCGTAGCTGCCCTCGAGCTTGCGCAGAGGAACTACGGCATGGAGTCCGTGGACGCCGATCGACAAGTTACATCGTCTCGCCGCCCCCCGCGAATAGGGGGTGCCGTCTGGACTGGTTATGCGCCGATTCGCGGGCCATGGTGCAGCCTTGTCTTGCACGTCGACGGAACAAGCATCACCCAGTCCACCGGGCGCTGCAAACCATGTCGAGGCCGGACTTGGGCGACGGGAAGAGGGCGGGTTGCGGCAGCGTGGCTGTGCCAACGGCGCGCTTGAACGCAGACATGCGCTTGGATCCAGCGGCACTTTCCTGTGTGCCGCAACGAAGTTCGCGAATGGTGTCGTCGAGATCGACCTCGACCGTTCAGGCACACGCGAAGTGCCCAACATCAAGCGGCCGCGGATTGCCGATGCAGTCGGCTTCACCTGGACCCGATCAACGCGGGTAGGAACGCCGCAGCACAAGCAATGGTGAGGGTTTCGGCCGCTGGGGCGATCAGCCTGCCCCTTGCGAAACGGCGGTCGACGAGACCATGGCCCGAAGTCGACTGCGTGGCGATCAGACGACGCTGTGGTGCAGCGTCGACGATCGATCGGCTGCGCACGCGGCTATGACTCGGGGGCGGTGCGCGGCGTGCGAGCAACGCGCTCGCCGAGCCTCGGCGGCTCGCACGGCGACCTGGCGCAACCAACGCGGCGGCGCGGCCGGGACGCTCCGGACTCGCGGCCACTTCCGGTCAAGGCGCGCGAAAGCGTGACGCTCGCGAGCCGCCGACGCGTCCTCGGAAGATTGCCGTCGTCGAGCCTTGTCACCCGGCTCGCCTACACCAATCGTGTCGCCGGCACAAGGGCAATCCTCATATTGACGCTGCACGATGCAAGCGTATGGTGGTTCAGCGCAGGCTGGTCTACGGTGGTGTCTCGACACTGCACCTCGCGCGTCTGCTTGAAGAACAACGAAGGAGTGCAGCGCGATGATCGATGGTGATGCCGGCCATGCCGTACGGGAGCGCGGACAGAAGCTCCCAGTCCCCCCCGTGTCACTGAACCGCCTGGTTTCCTGGGTGCGCCAATCGCTGGGTATGACGCGTGGCAAGCGGCGTTCGAAGTCGCGCGCGGCACGGCTCGAGCAGATGGAGCCGCGCGTGCTGCTGTCGGCCGATGTGATGCCAGCCGCAGGCATTGTTGCGTTCGAACATTTCGATTCAAGCAGCGTGCCACCGCCGAGCATCGGCCCGCTGCCGGTTGCGCCCGCGAATGCGTCGGACCGCGGCGATCACCAGTTGGTATTCGTCGACGCGTCGATCGAAGGCCATGACGATCTGCTCGCGGAACTGTCGGCGCGTTCGGACATCGACTACCGCCTGGTGTTGCTGGACGGTGACCGTGACGGCATCCAGCAAGTCAGCCAGGTGCTGCGGGATGAGCAGGACGTCAGCGCCATCCATATCCTGTCGCATGGCGCGAGCGGCAGTGTCGAACTCGGCAATGCGCAGCTCAGCGCGGCGAATGTGGACCGCTATGCCGACGACCTGCTCAGCTGGCAGCGCGCACTGACCAGCGAGGCCGACATCCTGCTGTACGGCTGCTTCGTCGGCGCCGATGCAGCGGGCCTCGATCTGGTCAGCCGTCTCAGCGAGCTCACTGGCGCCGATGTCGCGGCCTCCAGCGACCTGACGGGTGCGGCCGAACGTGGTGGCGACTGGGTTCTGGAGGTCGAGGCAGGCCTGGTGACGCAGGCGCCGCTGACGCTGGCCTTCGGCGGCGTGCTCGAGCTCAGCACGCTCGACCTTTCGAAGCTGGAGGTGGACATCACTGTCACCTTCAATGGCTTGGTCGTTGGCATCAACCCGGCGCAATCGCCGGCTTCATCGGCCACGGACATCTTGAAGCTGGGCAAGAAGGTCAACACCCTGGACCTTGGCACGGCCACCCAGCCGCTGACGGTCATCATCGAAAGCGACAGCGCCGGCAACAAGGTCACGGTGCAGGGCGGTTCGCGCGAGTTGGTGCTGTTCAA
>JAHECC010000115.1 GCA_024641965.1 Rubrivivax sp.
TGCACCATCGTCGCCATCGTCAGCACGTTGCCGCTGTTGGCGTCGGTAGTGCCTGGGTTGTGGCACATGACGCAGAACTGCACGTCGACCCGGCCGCCGCCGTGCAGCGACAGCGTCTCGTGGCAGCCGTTGCAGGACTGCACGTTGGCCATCACGCGCGTCTTCGACGGGTCGGTGACGGCGATCGACTTGCCGTCGGCACCGATCGTGAAGTCGAAATACGGATTGACGCGCACGTCCTCACCGGCAGCGTTCTTGTAGCTCAGCTGGATGCCGATGCGATGCGTCTTGCCTGGCTCGTAGACCACGCCGTTGGTCTTGGTCGGGTCGGTGATGTCGGTCGTGAAGGTGTAGGTGTAGTAGCCGTCGGCGTTGTAGGTCAACGATGCGGCGGTGCTGGAATCGGTGGTCGCCTGCCAGGCCGAAGCCATTGCCGGAGTGCCCCCAGGGCCGACGCCTGCCGTGGCGGTTTCCTTGCGAAACACGTAGCTAGACCATGCTTCCGGGTTGTCGTTGGCGCTCGGCGTCAGCTTGGCGATGGCGAAGCGCGCGGCAGAGTTCGTCAAGCCTTGCACGACCTTGCCGTCGGAGAACACGGTGAAGTTCACCACCGGCGGGCTGTTGACGGTCACGGCGGCCACGCCCGCACCTTGCAGCACGGTGAAGGACGCCGACGAATTGGTCGAGGTGTCGTTGGCCGGATCAGCGGCAGCAGCGGCAATCTGCTGCGCCACCGACGACCCTGGCGGCACAACCGGTGCGGACCCGGAATCGTCACCGCCGCAGCCCACCAGGAAGCTGGCGGCCAAACTCAGAACGGCCCAGCCGGTGTTCTTCAATAGCCGCATGGTCTTCTCCATTATTCGCCGCACCACACGGCGTACCTAAACCCCAACCGCATCCATATATATTCGGACGGGCACCAGACTCGCTGCTGGGAAGTATCGACAAAGGTGTCGTCGGAAAATTGTCATGGATCAAGTTTCACGGGCAACCTAGGGAATTCCACGAGTTCTTGCGGCGGCATGAAGGCAGCGGCAATCGGTGGATGAACGCGGGGCTGGTCAGCCACGGCTCTTGATATAGGACAAGCAATCGCCTCGCCCTGACCTTTAGCCTTCGCCGCAGCTTGCCGGACACAGTGACAAGGCAGCATCAACGGCGAGGCGAACCGCGTGCATGACCCAACGGCAACACCTGCAAGGCGCCCTCAGGATTCGAACGGTGGCGCCGCCGTCTCGGCGGCCGTGGTGTTTTCGCAACCAAGTCGGCCGGACGCGCTTTGATGAACCCTTACGTCGTCTTCCTGATGTACCTGACGGCGATCCTCGGCTTCGTCGCGCTGACGTTGCTGCTGAACCGCGTGCTCGGGCCGAAGCCGGTGTCGTCGGCGGTCAAGCTCGAGCCCTTCGAGTGCGGCGCCACGCCCGTGGGCACGCTGAACCTGAAGGCCGTGCCGATCAAGTACTACGCCATCGCCATCATCTTCGTGCTCTTTGATCTGGAGACGGTGTTCCTGTTCATCTGGGCGCTGGGCGCGCAGCCGCTGAACGGCTTCATGCTCTTCACCTTCTTCGTCTTCATGGCCCTGCTGGTGCTGATCGTGCTGTACGTCTACAAGACCCGGCTGATCGAAGCGGTGACCGAATAGGCATTCGCAGCCATGTATGCACGCACCGTCCCGATCGTCCCCGCCGCGCACCAGAAGGATGGCGCCTTCGAATACCTGACCACGCGCAAGGACGAGCTGATCGGCTGGGCACGCAAGTTCTCGATCTTTCCCTACCCGTTCGTCACCGCCTGCTGCGCGATGGAGTTCATGGCCGTCAGCGCCTCGCCCTACGACACCGACCGCTTCGGCGCCGCGCTGCCGCGCTTTTCGCCGCGCCAGGCCGACCTGCTGATGGTGGTGGGCACGGTCACGCACAAGCAGGCCCCGATCCTGCTGAAGGTGTACGAGCAGATGTGCGAGCCCAAATGGGTGATGGCCTTCGGCGTGTGCGCCACCAGCGGGGGCTTCTACCAGAACTACGCAGCGCTGCAGGGCATCGACCGCATCGTGCCGGTGGACATCTACGTGCCCGGCTGCCCGCCGCGGCCCGAGATGGTGATCGACGGCATCATGCAGCTGCAGGACAAGATCGCGCGCTCCAGCCACCCGATCGTGACCAAGGACTTCTGATGACCGGCGCTGAAATCTTCGCCGCTCTGCAGCAGCAGATCGTCCCTGGCGCCGGCGCGGCCGAGGTGTCGCGCGGCATCCTGGTGTTTCGCCTCGCGCCCGACGAGTTGCTGCCGACGGCTCGGCGCCTGAGGGACGAGTTCGCCTTCGACTTGTTCATCGATGTCACCGCGATCGACTGGCTGGGCCAGACGCCGCGCTTCGAGGTCGTGCACCATTTCTATTCGACCACGCACAAGGTGCGCGTGCGCCTGAAGACCCGTGTCGGCGAGGCCGACCCGACGGTGGATTCGCTCGAACCGCTGTACGGATCGGCCGCGTTCATGGAGCGCGAATGCCACGACATGTACGGCATCGGCTTCCGCGGCAACGGCGACCTGCGGCCGATCCTGCTGTACGAAGGCTTCGTCGGCCACCCGCTGCGCAAGGACTACCCCAAGCAACGCGAGCAGCCGCTGGTGCCGTATCGGAATTGAAGCACGCATGAACGGCCCGCTGCCCAACCCGGTGCGCTCGCTCTTCGAGACGACGCTGCGCGACGATTCGGTCGTCGTCAACATCGGCCCGTCGCACCCTGCCACCCACGGCACGGTGCAGATCATCGCCGAGCTCGACGGCGAGCGCGTGCTGCGCAGCGACGTGCACTGCGGCTACCTGCACCGCGGCTTCGAGAAGGAGTGCGAGGACCACACCTGGCACAACCTGATCCCCTACGTGGACCGGCTGAACTACGTGTCGGCGCTGATCAACGACTTCGCCTACTGCGACGCGGTCGAGCAGCTGATGGAGGTGACGATCACGCCGCGCTGCAAGGTGCTGCGAACGCTGCTCAGCGAGTACTCGCGGCTGGTGGACCACCTCACCTGCCTGGCCGCGGGCTTGATGGAGCTGGGGGCGATGACCGCGTTCCTGTATCTGGTGATGATCCGCGACTACATGTACGAGCACCTGGCCGCGCTGACCGGCGCGCGGGTGACCTACACCTACGGCCGCATCGGCGGGCTGGCGCGCGACCTGCCCGACGGCTGGCTGGCGCGCATGGAAGAAATCCTCGTGCAGTACGAGGATTTCGTCGCGCGCGTGCACGCGCTGGTCGATCGCAACCGCATCTTCATCGACCGCATGCGCAACGTCGGCGTCATCAGCACGGCCGACGCGCTGAGCTACGGCTACACCGGTGTCATCCTGCGCAGCACCGGCGTGCCGCGCGACCTGCGCAAGGACACGCCCTACCTGGCCTATGCCGAACTCGACTTCGACGTGCCAGTGGGCATCAAGGGCGACAACTACGACCGCTATTACGTGCGCGTGCGCGAGATGGACGAGTCGGTGTACATGATGCGGCAGCTGGCCGAAATGCTGCAGTCCCCGCAGTACCAGGGGCCGATCAATGTCGACGACCGGCGTTGCACCTTTCCCGACAAGCCCTTGGTCTATACCGAGATCGAATCGCTGATCAACCATTTCAAGCTGGTCATCGACGGGCCCGGCGTGCCGGCCGGCGACGCCTACAGCGCGCACGAGTCGCCCAACGGCGAGCTCGGCTTCTACATCGTCAGCACGGGCAGCGGCGTGCCCTACAAGGTGCACTGCCGCGCGCCGAGCTTCGTGCACATGGGCGGCGCGCACCTGATGCTGAATGGCGGCCAGCTGGCCGACATCGTGCCCACCTTCGGCTCGATCAACATGATCGGCGGCGAATGCGATCGATAGGTGGACCAGTGAAGCATCTGATCCCGCAGTTCGACCTGATGCGCCGGCGCTACCCCGACGAGGCGACGTCGTCGCTGGTGCTGCCCTGCCTTCACGCGATCCAGCGTGACCGCGGCTTCGTCGCCGACAGCGATATTGCCGAGCTGACCGACTACCTGGGCGTGCCGCGCATCCAGATCGAGGAGGTGCTGGCGCACTACACGCAGTTCCGCCGCGCGCCCATCGGGCGCTGGCATCTGCAGACCTGCCGCAACCTGAGCTGCTCGATGCGCGGCGCCGAAGGCCTGCTGGGTCACCTGAGCGAGAAGCTCGGCATCGCGCCGGGGCAGACCACGCCCGATGGGCGCTTCACGCTGAGCACGGTGGAATGCCTGGGCTCGTGCGGCACCGCGCCGGTGGTGATGGTCAACGACACCTATCACGAGAGCATGAGCCCAATGCGGCTCGATGCGCTCATTGGGGAATTGAAGTGACCGGCCGCAAGCTGATCATGACCTTCCCGGTCACCGAGACTTCGCACCTGCTGGCCGACTATCGAGCGCGTGGCGGCTACGCCACGCTGGAGAAGGTGCTACGCGAGATGCGGCCCGAGCAGGTGACCAGCGAGGTGGCGGCCTCGGGCATCCTGGGCCACGGCGGCGCGGCCTTTCCGGCCGGGCGCAAGTGGGGCGTGATCAAGCTCAACGACGGCGTGCCGCACTATCTTTGCGCCAACGCCGACGAAGGGGAACCGGGCACCTTCAAGGACCGATGGATCCTGGAGCACGCGCCGCACCTGCTGCTCGAATCGATGCTCATCAGTGCCTTCGCGCTGCAGGTGCGCCATGCCTTCGTCTATATCCGCGGCGAGTTCGACCTGCCCTACCGCCGGCTGGCGGCCGCAGTGGAAGAAGCCTACGAAGCCGGCTTCTTGGGCGAGCGCATTCTCGGCAGCGACTTCGCCTGCGATCTCGTCGTCTACCGCGGTGCCGGCTCCTACGTCTGCGGCGAAGCCTCGGGGCTGATCACCTCGATCGAGGGCAAGAAGGGCTACCCGCGCAACCGCCCGCCGCGGCTGACGGTGCGCGGACTGTTCCAGCGGCCGACGGTGATCAACAACGTCGAGACGCTGGCCAACGTCACGGGCATCGTCGCGCACGGCGCCGAGGCCTTCCGCCAGGTGGGCACGGCCAAGAGCCCGGGTACGCAGCTGGTGTCGATCTCCGGCCATGTGCAGCGACCCGGCGTGTACGAGGTCGAATACGGCTACCCGCTGGCCAGGTTCATCCACGACGATTGCGGCGGCGGCCTGAACGGCAGCCAGATCAAGTGCATCGTGCCCGGCGGCATCTCGACCAAGGTGCTCACCGCAGCCGAGATCGAAGGCCTCACCTACGACCACGCCGGCCTGAAGGCGGCCGGCTCGGGCGTCGGCTCGGGGGGCATGGTGGTCATCGCCGAAGGCACCTGCATGGTGCGGCTGCTGCAGATCCTGCTGCGCTTCTATCACCACGAATCCTGCGGCCAGTGCACGCCCTGCCGCGAGGGCATGGGCTGGATGCACCGCATCATCGACCGCATCGTCGCCGGCGACGGGCGCCCCGGGGACATCGATCAGCTGATCCGCATCAGCGAGGCCAATGACGGCACCACCATCTGCGGCATGGGCGATGCCGCCGGCTACGCCACGGTGGGCATCCTGGCCAAGTACCGCGACGAGTTCGAGTACTTCATCGAGCACGGGCGCTCGCGCCTCGGCGGCCGCCTCGAAGTGGCCGGCGCGGCGAGCGAAGAGGTGGCCGCCCAAGGAAGCGCCGGGCCGCCCCAAGCTTCCTTGCTCCCCCTCGGGGGGGCGGAGGCCGCACGCGGCGGCCTTGGGGGCAGTCATGCTTGAGTTCTTCATCAACGGCCAGCCGGTGCAGGCCGAGGAAGACCAGACCGTGATGCAGGCCGCCAAGGCCAGCGGGCACTTCATCCCCTACTTCTGCTGGCACCCGCAGCTGTCGATACCCGGCAACTGCCGCATCTGCGCGGTCGAGGTCGAGGTCGAAGGCGGCGGCATCGGCTGGCTGGACATCGCCTGCAACATGCCGGTCAGCCCGGGCCTGCGCGTGCTCACCGACTCGGACAAGGTGCGCGCGCGGCGCAAGGAGACGCTGCAGTTCATCACGCTGAACCACCCGGTCGATTGCGGCATCTGCGACAAGGCCGGCGAGTGCACCCTGCAGGACTACCACTATGCCTACAACGGCTCGCCGTCCACGTCGCTCGATGCCAAGGTGCATGCCACCAAGCACTACGACCTGTCGCAGCGCATCGTGCTCGACAACGAGCGCTGCATCCTGTGCACGCGCTGCGTTCGCTTCACGCGCGAGATCTCCAAGACGAACGCGCTGGGCGTGATCAGCCGCGGCGACCACTCGCTGATCCGTCCCGTCGAGGACGGCGCCTTCGAGAACGACGTCTACTCGGACAACGTCATCGACATCTGCCCGGTCGGCGCACTGCTTTCGAAGGCCTTCCTGCACAAGGCGCGCGTGTGGTACCTGAAGCCCAGCCCGTCGGTGTGCCCGGGCTGCGCGCGCGGCTGCAACATCGACATCTGGCACCGCAAGAGCGAGTGGCGGCTGACGGCGCTGGACGCGAAGCAGAACGCGCGCATCGACCGCGTCACGCCGCGCGAGAACGCAGCCGTCAACGGCCCGTGGATCTGCAACAAGGCACGCGACCTGGCGCGGCTGCTGGAACGCGCGCGCGCCATCCAGCCGCTGCGCAAGGGCCAGCCGGTCGAGCCGCAGGCGGCGATTGCTGCCGCGCGCTCGCTGATCCAGGACGCGCACCGGCCGGTGGCGCTGGTGTCGAGCTGGGGCTCGAACGAGGAGCTGGCGGCCTTCCAGCAGGCTCTGGGCGGACGCTTCAGCAGCTTCGTGAAGACCGACTGCGAGGCCGAGCCCGGCGAGGTGCTCGAGGACGATCTGCTGATCCGCGCCGACAAGAACCCCAACCGCGCGGCGGCGCTGGCGCTGTTCCCGCCGCTGCCGGAGGCGGACGTCGCGGCCTTCCCGCCCGACTGTGACCTGGTGCTGGTCTGGGGCGAAGGCTTCAGCTTCGCGCAATTGCCGCCGACGGCGAAGATCGTCTTCCTGAACAGCTGGCTGCAGCCCGAGAACGGCCATGCCGACGTGTTCCTGCCGGTCAGCGTGATGACCGAACGCAGCGGCCACTACACGAACTTCGAGGGCGTGGTCAGCGCCTTCGAGCCCTGCTTCGCCAAGCCGCCCGGCGTCTTCGACGCCGAGGCGCTGTTCGCCAGCCTGGGCCGCAGCACATGACCCAGGATCTGGTCATCTACCTGATCTTCATCGCCTACGCGGTAGGCATGCTGATGAGCTTCGGCACCGTGCTGACCTGGGTCGAGCGCAAGCAGGCGGCCGTGATGTCCGACCGCATCGGCGCCAACCGCGCCTACATCCGCATCCCCTTCACGCAGGTCAAGCTGATCTGGCTGGGGCTGTTCCACGGCATCGCCGACGGCATCAAGATGCTGGTGAAGGAGGATTTCAAGCCGCGCACGCACGACTGGTACGCCTATGCGGTGGCGCCGTGGGTCGTGTTCACGCCGGTGCTGCTGGTCTTCGGCGTCATCCCCTTCGGCGGCCAGCTCGACCCTGGCAAGCTGTTCCCGGCGCTGGCCGACTGGTTCGACGGGCGCACCTACCCGATGCAGATCGCGCAGCTCGATGCCGGGTTGCTGATGATCTTCGCGTTCAGCGGCATGTCGATCATCGGCGCGATGCTGGCCGGCTGGTCGTCGGCCAACAAGTTCTCGCTGCTCGGCGGGCTGCGCGCCGGCTCGCAGATGATTTCCTACGAATTGGTGATGGGCCTGACGGTGCTGGGCCTGATCCTGATCTACGGCACCGTCAACTTGGATGCGATGGTGCGCCAGCAATCGGGCGTGGTGCTGGGCGCGCTGCCCGCCTGGGGCATCGTCTACCAGCCCTTCGCCGCCGTGCTCTTCCTCACCGCGGCCATCGCCGAGAACAAGCGCATCCCCTTCGACCTGCCCGAGGCCGAGTCCGAACTGATCGCCGGCTACTTCACCGAGTACAGCGCGATGAAGATGGGGCTGTTCATGTTTGCCGAGTTCATCGAGATCGCGATCATCGGCGCGCTGTTCACCACGCTCTTCCTCGGCGGCTACAACCTGCCCTACATGCACGACGGCGGCTTCACGCTGCCCGGCGGCGTCGAGATCGCGATGAGCCACGGCGCAGTGGTGGTGACGCAGGTGGTGGTGTTCCTGCTGAAGGTGCTGGTGGTGTGCAGCTTCCAGATCCTGGTGCGCTGGTCCTTGCCGCGTTTCCGCTACGACCAGGTGCTGGCCTTTGCCTGGAAGTTCATGCTGCCGCTGGCGCTGCTCAACCTGAGCATCACCGCAGTGGTCGTCTGGTCGCACCAGAAAGGGCCGTTGTGATGACGCCCTACAAGCGCAAGCAGTACTGGAACGAGCCGGCGCAGGGCAAGTGGGAGCGCGCCTACCTGCCGGAGATCCTGCGCGGCCTGTACGTCACCAGCGGCGTGTTCCTGCGCAACATGGGGCGTTGGATCACCGGCAGGAAAGGAGCCCTGACCACCTACTACCCGGAAGAAACGCGCTTCGACTACGCGCCGCTGAACCGCGGCAAGCATGTGTTGACGCAGCGCCCCGACGGCAAGCCGCAGTGCATCGCGTGCAACATGTGCGCCACGGTGTGCCCGGCCAAGGTGATCGAGATCGAGGCCGGCTTCGACCCGAGCGACACCGCGCACCCGAAGTACCCGCTGCGCTTCGAGATCGACTACTCGCGCTGCATCTTCTGCGGCCTGTGCGTCGAGGCCTGCCCGGAAGACGCGATCCGCATGGCCAAGGAGGTGCCGGGCCTGCCCTCGAACGAGCGGCACCAGATGTGGCTGACGCTGGACGAGATGCTCGGCTGGAACCCGCAGAGCGACGTTGCCAAGCCCTACCCGGCGGCACCCAAGACCGATGGAGGCGGCGCATGATCGAAGCTTTCCTGCAACAACTGGACACGCTGCTGCTGCTGCTGTTCGGCGCCTGCGCGCTGATCGGCGCGGCGCTGATGATCGTGCTGCGCCAGCCGATGCGCGTGGCCATGGCGCTGATCTCGACGATGGTCTTCCTGGGTGGCATCTACGGCCTGCTCGGCGTGCACTTCATCGCCGCCTTCCAGGTGCTGATCTATGTGGGCGCGGTGATGGTGTTCATGGTCTACGTGATCATGCTGCTCGAGGTGCGCGAGTCCGCCGTCTCGCGCTATTCGGGCCTGTTCCTGCCCGGTCTGGCCGGCTTCGTGCTGCTCGTCGGCGTGCTGGCCATCAGCATCTGGCGCAGCCTGCCCATGCACAGCGACGCCGATACGGGGACGGCCTTCGGCATCGGCGTGTTCTCGGTCACCTTCCTCAACGACTACTGGCTGCACTTCGAACTCACCTCGGTGCTGCTCGTGGCCGCGGTGGTGGCGGCGCTGGCCGTCATCAAGGTCAGCCGCCGCGCCGACGAGAAAAGGCGCCATGGATAGGACGCAACTGCTGCTCGGCCTGGCCGTGGCGCTGTTCTCGCTGGGCCTGCTCGGCGTGATCGTGCGCCGCAACGTGCTGGTCATGCTGATGTGCATGGAGCTGATGCTCAACGGCGTGATCCTCAGCCTGGTCACGTTCGCGCAGCAGACCGCGACCACCGTCGGCGCGGCGCTGGTGTTCCTGATCTTCGTCGTCGCCACCGCCGAGATCGCGCTGGCGATCCCGATCGTGCTGTTGCTGGTGCGCGAGAAGCGCACGCTGGACATCGACGCCTACGTCGATCTGAAGGGCTGAGACAGGACATGAGACAAGAACTGCTTCTTGGCGAATGCCTGACGAAGAGCCGGCGCGTCCCGCGACGGCCCGGCCGGGAGGGCCAGCGGTGCTGACCCTCATCGTCCTGCTGCCCCTGCTCGGCTTCGTGCTCAACGGCGTGCTCGCCACGCGCCTGGGCGGCAACCGCGTCGGCAAGGGCTTCGTCACGGTCGTCGGCTGCGGCTTGCCGATCGCGTCCTTCGCACTGGTGCTGATGGCCTTCTCCCAGCTGCGCGCCGCCGACTACGCGCCATGGGTGGAAGTCGCCTACCGCTGGGCGCTGATCGGCGACAGCGCCTTCGAGGTCGCCTTCTACTTCGACCGCCTGACCGCGGTGATGGCGCTGGTCGTCACCGGCGTCGGCTCGGTGATCCACATCTATTCCGTGGGCTACATGGCCCACGACAAGAGCTACGGCCGTTTCTTCGCCTACCTGAACCTGTTCCTGTTCTTCATGCTGCTGCTGGTTCTGGGGCGCTCGCTGCTGGTGCTGTTCGTCGGCTGGGAAGGCGTGGGCCTGGCCTCGTACCTGTTGATCGGTTTCTGGTTCGACGAACTGGCCAACGCGCGCGCCGGGAAGAAGGCCTTCATCACCAACCGCATCGGCGACGCGGGCTTCCTGCTCGGCATGTTCTTGCTGTACCAGGCGCTGGGCACGCTGGACATGGACCGCATCAACGCCGCCTTCGGTGCAGGCGCCGCGCCGGCGGTGTCGGCCAGCCTGGTCGGCATATTGCTGTTCGTGGGCGCCAGCGGCAAGTCGGCACAGATCCCGCTGCACGTGTGGCTGCCCGACGCGATGGCTGGCCCGACGCCGGTATCGGCGCTGATCCACGCGGCAACGATGGTCACCGCCGGCGTGTACCTGGTGGCACGCATGTCCGGCGTTTACCTGCAGGCACCCGAAGCCTCGGCCGTCATCGCTGCCATAGGCGTGGCCACCGCCTTCTTCGCCGCCACCATCGCCATCGTGCAGACCGACATCAAGAAGGTGCTGGCCTACTCCACCGTGTCGCAGCTCGGCTTCATGTTCCTGGCGCTCGGCGTCGGCGCCTATGGTGTGGCCATCTTCCACGTCGTCACGCACGCCTTCTTCAAGGCCTGCCTGTTCCTCGGTGCCGGCAGCGTGATCCATGCGCTGGACGGCGAGCAGGACGTGCGCAAGATGGGCGGTTTGCGCACGAAGATCCCGCTGACCTTCTGGACCTTCGCCATCGCCACCGTGGCCATCGCCGGCATTCCGCCGCTGGCCGGCTTCTTCTCCAAGGACGAGATCCTGTGGTTTGCCTTCGCCAGCACGCACGGCGGCTCGCCGTGGCTCTGGGGCGTGGCGGCGCTGACGGCGCTGATGACCGCGTTCTACATGTTCCGGCTGCTGTGGCTCACCTTCTTCGGCCGCTCGCGCATGGACGCCAAGGTCGAGGCGCACGTTCACGAGTCGCCGCTGTCGATGACCGGCGTGCTGATGGTGCTGGCGCTGCTGTCGGCGGTGGGAGGTTTCATCGCCGTGCCCCACTTTCTCGAACCACAGCTTGCGCTGCCCGAGGTGCACGAGGCGCTGCACTCCTACGAGACCCCGTTGCTGGTGCTGTCCGTCGTGCTGGCACTGGCCGGGCTGGGCGGCGCGGTGTTCGTGTTCGGCGGCAGCGGCGCGCGCGCCGACGCGCTGCAGCGCCGCTTCGCCGGCATTCACCGCTGGCTTTTGGGCAAGTACTTCATCGACGAACTGTACGAGCGGATCATCGGCCGGCCGCTGGTGTGGATCTCGGACCGCGTCTTCCTGCGCTTCGGCGACCGGCGATTGCTCGACGGCACGCTCGACGGCCTGGCCGCATTGGGTCGGCTGGGCGCCGCAGGCTTGAGCCGCGTGCAGGCCGGCAGCCTGCAGCTCTACGCCTGGTTCGTGGTGGTCGGCATCGTCGGCGCGCTGCTGTGGAGCTGGCGTCATGTTTGAGGCGACGCTGCTGAACATCGTGCTGTTCCTGCCGCTGCTAGGCGCTGCGTTGCTGCTGGTCGCGCCGACCGACCACCCCGGCTTCACTCGCCACCTGACGCTGATCGTGATGAGCGTGCAGCTGCTGCTCACCGCCTGGCTCTACCTGCGCTTCGACAGCCAGGTCGAGGGGCTGCAATTCGCCACCCGCGTGCCCTGGATCGAGAGTTGGGGCGTGAGCTACCAGATCGGCCTGGACGGCTACAACATCCTGCTGGTGATGCTGACCGCCTTCCTCGGGCCGCTGGTCACCGCGGGCGCGTTCAGCGCGATCACCAAGGACGTCAAGCTGTTCTACGCGATGGTGTTCCTGATCCAGTTCGCGATGATGGGCACCTTCGTCGCGCAGGACCTGTTTCTGTTCTACGTCTTCTGGGAGACGATGCTGATCCCGATGTTCCTGATGATCGGCATATGGGGCGGCGAGCGGCGCATCTACGCCACGCTCAAGTTCGTGCTCTACACCGCCTTCGGCAGCATTCTGATGCTGGCCGCGCTGATCTACCTGGTGTGGACGCTGCAGACGACGACCGGCATCGTTTCCTTCGCCTTTGTCGACCTGATGCGCGCGCCGCTGGCGCCGGACGTGCAGGCATGGCTGCTGGCCGCTTTCGCTTTGAGTTTTGCCATCAAGGTGCCGATGGCGCCGCTGCACACCTGGCTGCCCGACGCGCACGTCGAGGCGCCCACCGCCGGCTCGGTGATCCTGGCCGGCGTGCTGCTGAAGATGGGCACCTACGGCTTCATGAAGCTCGGCTTCCCGCTCTTCCCCGACGCCACGCACGCCTTCACGCCGGTGCTGATGACGCTGGCCGTGGTCAGCATCGTCTACGGGGCCTGCCTGGCGCTGGTGCAGAACGACATCAAG
>JAHECC010000312.1 GCA_024641965.1 Rubrivivax sp.
GGTGGCCAAATGGGCTTGGGGCTTCTCGCCGTTTTCGGGTGTCGGCATCCGGCAGCGCCGCAGCCGGGTTTCCCATTGAGGGCTTATCGCCCGATCTGAGCCGAACTTTAGGAAACTTCAGCCCTGTGTGCGCGCCCGGCAGGGTGACTTCCTTGGCACTTTGCCTGTGTTGCGGCGTCTTTCCACCCATGCTGGGGGGGTGCGATCGACGAGTTGTAACGGTCGATGACGGGCTCGGGCGTAGCCGCCGGTGGCTTGTCAGAACAGCTCGGCTGGTCGCTCGGGGGTTGAAATGCCCAGGTGCCTGTAGGCCGCCAGCGTGGCCACGCGCCCGCGCGGCGTGCGCTGCAGGTAGCCCTGCTGGATGAGATAAGGCTCGATCACGTCCTCGATCGTGCCCGGCTCCTCGCCGATGGCCGCGGCCACATTGTCCAGGCCGACCGGGCCGCCATCGAAACGCTGGATCACGGCTTCGAGCAGCTTTCGGTCCATCACGTCCAGGCCGAGCGCGTCCACGTCCAGCATGGCCAGCGCCAGGTGCGCCAGTGCCTGGCCGATGCACCCGTCACCCTTGACCTCGGCATAGTCACGCACGCGGCGCAACAGCCGGTTGGCGATGCGCGGCGTGCCGCGCGAGCGGCGTGCAATCTCCAGCGCGCCAGCGGCGTCGGTGGGCACCTTCAGCAGCCCGGCCGATCGCGTGACGATGCGCGCCAGCTCGTCGGACGAATAGAACTCGAGCCGCGCGACGATGCCGAAGCGATCGCGCAGCGGATTGGTGAGCATGCCGGCGCGCGTGGTGGCGCCGACCAGCGTGAAGGGTTGCAGGTCGAGCTTGATGCTGCGCGCCGCGGGGCCTTCGCCGATCATGATGTCGATCTTGTAGTCTTCCAGCGCCGGATAGAGGATTTCCTCGACCACCGGGCTCAGGCGGTGGATCTCGTCGATGAAGAGCACGTCGTTGCGCTCGAGGTTGGTCAGGATCGCCGCCAGGTCCTTGGGCTTTTCCAGCACCGGCCCCGAGGTGCTGCGCAGGTTGACGCCGAGCTCGTTGGCGATGATGTGGCTCAGCGTGGTCTTGCCCAGCCCGGGCGGGCCGAACAGCAGCACATGGTCCATCGCCTCGGCGCGTTTCTTCGCCGCGCCGATGAAGATCTCGAGTTGTTCGCGCGCCTTGGCCTGGCCGACGTAGTCCTGCAGGCCCTTGGGGCGCAGTGCGCGCTCGATGGCCTCTTCGTTGGCGGACGCCGGTGCCGCGCTGAGCACGCGGCGCTGGGGCGCGAAATCGTCGGTCTGGATCGCCATCAGCCATTATCGGCACAAGCCTGCAACAGCTGCGGCGCCCTACACTGGCGGCAAGAAGCGGGTGCGCCTGCGCCGGCCTCGTTCCGAAACGAATCGAAAGACCCGTAAATGAAGAAGACCCTCGCCCTGCTGGCCGTTCTGGCTGCGACCGCCAGTCAGGCCCAGACGACCGTGAAGGACGCCTGGGTGCGCG
Source organism: Rubrivivax sp. (assembly GCA_024641965.1). Classification (GTDB taxonomy): domain Bacteria; phylum Pseudomonadota; class Gammaproteobacteria; order Burkholderiales; family Burkholderiaceae_C; genus Rubrivivax. The sequence goes on from JAHECC010000312.1 coordinate 1,499, forward strand.
GCACCGTGGCGCAACAAACGGCCACCGGCATGTTTGCGCAGATCACGTCCAGCAGCGGCGGCAAACTGGTGTCGGTGGCCTCGCCGGTGGCCGGCATTGTCGAAATTCACGAAATGACGATGGACGGTAACATCATGAAGATGCGTGCCGTGCCGGCGCTCGAATTGCCTGCGGGCAAGACGGTGGAACTCAAGCCCGGCGGGTTCCACGTGATGCTGATGGACCTGAAGAAGGAGCTCAAGGCCGGCGATAGCGTGCCGCTGACGCTGGTGGTCGAAGGCGCCGACAACAAGCGCGAACGCATCGAGATCAAGGCCACCGTCCAGGCGCTCGGATCAAGCACGCCGATGAAACACTGAGCGGCGGCGCGCGCCGCTGAGGTCGGTCAGCGGTTCAGGGCCTTCAAGGCCAGCTTGATGCCGTCGCTGACACCGATCTCGGCCGGCAGCGACTTCAGTGCCTGGCCGGCTTCGCGCTCGTTGTAGCCCAGCGCCACGAGTGCCTGCACGATGTCGGCCTGTGCGTCGCTCATGGCCGCCATGCTGGCTTGCCCCAGGTCCGGCCCGAGCTTGCCCTTCAGTTCCAGCAGCAATCGTTCGGCGGTCTTCTTGCCGATGCCGGGCACCTTCACGAGGCGGCCGCTTTCCTGCCGCCCGACCGCAGCGGCCAGCTCGCCCACGCTCAGACCGGACAGGATGGCCAGCGCGGTGCGCGGGCCGACGCCGCTGATGCGCACCAGCAGCCTGAAGGTGCTGCGCTCCTCGGCGCTGGCAAAGCCGAACAGCTGCTGCGCATCCTCGCGCACCACGAAGTGCGTCAGCAGGCTGGCGCGCTCGCCCAGTGCCGGCAGGTTGTAGAAAGTACTCATCGGCACGTCGAGCTCGTAGCCGACGCCGTTGACGTCGATCAGCACCTGCGGGGGCGACTTTTCCGCGATGACGCCCGTGAGCCGTCCGATCATGTGGCGATTATGGCTACGGCACGGCGGCTGCCGCCGCCTTCACATCGCTGCCGCGATATGAGCCTGCGCCGCAACGCACTCAGTGCGTTGTCGCCAGCCGGCGCACGGAGTCAGCGCCCGAACAGCCCCATGCGCTGCGCTTCGAGCGCGGCCTCGGCACGCGAGCTGACGTTGAGCTTGCGATAGATCTGCTTGACGTAGTCGGCGATGGTGTGGCGCGACAGCGTCAGCTGCACGCCGATCTCGGGCAGCGTGTAGCCCTTGGCCACGCGCAACAGCACTTCGGTCTCGCGTTCGGTCAGCGACACCACCGGCACCGACGCGGAGCTGGCCGACATGGCCTGGGGCTTGGACTTGGCGGCAAAGTAGGCCATCACGCGGCGCGCGATCGACGGCGACAGCGGCGGCTCGCCCTGGCTGATGCGGTGCAATTGCTCGATGATCAGTTCGCGCGCCTGTTCCTTCAGGATGTAGCCGAAGGCACCGGCCTGCAGCGCCGGGAACAGGTGTTCGTCGTCGTCGTGGATCGTCACCACCACGCTCTGCGTTTCGGGCTGCTGCTCGCGCAGGGCGGTCACGACATCCACGCCCGATCCATCGGGCAGGCCCAGGTCGACCAGGGCCAGATCGAACTTGATGGCCGACACCAGACCGATGGCGTCGTGCACGCGTGCGGCTTCGGAAATGTGCGCGTCCGGAAACACCTGCTGCACCAGGCTGCTGAGCCAGGCGCGGATTTCGGGCAGATCTTCCAGGAGCAGGATGTTGGTCATGGCGTGCTCCGCCAATCAGGGAAATCCATGCTAGCAGCGGCTCAACCCATCTCGGTGGCGCGATTCAGCGGAAGCGTGAGGCGTATCACGGTACCGTAGCCTGGGCCGGACTCGACCAGGCACTGA
>JAHECC010000313.1 GCA_024641965.1 Rubrivivax sp.
GTGGCGCGGGCGATCCAGCTGTCGCACGAAAAATACTGCTCGGCCAGCGCCATGCTGGCCAAGAGCGCTGAAATGACCACTTCCTTCAACATCGTCGAGTCCTGAACGTCCCGAAATCATGAAGATCCAATTCCTGATATCCAGCCTGGCGACGGCCCTGGTGCTGGCGGCTTGTGCCACCTCCAATCTGTCGAATCTGAAGCCTGGCGACAGCACGGCCGAGATCCGTGCACAGATGGGCACCGAAGTCGCCAGCTATGCATTGCCCGGCGGCGGCAAGCGGCTGGAGTTCCGCGGCAGCGGGGCCCGCACCTACATGGTCGATGTCGATGCGTCGGGCAAGATGGTGCAGGCGGTGCAGGTGCTGAACACCGACAACTTCCGCAACATCGTGGCCGGCATGACGCGCGAGCAGGTGCTCATGACCCTGGGCCGGCCGAGTAACGTGGCGCCGGGTGGCCGCCAGGGCGGAGAGGTCTTGTCATGGAACTACCAGAACACCCAATGCCAGTGGTTCCAGGTGTCGATCGGCGCCGACGGCCGCACGCTGGGCCCGGGCTCGAATGCGCTGCTGCCGGCGTGCATGCAGGCGCCCTGAGTACTTGCGTCGGGTAAGCGCGAGGCCCTTAAGATCATCCTCGTTCCGAATCGCGAAAGTCCCCCATGGAATTGACCCCCCGCGAGAAAGACAAGCTGCTGCTGTTCACCGCGGCGTTGCTGGCCGAGCGGCGCAAGGCGCGCGGCTTGAAGCTGAACTACCCGGAGGCGGTGGCGCTGATCAGCGCGGCCATCCTCGAGGGTGCGCGCGACGGCAAGGCGGTGGCCGCACTGATGAGCGACGGCAAGACCGTGCTCACGCGCGACGACGTGATGGAAGGCGTGGCCGAGATGATTCCCGACATCCAGGTCGAAGCCACCTTTCCCGACGGCACCAAGCTGGTGACCGTGCACCAACCCATTGCCTGAAGGCGCGGAGCGCAACATGCTCATTCCTGGTGAACTGCTGATCGATGGCGCCGACCTGCCGCTGAACCCGGGCCGGCGCACCCTGACGATGGTGGTCGAAAACAGCGGCGACCGGCCGATCCAGGTGGGCTCGCACTACCACTTCGCCGAAACCAATGCCGCATTGCGCTTCGACCGCGGCGCCGCGCACGGCATGCGCTTGAACATCCCGTCGAGCACCGCAGTGCGCTTCGAGCCGGGCCAGCAGCGCACCGTGGAACTGGTGGATCTCGGTGGCGACCGCCGTGCCTTCGGCTTTCGCGGCCTGGTGCAGGGAGAGCTCTGATGACCCCCACGCTCATTTCATTCACTGCCCCCCGAGGGGGCGCCAGCGCCCTTCGGGCGGCCGGGCGGGCGCTGTGATGGCGACTCTGGGACGGCGTGCCTATGCCGAGATGTACGGCCCGACCGTCGGTGACCGCGTGCGCCTGGCCGATACCGATCTGCTGATCGAGGTCGAACAGGACTTCACGTTGCGCGCCGGCGGCTACGGCGAAGAGGTCAAGTTCGGCGGTGGCAAGACCATCCGCGACGGCATGGGCCAGAGCCAGCGCGTCAGCGGCCCCGGCGCCGCCGAGGCGGTCGATTGCGTCATCACCAACGCGCTGATCCTCGACCACTGGGGCATCGTCAAGGCCGACATCGGCCTGCGCGGCCAGCGCATCTGCGCCATCGGCAAGGCCGGCAACCCGGACGTGATGCCGGGCGTGGACATCGTCATCGGGCCGGGCACCGAGATCATCGCGGCCGAGGGCATGATCGTGACCGCCGGCGGCATCGACAGCCACATCCACTTCATCTGCCCGCAGCAGATCGAAGAAGCCCTGGCCAGCGGCGTGACGACGATGCTCGGCGGCGGCACCGGCCCGGCCACCGGCACGCTGGCCACGACCTGCACGCCGGGGCCGGAGAACATCGCACGCATGCTGCAGGCTGCCGAAGGTTTTGCCATGAACCTGGGCTTCCTGGGCAAGGGCAACGCCAGCCGGCCGGAAGCCCTGCGCCAGCAGGTCGAGGCCGGGGCCATCGGCCTGAAACTGCACGAGGACTGGGGCACCACGCCCTCGGCCATCGATTGCTGCCTGGGTGTGGCGGAAGAGACCGACACGCAGGTGTCGATTCACAGCGACACGCTCAACGAGTCCGGTTTCGTCGAGGACACGATCGCCGCGACGAAGGGCCGCACGCTGTGCGCCTTCCACACCGAAGGCGCCGGCGGCGGCCATGCGCCGGACATCCTGCGCGTGGTCGGCGAGCCCAACTTCCTGCCCTCGTCGACCAATCCGACCATGCCCTACACCGTGAACACGGTGGACGAGCACCTGGACATGCTGATGGTGTGCCACCACCTAGATGCCGGCATCGCCGAAGACCTGGCTTTCGCCGAAAGCCGCATCCGCCGCGAGACCATTGCCGCCGAGGACGTGCTGCACGACATGGGCGCGATCAGCATGATGAGCAGCGACAGCCAGGCCATGGGCCGCGTCGGCGAGGTCATCCTGCGAACCTGGCAGACCGCGCACAAGATGAAGCTGCAGCGCGGAAGCCTGGCCGGCGACCCCTCGCGCCACGACAACGCGCGCGCCAAGCGCTATATCGCCAAGTACACCATCAACCCGGCCGTGGCCAATGGCATCGGCCACGAGGTGGGCAGCATCGAAGTCGGCAAATGGGCCGACCTGGTGTTGTGGAAGCCGGCCTTCTTCGGCGTCAAGCCGTCGTTGATCGTGAAGGGCGGCTTCATCGCGGTGGCCGCCATGGGCGACCCGAACGGCAGCATCCCGACGCCGCAGCCGGTGCACTACCGACCGATGTTCGGCAGCTTCGGCACCGCGCTCGTGCATGGATCGCTGAGCTTCACCAGCCAGGCGGCGCTGTCGGCCGGCCTGGGTGACCGGCTGGGCTTGCGCAAGCAACTCGCCGCGGTGAGGAACTGCCGCGGCGTACGCAAGTGCGACATGGTGCACAACGACCATGCACCGGCGATGCAGATCGACGCACAGACCTATGAGGTGCGCGCCGATGGCGTGCTGCTGGGCTGCGAGCCGGCCGCGGTGCTGCCGATGGCGCAGCGCTACTTCCTGTTCTAACCGGCTGCTATTGCCGTAGCGTCCGCGGCTCCTGCAAGCAAAGGCGCCAGCAGCGCGCAGGCCACGGCCAGCGCCCAACGCGCGGCGGAGAGTGCCCTGCGGATGATGGGCCGCGGATCCCAGGGCGGTAGGCGGTGCCACGCGGTTTGCATGGCCCGCGGACCCTGCAAACTAGAAGGTGATGCCGACGCCGATCAGCGGGCCGCTGAAGCTGAAGTTGTCCACCGCACTGTCCGACTTCAGGTTGTAGTCGACGTAG
>JAHECC010000116.1 GCA_024641965.1 Rubrivivax sp.
TAGGCGATGAAGGCGGTGAAGCGGCCCGGCTGGTTGTACTTCTCCATGATGTCGACCGTCTGCTGCCAGGCCGACACCATCCACTTGGCGTCCATCATCACCTTGGGCAACTGCTTGGCCGCCTGCGCGTTGATGGCCTCGCGCTGCGCCGCCGATGCCTCCTTGCCGCCCTGGGCCATCATGTCGTGCCAGCGCTTGACGGTCGCATCGGCCAGCATCTCCGCGTTGCCGGCCTGCACCTCGTTGATCGTGCCCATGCCGTCGGAGTGGTCGGCCACCGCCACCCAGTCGAGCGCGCGGTGCAGCTTCGCCGGCTCTCCGTTCGACGCCTTGACCGTTTCGCCGCGCGCGAAGCGCACCGCGTCTTCGGGGCCGAGCGTGGTGCCGGCCAGGCCGGCGTCGCCGGACCAGCCGGTGTGAACATGCTCGTCGCCCCAGAATACCTGGGTCGGAAGGCCGGGGACCGCCGGCGCAACAGCCAACCGTGCGGCGATGCTCGCCGCCGTGGCCGGCGACTGGCTGGCCACTGGCGCCGCCGCGCTCGGCGCAGCGGCCTCGCCTGAGGGATTGCTGCAGGCCGAAAACAGCCCGACGGCGGTCACCGCGGCCAGATGCTCGACGGCGTGTTTCATCGAGACTCCCCGGCACCGAACTTCATGCGCGGCGTCGGATCCGGCCTGGATTCACCGCCGTCAATACGGCGGGTTGACGACGATGTATTGCGGCCCCTGCGGCTGGTACCAGACGGTGCCGCATTGCTGGTAGATGTAGCCGCCATAGTTCACCGGCACGCAACCCGGCGGCGGCGCATTGACGATCGAGCCGACGATGGCGGCTGTCACCGCCACCGTGGCCGTCACCGCCGCGGCAGTGGCGACGGGGTGATAGTCATTGTCCCAGCCGTTGTGGTGGCAGCAGCCCCCGCGGTTGTCGACATTGACGTTGACGTTGGTGTTCTTGCTGACGTTGACGTTGTTGACGCTGGTGTTGCGCACGTTCTTGCTGCGCGCGTCGGCCTTGCTGTTGTTGACCCTGGGCTGGGCCTTTGCGCCGCCGCCGGAGGCCCGTGCGCCGCCACCCCCCTTGCGGGCGCCGGCCGCTTCGGCCGGCACTGACAGGGCCAAGCCGGCCAACGCGACCAGCGCGATCGAAGCCAGGGATCGGATGTTGAATGCTTTCTTCATGGCGGGGCTCCCTTACTTGGTCTTCGCCGGAACGAGTTCGATCTGCGTGCTGCCCTTGGGCGGCGTGAACGTGAATACCGAATCCTTGAACTGCGGCTTCAGCTCCCAGGTGATCAGCGAGATCGATTGAGGCCGCGCATCGTCGCTGCGATCGGTGATCACCACCTTGCGCGGCAACGGCTTGGCGCCGGTGGTGATCCAGATCTGCCAGTCGACCTTGCCTTGCCTGAACGCGTAGTGGTCGCACAGGTCGCCGTCGATGATGTCCTGGCCGGCGTTCATCGCCGAATCGATCTTGTCCAGCGGTGCCAGGTCCGTGCCCCAGAGGAACAGGTCGGACAGCGGCACCTCGACGTCATAGCGCTTCTTCAGCCCCTCGATCACCTGGCCGACGGAGCCGCTGAATTCGGCACTGGAGTAGAACTTCTGCGCCGGCGTGAACAGCGTCACCGTCTTGCCGTCGAAAAACAGCTCGCGCGTCGAGCGCGCGCTGGCCATGCGCGCGAAGAACCGGTTCGGACGGGCCACGTCCAGGTCGGCCGTCGCCGTGTGCTGCAGTTTCTGACCGTCGGCCAGCACGCGCTCACCGCTCAGATCGACCGAGACACCGAAGCGCTTCAGCGACTGCAGATGTGCGCCCATGTCCTTCAGCGCCTGGATCGCAGCCGGGTCGACGGCATCGGCCGGCGCCGCGGCCGTTTGCGCCTGGGCCAGCGGCGACGCCAGCAGCAATGCCAGCAGACTGGACACAATTCTTCTTCGGACCATGGCGAACTCCTTCCGGGTTGAAATCAGGCTGTCGTCGAGCCTATGACTTTGCGAATGGTAATGCGGCTTGCGATACTGGAGCGGGCAGCCGCGACGCGCGCTCATTGTGTGGTCACCCAGATCGGCGAACTCCAGGCGCGCTCCTGGATGACGGCCGGCACGTCTTTGGGCAGCGGCAGGCCGTTGATCACCGCCTCGTAGGTGGTCCAGCGCGGCGTCGGGATTTCCAGCGCGCGGGCGTAGTACAGCGCGCGCTGTGCCGGGTCGAAATCGGGATCGGTCCAACTGCCCATCAACTCGGCGCTGCCGATGTTGTTGTTGTACTTGGCCGTCGACAGATCCACCGTATTGCCCACCGGCGGCAGCTTGCCGTCGGCACCGCGCTGGCGCTGGCCCGCGCCCACTACGTCGACGATCTTCTCCTGGTGCCGGCCCTGCGCATCCACCCAGCCTTTGATGATCTGGATGCGGTCGAGGTTGGCGCCCTGCGAATCCTTCATCGCGTGCACGGTGAAGTGCGGCGCAGTCTTCAGCGCACTCAGCGTGCCACCCATCGGCACGCCCTGCGCGTAGCCCTGCTGCACCAGGGTCTTCGCATCCTTCGGGTCGGTGGGCAAGGCACCACCGCCGAAGAAGCGCAGCTTGATGCGCGTGCCGCTGGTGGCGAAGGTCTCACGCGCGTGCATGGCGTCGAACAGCGCGGCGCGTGTGTTCTGCGCTGCCCACACCCCCGTCAGCGCGCCGGGGTTCTCGTCCTTGCCGTCGATCCAGCCGCCCACGTCGGCGCTGCGCCGGCGCTCGACCGAGCCGTCCTCATCACCGTGCCCGCCCTGCCAGCCCTTGCCGAAGGAGCCGGCTTCCATGACCTCGCCGGTCAGACCGTTGTGGCCATCGGTGCCGCCGACGAAGCCGAGCTTGAAGGGGTTGACGCCGAGTTTCGCTTCCCAGTTGAGCCCTTCGACGAGGCCCCAGCGCACGTAGTTGCGCTCGTCGGCGACACGAGCGCTGTACTTCGCGATCGAGTCGGCGTTCTCGAAGCCGGCAAACTCGTCGGCCGGCCAGAAATTGCGGTGCACCTCGGAGTTGCCCTTGATCTGCATCATCTCGATCGCCGGCTCGAAGCGCGCGCGCATCGATGCGTAGGCGGCGTCGTAGGGTCTGCCGGTGGAGTCGGCCTTCGACGCGAACATCACCGTCTTGCTGGCGTTGGAGTTGTGCGGTATGGCGAGCAGGGTCATGCCCTGCTTTTCCTGCTCCGCCATCCAAGCCCACAGCGCTTCTTCGCGCGGCAGTTCGTAGGCGCTGATCGGCAGGTCAGGCACCCTGGCATCACGGAAGATGACATTGCGGTGCAGGTTCGCGCCCTGCGGCGCCGAGGTCCACTCGAAGCCGATCAATGCGGTGAAGCGCCCGGGCTGGTCGTGCTGCTCGGCGGCGGCGACGATGACGTCCTTCCATGCGCTGCGCGTGGTTCCCGGGCCCTGGTAGAACTCCGGGTGCTTCGGGTTGTCGCCGCGGTTGTTGCCGGCGACGTACTTGATGAACCACTCCTGCCGCTGCTTCAGTTCGGTCATCGTGCGCAGCTGCTCCAGCACCGGAAGATCGTGGCCGGGCGCGCCCGGCGTGAAGGCCGAGTACATCTCACCCAGGAACTCGGCATGGTCGGTCACGACCACCCAGTCCAGCGGCCGGTCGAGCTGGTGCTTGGTGCCGTTGACCTCGACCTCGGCGCCCTTGGCGAAGCGGTAGGCGTCGAAGGGCGTGATGCGCGTGCCACCCAGGAACGCGTCGAGCGAGTAGGCGGTGTGGATGTGCTGTTCGCCGAACCACGCTTCCTTCATCGGGTGGTTCGGCACTTCGGCCGGCGGCGCAGCGGTGACAGCGACAGCAGGCTTGGCCGCGCCCTTCGACTGCTGCACCGAGCAGGAGGTCAGCGCGGCGACGCAGCCGAACACCCAAGCACACCGGACTGCGAATTCTCGAAACATGGGCTCTCCTTGTGCTGCTGAATTTGAACTTGGAACGCGTGGCCGGCCCTGCCGCAAGGACACCCGCAGGGTCACGCCGATGCGGACGGCCGACATTGCGCTGCAGATAGTTTCGCGCAAGTCGCAGTCGACCTCGAAGGTCTGGCCGCCTGCGCCGGCCCCAACTGCGACATTGCCAGGCCGTAGTTCAGCTCCGGCGCCAGCAAAGCCCAGCGCGTATTGCCGGTGTCGTGGACGACAGTCTGCTGCCCGACGGCAGCGGGCAGAACGTGGGCGGCCCAATCCCATCCTGTGACGGTCGAACACGGCACCCGATCTGCGCGCGCAGCCCGCATCGGCGGGGACCGATCACAGTGGCGCCGCAGCACGCTGTCACCTGCCGCGCAGCGCTTTGAACAACAGCTGCGCGAAATCGAGGCTGAACCGGTCGCCGCCTTTGACGGCCGCCACGCCATCGCCTGACGGCCGGGAACGCCCGCGAACGACCTTCAGGCCGCGCTGTCGTACTTCAGGAAGTACTGGCGCGCCAGCGCCACGAGCTGGTTCTCGGTCGGCCGTTCGGCGACTTCCCAGCCGACGATCTGCTTGCCCGTGCGCGAACGGTGCTTGTCCACGTAGTGCCGGAAATCCGCAATGCCCGTCTTGGAACCGACCACCAGCACTTCGGGGGTCTCGACCAGTGCGTTGCAGACCTCGGCATAGAACTCATGCTGCGAACGCACACCGCTGCCATGCTGCTTGGTATGGTGCGTGTGCGCCTTGATCTTCTGCGCCTGGATGTGTTCTTCGTCGAATTGAAGAATCTGCGCGTTCTGGTGGTCGACCCAGGCGACCGCATGGAACATGGTCTTCGCTCTCTCTTTCTAGCTTTTGCGCTGTGTATTGGCTCAGACGCGGGCCGCGCGCTCGCGCTTTTCTTCGCAAGGCACGCAACGCAGCGCCCAGGGCTCTATCTTCAGGCGGTCGAAGGGGATTTCCTTGTCGCAGTCGGCGCAGACGCCGAAGTCCTCGGTCTTCAACCGCTGAAGCGCTGCACTCACCGCGCCGAGCTCGCCGAGTTCACGGTCGCTGAGGCTCATGTCGAGCTCACGCTCGGCCTCGCGGTGCGAGATGTCGTCGCTGTCCTGCGCGAGGAATTCGCGCGCATGTTCAGCCCTGGACAACCCCCCCTGGTGTTCGGCCAGACGCTGGTCCAGCTCATGCTGGCGGCGGGTGAGCGTGGCTTGCAGCAGAGCACGTTGCCCGGCGGTCAGGTGAGCGCTCATGGTGCATACCTCCTGTGCATCTTCAACACCCCCATGTTCGGCGCAAGTCGCAACCGGCACGTTGAGGTCGGTCAATGCCGTGCAAGGCCGCGCGCTAGACTCCGGCGCACTCGACGCATTGATCAAGGTCCCTCATGCCCCTGCTCACCGGCATCCGCGTCCTCGACTTCGGCCGCTTCATCGCCGGACCCTACTGCGCCGCGCTGCTGGGTGACCTGGGCGCAGACGTGATCCGCATCGAGCGCATCGAAGGCGGCGAGGACCGCTTCGTGCCGCGAGCGGCCGACACCGGCGACGGCGCTTTGTACCTGCAGATGAACCGCAACAAGCGCTGCCTGACGCTGGACCTGGCCAGCGATGACGGCCGACGCATCGTGCGCCAGTTGGTCGAGACGGCCGACGTGGTGGTGGCCAACCTGCCGCCGGCCACGCTGCGCCAGCTCGGGCTGGACTACGCCACGGTGTCTGCGCTGAACCCACGCATCGTGCTCGCCACCGTCACCGCCTACGGCCCCGGCGGGCCCTTGAGCGACCAGCCCGGTTTCGACTCCATCGGCCAGGCGATGAGCGGTGCGATGTTCATGTCGGGGCTGCCCGACGCGCCGGCGCGCTTCGGCGTGCCCTATGTCGACGTCTCCACCGCACAGGCGCTGGCGATGGGCACGCTGGCCGCGCTGTGGTCGCGCGAGCGCAGTGGCAAGGGCCAGCTCGTCGAAGGCTCGCTGCTGCGCACGTCGTTGATCATCAGCAATCCGATCCTGATCGAGCAGTCACTGAAGGCGCCCGACCGCGTACCCCAGGGCAGCCGCGGCTACGCCGCCGCGCCCAGCGACCTGTTTCGCGCCAGCGACGGCTGGCTGGTGGTGGCCACCATCGGCCAGTGGATGTTTGCGCGCTGGTGCAAGCTGATCGGCCGTGAAGATCTGATCGACGACCCGCGTTTCGCCGACGACGAGCAGCGCGGCAACCATAGCCAAGCCATCAGCGAAGTGATGGCCGAGTGGTGCGCGACGCGCACGCTCGACACCGTGCTGGCGGCGCTGGCCAAGGCGAAGATACCGGCCGCGCCGGTGTTGAGCCCGCAGCAGGCGCTGGACGAAGCGCACATCCGCCAGGCGGGCCTGCTGGTGGATCGACCCGTCAGCGCCAGCACGCAGCATGCGCCGCTGGCGCCGCATCCGGTGACGATGTCGGCGGACCCGGCCGTGTTCGAGCGCAGCGCGCCTAGCCTGGGACAACACACGCAGGAAATCCTGGCCACGCTGGGTTACGACGACGCGGCCATTGCTGCACTGCGCAGCGCCGGGGTGGTCTGATGAACCGTCAGGCGTCGGCTGGGCCAGCGTGGCCTGCCGACCTGGCGGGCCTCTATCCGGCTCTGGCTGCACTGCCGGCAGCGTTGCGCGCGGCCTTGCAGCTGCGGGGCATGGTCGCAGCGCAGGTCGACGCCGGCGCCGTGCTGTTCGAGGAAGCGGCGCCCTGCCGTGGCTTCCCGCTGGTACTGGAGGGCGAAGTGCGCGTGGCACGCGGTTCGGCAACGGGCCGCTCTCTGGAGCTGTACCGGGTCGGGCCCGGCGAGATTTGCGTGGTTTCGGCCAGCTGCCTGTTCGGCAGCACAGCGCTGTCGGCGCATGGCGTGGCCACCATGCCGACACGGCTGATGCTGCTGTCGCCTGCCGGCTTCGAGCAGGCGCTGGCGCATGAACCCTTCCGGCGCTTTGTCTTCGGCGTTTTCGCCGATCGCCTGGCCGACCTGATGAGCCTGGCCGAGGCGGTGGCCTTCCAGCGCCTGGACCAGCGCCTGGCCGCTGCCCTGCTGGGCCATGGGCCGACGGTGCAGGCCACGCACCAGACGCTCGCGGACGAGCTGGGCACCGTGCGCGAGATCGTCACGCGCCTGCTCAAGCGCTTCGAGCGCGCCGGCTGGGTGGCCATCGGGCGCGAGCGCATCGATGTGCGCGATGCCGCCGCGCTGCGCGCAATGGCCGCCGGCGAAGCCACGGCACGGTGACCCAGGTCACAGACCCGGCACGGCGCGCTGCGCATACTGGCTTCATCGCGCCACCATCGTGGCGGCAATGGAGGAGTCAAGCCATGAAGACCAACGAAGGCCACATCGACCGCACGCTGCGCATCGTCGCCGGCTTGATACTGGTGGCCCTGACGCTCACTGGCACCATCGGTGTGTGGGGCTGGATCGGCGTGGTACCGATCATCACCGGCGCCATCGGCTGGTGCCCGGCCTACACGCTTCTGGGCATCAGCAGCTGCCCGATGAAGGCCAAGGCATCCTGATCAGGCCAGGGCCGGCTGTGGCTGCGTGAGCAGCCGTTGCATCAGGTCATGCACGCTGCGGATCTGCGCACCGAAGGGCAAGGCCCCCACGCCGCGGAAGAACAGGCCCTTCTTCAGGTCGCCGCGCAGCGCGGCGGCGAGTTGGGTGTCGATGCAGAACTGGCCCCAGCCTTCCAGGCCGTCGCGCAGGCCGCATTGCGCCAGGCAATCGAAGGCCAGCGTGCAGCGTGGCTTGACATGCGCCTTGGCCTGCAGGCGCGGCTCGGCCTTCAGGTAGTTGCGCAGCCAGGGCGTGGCCACGGCACGTGCCGGCAAGCCGGCCACGCTGGTGAACTCGACCATGTCCTCGTCGCGCGCCTCGGCCAGCACGCGCTTGAATTCGGCGTGCGCATCGCTTTCAACGGTCACGGCGAACGGCGTGCCGAGTTGCACCGCGGCAGCACCCAGCGCCTGCACGCGCGCGATGTCGGCGTGGCTGCGAATGCCGCCGGCGGCGATCAGCGGGATGTCCTTGTCGATACCGGCTGAGCGCAGGAAGGCCAGCGACTGAGGAATGACGTTCTCGAAATCGAAGCGCGGATCGGCCAGATCGGCAATCTTCGCCGCGCCCAAGTGGCCGCCGGCCAGGCGCGGGTGCTCGATGACGATGGCGTCTGGCAGGCGCTTCTTGCGCTCCCACTTGCGCACCAGCAACTGCACGCCGCGTGCGTCCGACAAGATCGGCAGCAGCAGCGCGTCGGGGTGACCCTGCGCCAGATCGGGCAGGTCCAGCGGCAGCCCGGCACCGACCACCACCGCGTCGATGCCGCATTCGAGTGCTCGCGTCACCGACGGCCCGTACTCGCTGACTGCGCGCATCACGTTCATGGCCAGCAGGCCGCGCCCGCCAGACAGCTCGCGTGCGGTGCGGATTTCGCGCTCCAGTGCCTCGAGGTTGGCGGCGTCGATGTCGCGCTTGGCCGCCGCAGTGGCGGCTTCACCGGGCGGCAGTTCGCGCGTGCGCGCCATCAGGTCGGGGTGTTGCCGTCGCAGGTCGACCGACGAGATCGTGCCGACGGCGCCGAGCGCAGCCACCGTGCCGGCCAGCCGGTGCGCCGAGATGCCCACACCCATGCCACCCTGCACCACCGGCAACAGCGTGCGACCGCCCAGACGCAACGGCGACAGGCCACCGCCGAGCGCGAGCGCCATCAGGTCGTCAGCGGTGCCGGCGGCAGTCGTTTGGGACATGGGAACGTCGGCCGGGCGCGGGCCGCAGCCGCATAGGTGAAAACCCGAGCAGGGTAGCCACACACCGGTCAGGCGGCGTTGATGTCCGTCAAGCCGCCGAGGATGAGTTCAGTGATGCTCGCGCGTCAGGTGCGCAGAGGACGTGGCGGTGGCCACCAACTCGCTCTTGTCGTTGAACAACTCGGCGCGCAGGAACGCAATGGTGCGGCCGGACTTGACGATCGTGGCCACTGCATTGAAGAGCCCAGCACGCGCCGGGCGAAGAAAACTGACATGGATGTCGATGGACGACACGCGTGTCTTGAAATGATCGTGGGCCAGCACCGCGTGCGCCATCGCTGCGTCGAGCATCAGGGTGATCACACCGCCCTGCACGATGTCCACGGTATGGCAGTACGCCAGGCTGATGTCGAATTCCATGCGCAGTTCCTTGCGCTCGGGCGCGATCGCCAGCACGCGGCCCTTGAAGGTCTTGATGACCGCGGCCTGGTGGCTGTTCAGTTGTTCGACGATGTCGTCGCTGCTCATCGGGGCTCCTGCGGTGTGGACGGCGGGGTGGCCGATGCTACGATGAAGCCGCCTTTCATCCGCGAGCCCAGAGATGCACGACAAGACACCTCCTGCCATCGAGAAATGGCATCACGTCGCCACCTCGCGCGACCTGCGCGCATTGCGCGATCTGCTGGCCGACGAGGTGGTCTTCGTCTCGCCCGTGGTGCACACGCCGCAGGTTGGCAAGGACATCACCTTCAAGTACCTGGCCGCGGCGACACAGGTGCTCAACAACGACAGCTTTCGCTACCTGAACCAGTGGCATGGGCCGGACGCGTCGGTGCTGGAGTTCGAATGCACGGTCGAAGGCATCGCAATCAACGGCATCGACATGATCCACTGGAACGCGGCCGGCAAGATCGACCACTTCAAGGTCATGGTGCGGCCGCTGAAGGCGGTGAACAAGCTGCACGAACTGATGGGCCGCGCCCTGATGGCCGCGGCCGCGGACTGAGGCCATGTGGGCGGCTTCGAGCACCGGCACGGTATGAGCGCCCGATCGCATGAGCCACCCCGCTTCGCCGGCGTGAGCTTTCACAGCCTTAAGGGGCGCAAGGTCATCGTCACCGGCGGCGCCAGCGGCATCGGCGCCGACATCGTGCGCGCCTTTGCCGCTCAGGACTGTGGCGTCGGCTTTCTCGATCGAGATGTCGAAACCGGCGCCGCGCTGGCGCAAACCACCCAAGGCAGTTGCTTCGAGCCCTGCGACGTGCGCGACGTGGCTGCACTGCGCACGGCCATGGCCAAGCTGCAGCAGCGCCTGGGCGGCGTCGACGTGCTGGTGAACAACGTCGCCAACGATGAGCGCCACGTCATCGACGAGGTCACGCCTGAATACTTCGACGAACGCGTCGCCATCAACCTGCGGCCACACTACTTCGCCACGCAAGCGGTGCTGGCGTCGATGCGCGAGCGCGGCGGCGGCGCCATCGTCAACATCGGCTCGGGCAGCTGGAAGAACAAGACGGCGATGCTGTCGATCTACGTCACCGCCAAGTCGGCCATGACCGGCCTGACGCGCAGCCTGGCGCGCGACCTCGGCAAGGACAACATCCGCGTCAACTGCATCGTGCCCGGCTGGGTCATGACCGAGCGCCAGCGCGCGCTGTGGGTCGACGAGGCCGGCGAGCGCGCGATGGACGAGAACCATTGCATCCCCGGGCGCATCGTCGGCACCGACATCGCGCACATGGCGCTGTTCCTGGCGGCCGACACCGCGCGCATGATCACGGCGCAGGATTTCGTCGTCGACGCAGGCTGGTCCTGACTCAGCCGCCCGGCGGCAGTGGCAACGGCGCCGACAGCGCATCCACGTCCACACCGCGCTCGGCCAGCAGCACACGCAGCGCGGGCAGCAGCGGGCCCAGGCGCTCGTCGAGCGCGTCGCGCACCGTGTCCACCATGACCTGGGTCGCGCGCTCGATCTCGATGTTCAGCGCATCGCCCGGCTGCTTGGCGCCGAAGGTGGTCATGCGCAGCGTTTCGGGAATCAGCCAGACCTCGAACCAGCCGCCGCCGCCGGGCTCACGCTGCGCCTCGGACACGGTCAGGCTGGCGCCGTTGACGGCGATGTAGCCCTTGGCAAAGACATAGCGCATCCACGGCGCGCTCAGCGCGATGCGCAGCACATGGTTGTTCTGCGGCCGGCTCACGCCGGCCAGCGTGCCCATCACGTCGACATGGCCCGACAGCACATGGCCGCCGACTTCGGCACCCTTCTTCGCCGCGCGCTCGACGTTGATATGCGAGCCGGTCTTCAGACCGGCCAGTGTGGTCAGCGACAGACTTTGCTGCATCACGTCGAAATCGGCCGCATCGCCGCCGTGCAGCGCAGTGACGGTCAGGCACACGCCGTCGACGGCGACGCTGGCGCCGATTTCCAGGCCCTGAGCGAAGCCGGTCGGAAAGCGCAGCCTGAAGCTGCGCAAACCCGGCCGCTCGGCCACCTGTGCGACCTCGGCAATGCCTTGTACGATGCCGGTGAACATGGCCAAGATTATCCCTGGCATTGCCCGCGACTTCCGGCTGATCGACCCGCCTCCCGGCTTCGTCGACAACCCCTACCCGGTTTATGCGGCGCTGCGCGCGCACGACCCGGTGCACGCCATCGGGCCCGGCAGCTGGCTGGTGACGCGCCACACCGACGTGCTGGCGGTGTACCGCGATACGCGGGTCAGCTCCGACAAGCAGCGCGAGTTCGCGCCGAAGTTCGGCGACTCGCCGCTGTACGAGCACCACACCACCAGCCTGGTGTTCAATGACCCGCCGCTGCACACACGCGTGCGTCGGCTGCTGCTGGGTGCCTTGAACCAGCGCGCCATCGCGCGCATGGAAAGCGGCGTATTGGCACTGGTGGAAGCGCTGCTCGATCGGCTGGTGGAACTGGAATCGCCCGACCTGATCGAGGACTTCGCCGCGCGCATCCCGGTCGAGGTGATCGGCAACCTGCTCGAGGTGCCGCATGCCGACCGAGCGCCTTTGCGCGGCTGGTCGCTGGCGATCCTGGGCGCGCTGGAGCCGGCGCCATCGCAGCAGGTTCTGGCCACCGGCAACGCGGCCGTGAGCGAATTCAAGCGTTACCTCACGGGCTTGGTGGCGCGGCGCCGACAACATCCGGGCGACCCGCAGGTGGATGTGCTGACGCGGCTGATCCAGGGCGAGGTGGGCGGCGAGCGCCTGAGCGAGCTGGAGTTGCTGCACAACTGCATCTTCCTGCTCAACGCCGGCCACGAGACCACCACCAACCTGATCGGCAACGGCACGCATGCGCTGCTGACGCATCGCGACCAGTGGCAGCGGCTGCTGAACGACCGCTCGCTGATCGACACCGCGGTCGAGGAACTGCTGCGCTTCGAGAGCCCGCTGCAGCTGAACAACCGCATGAGCACCGCAGCGATGCGCGTCGGCGACGTCGATCTGCCCGAGGGCAGTTTCATCACACTGGCCATCGGCAGCGCGAACCACGACGAGACCGTGTTTCACGACCCCGAGCGGCTCGACATCGCGCGCAAGCCGAACCCGCATCTGGCCTTCGGTCAGGGTGCGCACGCCTGTGCCGGCATGAACGTGGCGCGGCTCGAGGCGCGCATCGCCTTCGGCCGGCTGCTGGAGCGCTGCCCCGGCCTGCGCCTGCGTGGGACACCAGAGCGCGACCCGCGCCTGCGCTTTCGCGGCTGGCGCACGCTGCCGGTCGCGCTGGACTGAACTGATCGGCTGATGGCCGAGGCTTTCAAGAACCTGATCAATGCCGACACGGTGCGTGCCGCCGCGACGCACCTGAAGCGCGCCTGGCCGAA
>JAHECC010000010.1:0-10820 GCA_024641965.1 Rubrivivax sp.
CCGCTGCCCAGGCCGCGCTGCTCGGCGCCTGGGGTCGCCTGGCGGCTGCCGACCGTGGCCGCTTGCTGCTGCGCATGTCGGCCAAGGTGTTGGAAAAGGTCGAGGAACTGGCGCGGCTGGAGGCGCTGGACGTGGGCAAGCCCTTGCGCCAGGGCCGCGCCGATGCTCTGGCGCTGGCGCGATACCTCGAGTTCTACGGCGGCGCCGCCGACAAGGTGATGGGCGAGACCATCCCCTTCGCGGCCGGCTACACCGCGCTGACACTGCGCGAGCCGCATGGTGTCACCGGCCACATCGTGCCGTGGAACTACCCGATGCAGATCATCGGGCGCAGCGTCGGCGCGGCGCTGGCCATGGGCAACGCCTGCGTATTGAAGCCGGCCGAGGAAGCCTGCCTGACGGCCCTCGCCTTCGCCCGCATCGCCGATGAAGCCGGCCTGCCCGCAGGCGCGCTGAACGTGGTGCCAGGGCTGGGCGAGGAGGCCGGCGCGGCACTGTCGGCGCACGCCGATGTGCAGCACCTGTCCTTCACCGGCTCGGTGGCGGTGGGCCGGCTGATTCAGGCCGCCGCGGCCCGGCATACGGTGCCGGTGACGCTGGAACTCGGCGGCAAGAGCCCGCAGATCGTCTTTGCCGATGCCGACCTGGACGCCGCGCTGCCCTTCCTGGTAAACGGCGGCATCCAGAACGCGGGGCAGACCTGCTCGGCGGCGTCGCGCATCCTGGTCGAACGCACGGTCTTCGACGAGGTGGTGTCGCGCATGGCGGCGCGCTACCGCAACCTGCGCGTCGGCCCGGCGCTGGCCGACCTGGAAGTGGGGCCGGTGATCTCGGCGCGGCAGCGCGAGCTGATCGAGGGTTACCTGACGCTGGCGCGCGACAGCGGCCTGAACATCGTCGCCGAGGCCAACCTCGCCGAAAGCGCCAGTGCCGACGGCTACTACGTGCGGCCCACGCTGGTGGCCGGGGTGGCGGCCACGCACCGCCTGGCGCAGGAGGAGATCTTCGGCCCGGTGCAGGTGGTGATTCCTTTCGACGGCGAGGCCGAGGCGCTGGCCATCGCCAACGGCACCGCCTTCGGCTTGGTGGCCGGCGTGTGGACGCGCGACGGCAGCCGCGCTCTGCGCCTGGCGCGCGCATTGAAATGCGGCCAGGTCTTCGTCAACAACTATGGCGCCGGCGGCGGCATCGAACTGCCCTTCGGCGGCGTCAAGGCCTCGGGCCACGGGCGCGAGAAGGGCTTCGAGGCGCTGTATGGCTTTTCAACCTTGAAGACCGTGGCCATCCACCACGGCTGAGGACCCCACCATGAGACTGCAGGACAAGGTCGCGATCGTCACCGGCGGCGGCTCCGGTTTCGGCGAAGGCATCGTGCGCAAGTTCGTTGCCGAAGGCGCGAAGGTGCTGGTCGTCGACCGCAACTTCGAAGGCGCCGAGCGCGTGGCGCAAGCCTTCGGCGGCGCGGCCGCGGCGCTCCGCGCCGATGTCGCCTCCGCCGCCGACACGCACGCGATGATCGCTGCTGCCGAGTCGCGTTTCGGCCCGCTCGACATCCTGGTCAACAACGCCGGCGTGTCGCATGTGCCTACGCCGACCGAAGACGTCAGCGAGGACGAATTCGACCGCATCGTCGCGGTCAACATGAAGGCGATCTACCTGGCCACGAGGGAAATCGTGCCGCGCTTCAAGTCGAGGAAGCACGGCGTGATCCTGAACATGGCCAGCACCGCCGGCGTCAGCCCGCGTCCGCGCTTGAGCTGGTACAACGCCAGCAAGGGCTGGGTCATCACCGCCACGCGCGCGCTGGCGGTGGAACTGGCGCCCTTCGGCATCCGCGTCGTCGCGCTCAACCCGGTGGCCGGCGAAACGCCGCTGCTCAAGACCTTCATGGGGGAGGACACGCCGGAGATGCGAGCGAAATTCCTGGCGACGATTCCGATCGGCCGCTTCTCCCAGCCCGAAGACCTGGGCAACGCCGCGTGCTTCCTGTGCAGCGACGAGGCCTCGATGATCACCGGCGTAGCGATGGAGGTCGACGGCGGGCGCTGCATCTGAGCAGCACCCGCACGTCACACCTCATCCGTACAGCCACTCGTGGCGGTCGGCGGCAGCGTACAGGTCGTCCGCGAAACGCGGGTCGTGGCGCCGGACCTGCCAGGCAAGTTCGCGCACTTCGTTGGCTTCCGCAGCGGCATTGCGCACGGGCGGGCTCTGCTGCCGACCGAACTGCCCGACCAGGCGCCACAGCGCCAGCCATGCGGCGGCACCGAGTCGCGCAGCACGTGGCTGCGCCAGCCCAGCAGCGTGGCCGCCATGGATGTGCAGCGCGTTCATGATCCGCTCCTTGCCGACGTCGGCAATGCGGCGCGGCGGCATGTGTCGGCCGTGGCACGGAGTTGGCGCGCCATCTGCGGGTCGCTCGCATCACGATGCCGTGCCTGGATTTCGAGTTCCCAAGCCGCGCGCCGGTAGCCGAAGCGCTCCATGGTTTGCCAGGCACTCAGCAGCCAGGCGGGTGCCTGCCAGCGCCATGGGGCTGCGGTGGTGTGCCGCAGCGGTGTGTTGGGAAAGTGTCTGATGGCAGTCATGTCGTTTTCTCCCTTTCATCGCCTTGTGGGCGTTGCTCCGGCCGCTTGGCCGGTGAAAGGAATATCGGGTTTACCCTGATGTTATGCCAATGAAAACTATCTATGTAAGATATAAACATCCTGCATATCTGGGTGACCATTGAACTTCCGCACACTTGACCTGAACCTGCTTCGGATCTTCGACGCACTGATGACGGAAGGCAGCCTGACTGGTGCTTCGGAGGTGTTAGCGATCACTCAGCCAGCGGCAAGCCACGCGCTGAAGCGCCTGCACCAAGCAGTGGGCGAGGCGCTGTTCGTGCGCCACGCGCATGGCATGTTGCCAACACCCAAGGCGGAAGCCCTGTGGCCCCAGGTGCGCACGGCACTGTCACAACTGCAGCAGGCGTTGGCGCCGGGCCAGTTCGACCCCAGGCGCGAAGCGATCACTTTCCGCCTGGCGATGACCGACGCCGGCGCGGCGCTGCTGACACCGGCGCTGGTGGCCGCGATCGAGCGTGAACAGGCCTTGTGCAACCTGCGCGTGCTGCCGCTGACCACCAGCGAGCCGCGCCGCCTGCTTCAGCAAGGCGAAGCCGATGTGGCCATTGGCCATTTCCCCGAGGCGGTGACGGCGCTGTGGGCCGAAGGCGGCAATGCGGCGCTGCGGCAGTCCACGCTGTTCGACACGCGCTTCGTATGCCTGATGCGCCGCGGCCACCCGCTGGCCGAGCAGCCGCTGACGCTGGACGCGTACTGCGCCGCAACCCATCTGCTGGCCAGCGCCACCGGGCGCGCGATGGGCTATGTCGACCGCACGCTGACGGCGCTCGGCCGACGGCGGCGCGTCGTGCTCACCGTCAACCAGTACTTCACTGCCGGTCGAGTATTGACGCAGTCCGACCTGCTGACCGTGCTACCCCGCGTCTTCGTGCCGGCCACCGGCCACGAATCACAACTGCTGGTGCGCGAGCTGCCCTTCGACATGGGCTCGATGCAAGTGACGATGATGTGGCACCTGCGCCGCGACGCCGAGCCGGCGCAGCAATGGCTGCGCGCGCTGGTGCAGCAGGTCGCGCAGCGAGTGTGAGTCACGCCCCCGGCAGCCGACCCCCGGTGTGGGCGTAGGTCTTGTTGACGATCTTCCACTCGCCGCCGATGCGCGCCACCGAGAAGTAGTCGATGAAGTCGCAGCCCAGGTAGTCCTGCTCGGCCAGCACCGCCATGCCGGCGTCGCCGGTGACATGGATCGACACGATCTTCGCCTTGTAGCGAGGCCCGGCGAGCGAGCCCTTCGCGCCGGCCACCATGTCGAAGAAACCGGTGATCGGGATGGCATGCTCCACTTTGCCGATGTGGCCGTACATGCGCGCGTCGGCATGGAAGGCGGCGCGCAGCTTGGCCACGTCGCCTGCGGCACCGTCGATGTACAGCTGCACCACCTGGGTGATGGCATCAAGGTCGTCGATCGTCTGCGTCATGGTCGCTCTCCGCTGCCGAATATGGGAGGGCCAGTGTCGCAGGCGACGCGCTGCCGCACAATGCCGGGCATGACCGAACACATCCTTCCCACGGCAGCGCTGCGGCGCTGGGTCGAACAACTCTGGCTTGCCGCAGGCTGCAGCGCCGACGAGGCTCGCCTCACGGCAGAGCACCTGGTCGGCGCCAACCTGGCCGGGCACGATTCGCACGGCGTGGGCATGGCGCCACGCTACGTGCAGTCGTGGCAGGCCGGCGAGCTGCAACTGAACCAGCATGTCAAGGTACTCAGCGACAACGGCAGCATGCTCAGCCTGGACGCACAGCGCGGCATGGGCCAGAGCATGGCCTACGAGGCGATGAACCTGGCCATCGAGCGTGCGCGCCAGCACGGCGTGTGCGTGATGGGCCTGCGCCATGCGCACCACATCGGCCGCATCGGCCACTGGGCCGAACAGGCGGTCGCGGCAGGTTTGATCTCGGTGCACTTCACCAACGCACTGAGCAAGCCGGTGGTGGCGCCCTTCCGCGGCATCGAGGCGCGCTACGTCACCAACCCCTTCACCGTCGGCATCCCCGTGCCCGGGCGCGAGCCGGTGGTGCTGGATTACGCCACCAGCGCCATCGCCATGGGCAAGGTGCGCGTGGCCTTCAACAGCGGCAAGAAAGTGCCGGGCGACATGCTGATGGACCTGCAGGGCAACTACACCGACGACCCAGCCGCGCTGTTCCCGGCCGACGGCGGCCCCGGCGGCGCGCTGGTGCCCTTTGCCCAGCACAAGGGTTATGCGCTGGCGATGGTGTGCGAGATGCTCGGCGCGGCGCTGACCGGCGGCGACACCACCCGGCCCGCCCATCTGACGGCCAAGTACGGCATCTGGAACAACATGCTGGCGCTGGTCTTCGATCCGGCGCGCTTGAGCGACCAGCAGCTCTTCGGCTCCGAGGTGAATGCCTTCGTCGACTGGGTGCAGTCGGCGAAGCTGCGCGACGGCGACGAGCCGATCCTCGTGCCGGGCGACCCGGAGCGTGCGTCGCGGCGCGCGCGTGCCGAACGTTTGCCGATGGATGCCGGCACGCTGGTCGAAATGGACGCGGCCGCGGCGACCGTGTCGAAGGTCAGCGGCGTGGCCGTGCCGCCGCTGTCGTCGCTGCTCATCTGAAGCGCCTCAGCTCAGCAGTTGCTTTCGCGCCCGGTGCAGGCGCACGAACAGGTTCTGCTCGCTGATGCCCAATGCCTGGCACACCTGTTCGGTCGGCTGGTCGTGCAGCACGCGCAGCCGCATGGCATCACGCAGCCCGCTGGGCAGCGCGTCGATGCGGCGCAGCGTCTGGCGCAGCCGCTGGCGCTGTTCGGCGACCTGCTCGGGCCGGGGCAACGGGCACTCGATGTCCAGCGCCTGCGTGCCGTCCGTCTGCGTTTCCAGACTGACGGGGCCGGCACGTCGGCGCACCAGGTCGACCAGCTTGTGCTTGAGCACGCCGGTCAGCCAGGTGCGCAGCGAGGATTCGCCGGCAAAACGTGCGCGGCCGCGCAGCACCGCCTCGAACACATCGTGCACCACATCCTCGGCCAATGCCGGGTCCTGCAGCTTGCGCTGCGCAAAGCGCAGCAGGTAGGTACGCTGCGCCAGCAGCTCCGGCCAGCCCGGTGCGACGGCATGGTGGCGGGGCGCGGTGCTTGAGGTGGCGGCGGCTTGCATGCAGTGCTCCGGATCGGGTCTCGATGGCGCCACTTTGGCCGCTGCACCTCGCGCAAAGCTCGCCGAAGATCACAGCCACCTCACATTTGCGTAAGGTGCGTGCGGCGCGGCGCGACAATGGCACATGCCGCCGCACATCCTGGTCGCCGAGGACCAGTCCGACATCCGCGACCTGCTGGTGATGAACCTGCGCAGCGCAGGCTACGAGGTGGCGGCCGTCGCCGACGGGCCGGCCGTGCTGGCCAGCCAGGCCGATCGCCCCAGCGACATGCTGATCCTGGATCTGATGATGCCGGGGCTCGATGGGCTGGAGGTGTGCAAGGCTCTGCGCGCGCGCGGCCAGAGCATGCCGATCCTGATGCTCACGGCCAAATCCACCGAGCTCGACCGCGTGCTCGGCCTGGAACTGGGCGCCGACGACTACCTGACCAAGCCCTTCTCGCTGGCCGAACTGCTGGCACGGGTGAAGGCGCTGCTGCGCCGTGCCGAGATGCATCGCGCGGCGCAGGGCTCCGCCATCGCGGGGCCCCGCATCGTGCGCAACGGCCAGTTGGAGATCGAAGCGGCCAAACGGCAGGTGCGCCACGCCGGTGTGGCGCTGGAACTCACCGCGCTGGAGTTCGACCTGCTGCTGCACTTCGCCAAGCACCCGGGGCATGTGTTCTCGCGTGCGCAATTGCTCGACGCCGTGTGGGGCTACAGCCACGACGGCTACGAACACACGGTGACGACGCACATCAACCGCCTGCGCAACAAGCTCGAAGCCGACCCGATGCACCCGCAGATCATCCTGACGGTACGCGGTGCCGGCTACAAGATGCGGGAAGCATGACCCCCCCGAAGCGGCTTCGCCGCTCCCCCCCAGGGGGGGCGCCCCTGGCGGACCGACAAAGCCGGCGCCGCGGTGGCCGCTCGATTCGCTCCACGGGCTCCTCGTGACCGTTCGGTTCAAGATTGCCCTTGTCATCTTCATCACCGGCGCCTTCACCGCACTGGGCGTGGTGCTCACGGTGCTGTTCGCGTTCCAGCGCTTCGAGCATGAAAGCAACTACTACCGCGCCAGTGCCTTCCTCGGCCGGGTGGTGCAGCAGCATGGCGACCTGCTGGCGCTGCACGAGCGCCATCCGCAGGAGTTCGTCGAGTTCCTGCGCAGCCTGGTGCTGCTCGAACCCGATACCCAGCTTTATCTGCTGGGCCGCGACGGCACGGTACTGGCCGCAAGCGGCCAGGTGCGACTGCCAGCGGGCTTCAAGGTCGCACTGGAGCCGGTGATGCAGGCCATCGGCGACGAACCGATGCCCTATGTGATGGGCGACGATCCCGAGCGCATGGATGCCGATGCGGTCATCGCCGCGCGGCCCTTGCGGCGTGCGGTGATCCGCAACGACGAAGCCGTGGCCGGCTACCTCTATCTGGTGCTCCACAAGGCGACACTGCCGGAGGGACGTTTTGCCGCGTTGCGCAGCAGTTTCGCGTTGCCGGCGCTGGGTTTCATCATCGCCTTCGTGACGCTGACCACCGCGCTGGCCGCCTGGATCATCGGCGTGGTCACGCGACCGCTGCGCCAGCTGAGCCAGGCCGTGGCGTCGGTGACCCGCGAGGGTCTGGACGGCGGCGCACCGGACAAAGGCGCGTTCCGCTGGCCGCAGCAGCACACCAGGGACGAATTCGGCCAGTTGAGCCAGGGCTTTCGCAGCATGCTCGACACCCTGCGACGCCAATGGGAGGCCTTGCGTCGCGTCGACCATTTCCGCCGCGAGGGTGTCAGCAACCTGTCGCACGACTTGCGCTCGCCGCTGACCGCCACCGCCACCTGCCTGGAAACGCTGGACGCACGCTTGGCCGCCGACCCGGCGCGCGCCGACGACCGGCAACTGCTCGAGGTGGCGCTGCGCAATACACGCAATGCGGCGCGGCTGCTGCAATCGCTGGGCGATCTGGCGTTGCTCGACGAGCCGCAGTTCGCACTGCGGCGCGAACAACTCGACGTGGGCGAACTGCTGGGCGACATCGCGCTGCGCTTCGCACCCCGCGCCCAGGCGCTCGGCGTGTCGCTGGCGGCCGAGGCCGCGACTGGGCCGCCGGCACGTGCCTCGCTGGACATCGAGTTGTTCGAGCGTGCGGTGGCCAACTTGGTGGACAACGCGCTGAAGTTCTGCCCGGCCGGGGCGCGCATCGCGCTGAGGGCGCAGTGTGTCGGCGACCAGGTGCGCGTCAGCGTGTCCGACACCGGTGCGGGCATCGCCGCGGCCGACCTGCCGCACCTGTTCGACCGCTTCTACCAAAGCCGCAAAAGCGTCGCGCCGGCCTCCGGCGAAGGCGGCAAGGGGCTTGGCCTGGCGATCGTCAAGCGCATCGCCGAGCTGCACGGCGGCAGCGTGACGGTGCGCAGCACGCCGGGCCAGGGCACCACCGTGAACCTGGCGCTGCCGGCCGCTTGATCGGCGCGACCGACGCGCGAGCCGGCGAAGCGCGGGCCGCGCTCAACGCCCGGGCAGACGCACCTCGACCGTCTTGCCGCCATAGCCGAACTGCTGGTCGCGCGCCTCGATGAGCAGCGTGCTCACGCCTGCGGGCACCTTGACACCATAGAGGTCGCGCGTGAAGGGCTGCTCGTTGGCGTGGTCGTGCCACAGCTTGCGTTCGCCATAGACCTTGCCATCGGCGCTGCGTGCGCGCATGCCATCGGCATATCGCTGCGGTGTGTCGTAGGGCGAAGACACGGTGACATCGAAGTCGAAGCTGTTCGTGCCCGCGGCACGCACCTTGACCGCAATGACGTCGGGGAACTTCCGTTGCGCCTGCGCGCGCCACGCGCCACCTACGGCGAACATGCCCAAGAGCATCCGCGTCAGGTGCCGGCGCCGCATGCTCAAGCTGCCAGCACCTCGGCCATGGCCTGTGCCGTGCGCTCGACGTTGCCGCTGTTCAGCCCGGCCACGCAGATGCGCCCTGAGCGCACAAGATAGACCGCGTACTGTTCGCGCAGCCGATCCACCTGAAGCGCGCTCAAGCCGGTGTAGCTGAACATGCCTCGCTGGGTCAGGAAGTAGTCGAAGTTGCGACCCGGCACCTTGGCGCTGATGACGCCGTGCAAGGCCTTGCGCATCACCAGGATGCGTTCGCGCATGGCGGCCAGTTCTGCCTCCCACATCGGGCGCAGGTCGGCATCGTCGAGCACATGCGCGACGATCTGCCCGCCGTGGATCGGCGGGCTGGAGTAGTTGCGCCGCACCGTGAACTTCATCTGCCCGAGAACATGTTCGGCCTGCCGGGCGTCCGGGCAGACCACGCTCAGGGCACCGCAGCGCTCGCCGTACACGCTCATGCTCTTGCTGAAGGAATTGGCGACGAAGAAGCTGGCGCCGGCATCGGCCAGCGCCCGCACCGCGTAGGCGTCCTCGTCGATGCCGTCGCCGAAGCCCTGATAGGCCAGGTCCAGATAGGGCAGAAGTGCGCGTTCTTTCAGCAGCGGAATCAGTTGGTCCCACTGCGTGCGGCTCAGGTCCACGCCGGTGGGGTTGTGGCAGCAGGCGTGCAGCAGCACCACGCTGCCCTTCGGGATACGCTGCAGCGCCTCAAGCATGTCGGCAAAGCGCACCCCGCCACCATCTGCGTCGTAGTAGGGGTAGTTGTTGACCTGGATGCCGGCGCCTTCGAACATCGAGCGGTGGTTGTCCCAGGTCGGGTCGCTGACCCAGACTTCAGCCTGCGGGAACCAGCGCTTGATGAAGTCGGCCCCGACCTTCAGGCCGCCCGACGAACCTACCGACTGGATCGTCGCCACGCGCCTGTCGCGCAGCACCCTATGGCCGGCGCCGAACAGCAGCCGCTGCACCGCGCTGCGGAAGTTGGCCGCGCCTTCGATCGGCAGGTAGGGCTTGGGGCCGCCCTTGGCCACCACGCGCGCCTCGGCCTGCTGCACCGAGCGCATCACCGGGATGTGCCCCTGCTCGTCGAAGTAGATGCCGATGCTCAGGTTGACCTTGTGCGGCCGGTCATCGGCGTTGAAGACCTCGACCAGCGCGAGGATCGGGTCGCCCGCAAAGGGCTCGACATGGGCAAACATCGCTTGTCCTCGTGATCGACTCAGGCCTTCGCGGCGAGAGCGGCTTCGATGTCCTTCTTCATCGACTGAGGTGTGTCGGTGGGCGCATAGCGCTTGATGACCTGGCCGTCGCGGCCGACCAGGAACTTGGTGAAGTTCCATTTGACCGACTTGCTGCCGAGCAGGCCGGGCGCTTCCGCGGTCAGCCACATCCACAGCGGGTGCGCGTTCGCACCGTTGACCTCCACCTTGGCCATCATCGGAAAACTCACGCCGTAGTTCAGTTGGCAGAACGAGGCGATCTGGTCGTTGGCGCCCGGATCCTGGCCGCCGAACTGGTTGCTCGGAAAGCCCACCACCACCAGCCCCTGGTCGGCGTAGGCCTTCCACAGGTCTTCAAGGCCCGCGAACTGCGGCGTGAAACCACACTCGCTGGCGGTGTTGACGATCAGCATCACCTTGCCGCGCTGCGTGCCAAGATGCGCCGGCTTGCCGTCGATGGACAAGGCCTCGAAGTCGTAGATGCTGCTCATGGGCAGACCGCGCC
Organism: Rubrivivax sp.; assembly: GCA_024641965.1. GTDB lineage: Bacteria > Pseudomonadota > Gammaproteobacteria > Burkholderiales > Burkholderiaceae_C > Rubrivivax. Next base: position 10,345 of record JAHECC010000010.1, read on the forward strand.
CTGCGGAGCGGGTGTTGGAAGTGGCTGCATGGGGAACTCCAGAGTAGGCGGCTGCGCCGACACAATTTTGCGGCGCGCCAGGATGCGCGCGGGGCGGCACGCGCTGCCGATAATATCCGCAGCGGCGCGTCGGCGCTGTCGTTTCACCACCTTGCCATGAACCCAACCCTGCGTCTCGCGCTGCACGGCTTCAGCGATTTCGAGCATCGCACGCTGGGTAGCTTCTTCAGACTGGCGGCGCAGCCGGCGCTGGCGTTGGAGCAGGTGCGGGAGTTGAGCATGGCGGACGTCATCGTCGCCGATGCCGACCATGCCGATGCCGTCGAACAACTGGTCAGGCTCGCGCGCGTGGGCGACACGGTGTTCATCGGCGGGAATGCGCCCGACGGGGCGGCTGCGCGCTTGCCGCGACCAATCGACGCACTGCACGTGCTGCGCGAGATCAAGGCGCTGGCGGGGCGGCGCAAAGTGGCACC